>NZ_JBNCKP010000003.1:263803-316397 GCF_049841575.1 Micromonospora sp. DT201 | reverse complement strand
TCTGTCCCGGGCCGGGCGGGCCCCCCGCGGGGGCGGGGGCGGCCGGGGCCGGGGGTTGGGATCAAGCCTGACCGCCCGGAGCCGGGCACGGTCGGCCCCGGCCCCAAACAGCAACCACACTCAAGACCAACGCACCGGAATCTCCACCGGCGGCTCACCCTCCCCAGCCCAGAAGATGGTGCCGGTGGCGTCGACCACCACCACCCGAGGCGTCCGGGCCAGGCCCCAGGTGATCGCCTCGGCCGGGTCGTCCCAGCTCGGCGCCTCCTCCAGCACCCCGGTCTCGGCGCCGGCGTCGTCCCCGGCCGACCGCTCCCAGTACGCCGTCCAGACCTGCTGACCAGCGGACATGTCCGGGTGTACGAAGACGGTGCCGCGACCGCGCCAGGCGGCCAGCCGCTCCGGAACCACCGGCACCGGCGTCTCCCCGGTGACGGCCTCCAGGTCCTCGACGCCAAAGGCGTGCGGCAGCAACTCGGCCATCCGCAGCGGGCGTGCCTTCGACTCGATCAGGCACTCCGGCCCGCCGTGCTCCCAGAGCAGCTGCCGACAGCGGCCACACGGCATCAGTGGCTCGCCGGTGGCGTCGACGCAGGAGAGCGCGACGATCCGTCCCCCGCCGGTGGCGTGCAGGCTGGAGACCACGCCACACTCGGCGCAGAGCGTCACCCCGTACGCGGCGTTCTCCACGTTGCAGCCGACCACCACGCGGCCGTCGTCGACCAGCGCGGCCGCGCCGACCGGGAACGACGAGTACGGCGCGTACGCGTGCCGCATCGCGTCGGTGGCGGCGGCGCGTAACCGCGCCCAGTCGATGTCGGTCATCTCATCATTCTGCCGAAGCAGCCCAGGTCAGAAGCGGGCAGGGGTAGCTGTGTGCCGTGCTCAAGGTGGGAGCGACCCTGCCCGCCGGGCACGCTTTCGGAGATCAGCCCTTGATGTACGGCTTGCCGTCGGCGGCCGGTGCCCGAACCCGGCCGACCAGACCGGCGACCGCCAGGATGGTCGCCAGGTAGGGCAGCATCGCCAGGAACTGGCTGGGGATGGAACTGCTGATCGCGCCCAGGTAGGTGGCGAGCTGGTCGGCGAAACCGAAGAAGAGCGCGGCGAGCAGCGCACCGGTCGGGTTCCATCGGCCGAAGATCAGCGCGGCCAGTGCGATGAAGCCCTTTCCGCCGATCATGTTCTTGGTGAACGAGTAGAGCGCCAGCGTGTAGGACGCGCCGCCGATACCGGCGACCACGCCGGCCAGGAGCACGTTGCGATAGCGCACCCGCAGCACCTTGACGCCGAGCGTGTCGGCGGCGATCGGGTGCTCGCCGACCGAGCGGGTACGCAGCCCCCAGCGGGTGCGGAACAACCCGATGTGGATCACCAGCACCAGCAGCAACCCCACGTAGAGGAAGATGTTGCCGCGGAACAGCGCCGGCCCGAGCACCGGAATGTCCTTCAGCAGCGGGATCTCCCAGTTGCTGAAGCGGGGCGAGCTGTTGTATTTCGCCGCGTCGGTCTGCATCAGCCGCTCGTAGAGGAAGCCGGTGACGCCGACCGCCAGCAGGTTCAGCACGATGCCGATGACTACCTGGTCGACCAGGTAACGGATGGCGAAGATCGCCAGCAGCAGCGAGATGAACGCGCCGCCGATGGCTGCGGCGACCAGACCCACCCAGACGTTGCCGGAGATGCTGCCGAAGAGCGCGCCGCTGAAAGCGCCCATCAGCAACTGACCCTCGATGGCCACGTTGACCACGCCGGATCGTTCGCAGAGCACCCCGGCGAGCGCGCCGAAGATCAGCGGCAGGGCCAGGATGAACGTGCCCCGGATGATGTTGACCAGCGGCATGAAGTTCTGACCAGCCGGCGCGGCGGAGACCTGCCAGCACAGGAACGAGAGCACGAAGCCGACGAGCCCGACGCCGAGCACGGGAAGGAACCACCGCTTCGGCACCCCGGCGAGCAGCGCCGCGCCGCCGGCGATCGCGATGATCCCGAAGAGGATCGCCCCGATCGTGCCGTTGATCTCCAGTGCGGCGCCGGCCGCGTCGTCGCTGAGCGTGAACCGGGCCTGCTGTTCGGTGGCGAGCGCGCCGAAGAGCACCGCGGCCAGCAGGCCGAGCCCCAGCAGCGTGAGGCCAACCTTGCGGCTCCGGGTCCAGAAGCCCTGGCGGACCGGGGCTACCGCGATGTCGGGGACAGCCATGGTGGACATCAGCTACCAGCCCTTCGCCAGGCTCGTCTGCAACCGGGCGGCACGCGCGGCCCGGAGCTGGAAGATCGCCTTTACCAGGGCCGGTGCGGCGATGAAGATGACGATCAGCGCCTGGAGCACGGTCACGAGCTCCAGCGAGATCCCGGAGTATGACTGCATCCGGTTGCCACCGGCCTGCAGCGCCCCGAACAGCAGCGCGGCCAGCAGCACCCCCCAGGGCTTCACCCGCCCCAGCAGCGCCACCAAAATGCCGTCGAAGCCGATCTGCGCGACAACCAACGGGGTCAGCGCGCTGGCGGTGGAGCCGAGCACCATGTTCGAGCCGCCGAGGCCCGCCAGGATGCCGGCGAAGACCATGATCAGGATGTACGTCCGCGTGACGCTGATGCCGGCGGTGCGGGCGGCGTCCGGGTTGGCACCGACCGCCCGCAGCTCGAAGCCGAGCGTCGAGCGGTTCAGCAGCCAGGCAACCGCCCAGGTCGCCAGCACGGCGAGCAGGATGCCGGCGTGCACCCGCAGGTTGTCACCGAGCAGTCGGGGCAGCTGGGCGGACGTGTCCACCGCCTTGCTGATCGCGTCGGTACGCGTCGGGTCCTGCACGCCGCTCTGCACGATCAACCAGGTGAGGAAGTACGTGGCGACGTAGTTGAGCATGATCGTGTTGATCACCTCGTGCGCGCCGGCGCGAGCCTTGAGGATGCCGGGGATGAATCCCCAGACCGCCCCGCCCAGGGCGCCGGCCAGCACCGCCACCAGCAGGTGCAGGCCGGGTGGCAGGGGCAGCAGGAAACCGGCCAGCGCCGCCATGATCACGCCGATGGTGGCCTGGCCCTGGGCGCCGATGTTGAACAGGCCGCCCCGGAAGGCCAGCGCCACCGACAGGCCGGTGAAGACCAGCGGCGCGGCGTAGGTGAGCGTCTCGGAGATCGGCGCGAGCACGGCGACCCAGCTGTTGTCGCCGTCCAGCCAGCCGGAGAACGCCTCGGGGTCGAAGATCGAGCCCTTGAACAGGTTCGCGTACGCCTCGCTGACCAGCGTCCAACTGGAGTTGATCGCGTCGGACGGGCGGGAGGTGATGTACGAGTAGGTGGAGAGCACCGCCGGATCAGAAATGATCATCAGCACCGCGCCGACCACGACCGCCAGCACCAGCGACAGCAGAGTCACCGTGAAGGTGTTGGCCGCCCAGAGGTTGTCCATGAACAACCGGCCCAGGCTGGGCTGCGGCTCCGGCTTTGGCGCCGGCTTCGACGCTGGACCGCCCGGCTGGGTTGCCACCTCGGCCCGTTCGGTGTTTCCGAGCGCGTTCTGCGCGGCCTGCGCCTCGCTCGCCGGCTCCTTGTCCGGAGAACCGGACTGCGGGGTGGGGTCGTTGCTCATGCCGTCACTCCGCTTCGCTGCGTGACGCCATGAGGCACCAACGGCCTGAAACGGTGATTCGCTCGCTGACGCTCGCTCATGCCTCGTCCTCGGTCGCGGAGCCTGCGTCGCTCGCCGGGCTCCCATCAGTGGCCGCGCCGTCGGCGGGCACAGCGTCCGTTGTGCGCTCGTGGGCCACGTCCGGGCTGATGCCGGCCATCAGCAGGCCGATCTCCTCACGCGGGGTGTCCGGGCCGACGATGCCGATGATCCGACCGCGGTACATCACCGCGATCCGGTCGGCCAGGCCGATCACCTCGTCGAGTTCGCTGGAGACCACCATGACGGCGGTGCCGACGTCCCGCTCGCGGATGATCTGGCTGTGGATGAACTCGATGGACCCGACGTCGACGCCCCGGGTCGGCTGGGCGGCGATGAAGAGCTTCAGCGGCCGGGACAACTCCCGGGCCACGATCACCTTCTGCTGGTTACCGCCGGAGAGGGTGCCCACCGCCGCATCGGCCGACGAGGTGCGGACGTCGAACTGCTCGATCCGCTCCTTGGCCGAGGACGCGATCGCGTCCGGCTTGAGCGCGAGCCCAGCGCCGAATGGCGGCCGGTCGTAGATGTCCAGCACCAGGTTCTCCGCGACGCTGAACTCCTTGACCAGGCCGTCCACGCTGCGGTCCTCGGGCACGTAGCCGACGCCCGCGCGGAGCACCTTCTTGGTCGTCCAGCCGTCGATCCGATCGCCGACCAGGCTCACCGTGCCGGCGAGCACCGGGCGCAGACCCATGATCGCCTCGATCAGCTCGGTCTGACCGTTGCCCTGCACGCCTGCCACACCGAGCACCTCACCGGCGCGCACGGTCAGGTCCACCCCGTCGACCGCGCGGATCTGCCGGTCGTCGTCGACGACGACTCCGGCCAACTCCAGCACCGGGTCGCCCGGCGTGGCCGGGGACTTGTCCACGGTGAGCCGGACGTTGCGCCCGACCATCAGTGCGGCCAACTCGTCCCGGCTGGCCTCCGGAGAGGCGGTGCCGACGGTCTTTCCGCGTCGGATCACCGTGATCCGGTCGGCGATGGCCTTGACCTCGCCAAGTTTGTGGGTGATGAAGACGATCGACTTGCCGGCCGCCTTGAGTGACCGCATGACCGTCAGCAGCTCTTCGGTCTCCTGCGGGGTGAGCACAGCGGTCGGCTCGTCCAGGATGAGCAGGTCGACGTCGCGGGTGAGCGCCTTGACGATCTCCACGCGCTGCTGGATGCCGACCGGCAGGTCCTCGATCACCGCGTCGGGGTCGACCTGCAGGTTGTAGCGCTCGGACACCTCGGTGACCTCGCGCCGGGCGCGACGGCGGTCCAGGAAGCCGGCGATGCCGCCCTTGACCTGCTCAGCGCCGAGCATGATGTTTTCGGCGACGGTGAAGACCGGCACCAGCATGAAGTGCTGGTGCACCATGCCGATCCCGGCTCCGATCGCGTCGGACGGGCCCTTCAGCTTCAGCGGCTTGCCGTCGACCAGGATCTCGCCCTCGTCGGGCTGATAGAGCCCGTAGAGCACGTTCATCAGGGTCGACTTGCCCGCGCCGTTCTCGCCGAGCAGGGCGTGAATCTCTCCAGGCTCCACCGTCAGGTCGATGTGGTCGTTGGCGACCAGATCACCGAAACGCTTGGTGATGCCGCGCAGTTCGAGTCTCAGCGCAACCTCCTGGAGTGCGAGCGATGGTGCAGCCTAGCTGCTGTAAGCCCGACCGGACCGGCCCGGCCGCCGTGGTGCGCGATCGGCCGCTCCGACCCCGCGGGTCACCCGCAGGGCCAGAGCGGCCGATCGGTCGTACCTGTCTGTCTCCCGCCGGCCCTCCCGATGATCTCACCGGAAGGGCCGCTCGGTTGTCACTTGGTCGGCTGGGCCTTCGAGGTGACGGTGATGGTGCCCGCGGCGATGTCCGCCTTGATCTTGTCGATCTCGGCCTTCAGCTCGGCCGGGACCTTGCCATCGAAGTCGTGGTACGGGGCGATCGAGACACCGTTGTTGGCCAGGGTGCCGACGAAGCCCGGCTTGGCCGGCAGCTTGTCACCGGCGGCGGCCTTGAGGACCGCCTCCTTGACGGCGTCCGGGATGTTCTTGACCACGGTGGTGACGATCGCGGAGCAGTCCGGGGTGCTCTCGCAGCCGTCGACGTCCACCCAGATGGTGCTGTACTTGCCACCCGACGCCTTGGCCGCGGCGGTGGTGCCGAGGCCGGAGCCGCCGGCGACCGGCATGATGATGTCCGCGCCCTGGGCGACCAGCGCGTCGGAGACCTTCTTGCCCTCGTCCTGCTTGGCGAAGTCGTTGGTGAAGGAGCCCTTCTGGGTCTCCTTGTTCCAGCCGAGCGCCTGGACGTTCTTGCCCTTGGTCTTGTTGAAGTACGCCACGCCGTCGACGAAGCCGTCCATGAAGATGGTCACCGGCGGGATCGGCAGACCACCGTAGGTGCCCACCTTGCCGGTCTTGCTCATCCCGGCGGCCAGGTAGCCGGCCTGGAACGCGGCCTGGGCGGTGTCGAACTGCATCGGGTAGATGTTGTCCAACTCGGAGTTGGAGTCGACGATGCCGAACTCCTGCTTCGGGTTCGCCGTCGCGATCTTCTTCGTGGCGTTGCCCATGAGGCCACCGACCGCCAGGATGAAGTCGCACTTCTGGTTGACGAACTGCGTCAGGTTCGGCTCGTAGTCGGCCTCGGCCTTCGACGCGACGAACTTGATGTCGATGTTGTCGTTGGCGGCCTTGGCCTCCTGCAGACCCTTCCAGGCCGACGTGTTGAACGACTTGTCGTCGATGCCGCCGACGTCGGTCACCATGCAGGCGCTGAACTTCTTGGCGCCACTGCCGGCGTTGTTGTCATCCTTGGGGGCCTCGCCACAAGCGGCGGCGGTGAGCGCGAGCCCACCCACCGCGAAGATCGAGGCGATCCGCATCCCACGCACCGAGCGCAAGACGTCTCCTTCCCATTGCACACCGCGCCTAGTGCGGTGGCAGCCCATCAGCCGACCTGCGGTGTGCCGCCGGCTGTCCCACGTTACGGACGGGAGCGTACGCCCGCGCCCACCCACCGGCCGACAATCGTGCACGACTGTTGAGCGCCTGTTACCCGGGTGTAACCCTTGCGTGGGGCAAGTCACTCTTCGTGGTGGTAACCGAGTGCCGAGGCGTCCTCATCGTCCGGTTTTCTGGGGCCGGTCCCTCCTCGGACGTTACCGCCAAAAGACGGCGACCGCCGCGTTGACCAGGGTCAGGCCGACAATCGCGAGGAAATGGCCACGGTTTACCACGTCCCGCTTCCGGGAGAAGAAGACCATGACAAAGATCAGCAGACCGATCACCAACTTCGTCACAAGTTTCGCTGGTGCCGGCTCGTCACCGTCGCGCAGCGGGGCGGCGAGGCCGAGCCCGGTCAGCAACTGGATCACCGACCCCCAGAGCATCGCCGGGTTGATCCGCAGCCGGCCGCTGACGTACTGGGCGATCGAACCGCCCAGCAGCAACGCGAACCCGATGAGATGGACGTAGAGAAGGATCAGCCTCAGTGCTTCCACGGGACACATCCTCCCCCATGAACGACACTTTGTAGTAGGGGGGCGGCTGACGCGGCGCACCCCGCCCGACGAGCAGGCACCCGGCCTGCGGCCGGACCGATCAGGCCGCAGCCACCGCGGAGCGCTCGGCCGCCGCCGGACCGCCAACCACCGGTGCCGATCCGGCCCGCGGGGCGAGCAGCACCAGGAGCAGCCCCGCCACGGCGTACCCGGCGAGGATCGCCACCGCCTGCCCGGCGCCGGCGCCGTCGAAGAAGGCGGCGGAGCGCAGCGCGGTGCTGCCCGCGCCGACCGGCAGCCACTGCCCGAGCTCGCCCCAGGGCTGCGGCAGCAGCTCGGGAGCGGCGGAGACAGCCGAGAGCGGGTTGCCGACCAGGAACACCAGCAGCGCGCCGAGCCCGATCCCCGGCCGGCCGAGCACCGCACCCAGCCCGGCGACGGTGGCCGCGGCGGCGAGCGTGAAGAGGCCGATCACGCCCCCCTCGGCGAGCCGGCTCCCGTCGATCACGCCAAGCCAGTCGTGCAGCACGACAACGCCCGCCACCCCGGCGAGCACGGCGTAGGCCGCCAACCCGGCCAGCCGGGCGGTCCGCCCGCGCACGAGCAGGGTCAGCAGCGCACCGGCCAGCAGGCTGGTCATCGCGAACGGCAGGAAGCCGGCGGCGAATCCGGCGCCCCGGGGGTCGTCCGGATCGGCGGGGACCACCGACACCACCGGGACCGGCCGGCCGGCGGAGACCTGCCCGGCCGCCTCAACGAGCAGTGCGGCGACCGTCGGGCTGGCGGCCGGCGCGGTGTGCAGAGCCACACCGTCCGGGCCAGCGACGAAGGCCGCGTAGACCTCGCGGTCGCGCAGCGCCCGGTCGGCCGCTTCGGCGTCCGGCAGGGTGGTCACCGCGAACGCGCCGGGCTGGGCCGCGGCGAGCCGGCCGGCCAGGTCCCCGGCCACGGGTGCCGGCCCGGCAACGGCGATCGGCAGGTCGCGGGGGGCGAGGTTGGCCGCCGGAGCGGCGAAGAGTGGCACGAGCAGCGCCTGCACCGCCACCGCCAGGACGGCGACCAGGAGGGCGAGCTGCAACGGCGAGCGGCTGCGCGTGGGTGACGGGGGCATGGCAATCTCCTAAAACGAACGCTCGTTCTCTGATAGAAGAATGCGCTGTAAGCCGTCGATGCGTCAAGAACGAATGTTCGCTTTACACTGTGCGACGTGCCACGGGTCTCCGAAGAACACCGCACCGCCCGCCGCCTGCAGATCGTCGAGGCCGCCCGCCGGTGCTTCCTGCGGGAGGGCTTCCACCGCACCTCGATGCAGGACGTGATCGCCGAGGCCGATCTCTCGGTGGGCGCGGTCTACCGCTACTTCCCGAGCAAGACCGACCTGATCAACGCGATCGCCGAGCAGGCAATCGGCGGTGCGGGTCAGGTGCTCACCGAGCTGACCCGGCAGGACCCGCCGCTGCCGCTGCTGGCGGTGCTCGACCGGGTGCTGGCGTACGTCGAGACCCAGCTCGACGAGGATGGTGCGCTGCGCATCGCGATCCAGGTCTGGGGCGAGTCGCAGCGCGACCCGGCACTGGCCGCCTTCGTCGCCGAGACGTACACGGGCTTCCGTGAGCACTTCACGGCCCTGGTCCGGCGGGCCCAGCAGTCCGGCGAACTCCCCGCCTACGCCGACCCGGAGGCCACCGGGGCGGCGTTGTTCGGCCTGGTCCCGGGCTGGTTCATCCAGCGCCTGCTGACCGGCGTCCCGGACCGCGCGACCTACCTGACCGGAGTGGCGGCCCTGCTCGGCGCGACCCCGCGATCGTCCTGAACCCCGGCGACGAACCTTCGCACCGACCAGCAGGGGCGCGAGCCCGAACTCAGCTCAGCCGCCAGACCTGGAAGGTGGGGCCGTCGCCGGGCAGCGTCACCAGTAGTACAGCCCTCGCTCGGGCGCGTGCACGTCGGAGGACGCGGCGGTGAACCAGTCGTGCGCGTCGCCGGTGTGGTTGCTGGTGATGTCGCCGATCAGCAGCCAACCCCGAGCGCGTACCGCACCCGAGAGCCGGGCCAGCGCGGCGTCCCCGCCGAGCAGCGGGTCGACCCGGTCGAAGCTGATGCACGGCAGTTCTTCCTCTGGACGTACTTCGTCAGGGTGGCCCGCGCCTGGCCAGCCTGCCTCTCGTGCAGCCTTTGCTCTGCTTCCACCCAGGCAACAGTGACCGGGCGTCCCTGTTGCCTGGGTTGAAGCAGAGCAAAGGCGCAGAGCAGGGTGTCGCGATGCCGCCGCGGCGTGGCCGGACCCGACTGGCTACCCCTTCACCGATCCGGCGGTCAGCCCGGAGACGATGCAACGCTGGAGGAGCTGGAAGACCAACACGGTGGGGATGGCGGTGAGCAGGGTGCCGGCCGCGAAGATGCCGAAGTTGTTGTTGCGCTCGTTGCCCTGCTGCTCTCGCATGTTGCGGGGACGCCAGCAATACGTTGCAGATTATGGAAGAGCTTGCAGGGCGTCCCGCAAGAACTTGCCGGTGGGCTAAAGTGCCGCCATGCGCGCTCGACTGTCCGACATCGCCCAGCAGGCCGAAGTCAGCGAGGCCACGGTGTCGCGGGTGCTCAACGACCGCCCCGGCGTCGCCCCGGAGACCCGGCAGGCCGTCCTCACCGCCCTCGACGTGCTCGGCTACGAGCGCCCCGCCCGACTGCGCAAGCGCAGCGCCGGTCTGGTCGGCCTGGTGGTGCCGGAGCTGGACAACCCGATCTTCCCCGCCTTCGCTCAGGTCATCGAGTCGACGCTGGCGCAGAGCGGGTTCACCCCCGTGCTCTGCACCCAGACCGCGGGCGGCGTGACCGAGGACGAGTACGTCGAGATGCTGCTGGACCGGCAGGTCTCCGGGATCGTCTTCGTCTCCGGTCTGCACGCCGACACCGCCGCAAACCACGACCGCTACCGGGCGCTGCTCGCCCGACCGTTGCCGATCGTGATGATCAACGGGTACGTGCCCGACATCGGCGCCCCCTTCGTCTCCTGTGACGACCGCGAGGCTGCCGAGCTGGCCGTTGCCCACCTGGTCGCGCTCGGGCACCGGCGGATCGGCCTGATCACCGGCCCGGACCGGTTCGTCCCGGTGCAGCGCAAGGTGGCTGGCTGGCGCTCCGCGATGACCCGACTGGCCGGCGTCGCCGAATCCGACCTGGGGCCGCTGGCCGAGCTGTCGCTGTTCGGTGTGGAGGGTGGCGAGGCCGCAGCCGGCCGGCTGCTGGACCGCGGCGTGACCGGTGTGGTCTGCGGCTCCGACCTGATGGCGCTCGGCGCGATCCGGGCCGCCCGCCAACGCGGCCTCAGCGTGCCCGGCGACCTCTCCGTGGTCGGCTACGACGACTCACCGCTGATGGCCTTCACCGACCCGCCGCTGACGACCATGCGGCAGCCGGTCATCGCGATGGCGGTGGCCGCCGTCCGGGCCCTGGTGGACGAGATCAACGGGTACGGCGCTCCGCACTCGGAGTACCTGTTCCGCCCGGAGCTGGTGGTGCGTGGCTCCACCGCTGTCGTGCCGACAACCGCACGATTGCCTTACGCAAGATCTGCTTGACTCTTGCAACTCCTGGGCGGCATATTGCTCGGATGATCAGCACCGGCACCCCGCCGCACGCCACCGACGACGACTGGTGGCGCTCCGCGGTCGTCTACCAGGTGTACGTCCGCAGCTTCGCCGACAGCGACGGCGACGGCATCGGTGACCTCCAGGGCATCCGGCAACGCCTGCCGTACCTGCGTGACCTCGGGGTGGACGCGCTCTGGCTGACCCCCTTCTACACCTCTCCGATGATCGACGGCGGGTACGACGTCGCCGACTACCGGGATGTCGACCCGATGTTCGGCACCCTCGCCGACTTCGACGCGATGATCACCGATGCACACGCCCTCGGCCTGCGGATCATCATCGACCTGGTGCCCAACCACACCTCCAGCGCGCACCGCTGGTTCACCGCGGCCCTCGCCGCCGGCCCCGGCTCTCCCGAACGGGCCCGCTACCTCTTCGCCGAAGGTCAGGGCGCACACGGCGAACAGCCCCCGAACGACTGGGAGAGCATCTTCGGCGGCCCCGCCTGGACCCGGATCGCGGACGGTCAGTGGTACCTGCACCTGTTCGACCCGTCCCAGCCGGACCTGAACTGGCGCCACCCGGAGGTCCGTGCCGAATTCGAGGACGTGCTGCGGTTCTGGCTGGACCGGGGCGTGGACGGATTCCGCGTCGACGTGGCGCACGGCATGATCAAGGCGGATGGGCTGCCGGACGTCGGCTTCAGCACGATCACCACCGGCCAACGTCAGGTCGAACTGCTCGGCAAGGGCCGGCTGCCCTACTTCGACCAGGACGAGGTGCACGAGATCTACCGCGCCTGGCGGCCCATCATGGACAGCTACCCGGGCGGTCGGATGGCGGTCGCCGAGGCCTGGGCCGAGACGCCGCAGCGTCTGGCCCGCTACATCGGCCCGGACGAGTTGCACCAGGCGTTCAGCTTCGACTTCCTCGACGCCACCTGGTCGGCCGACTCGTTCCGCAAGGTGATCGACACGGCACTGGCCGAGGCGACCGTCGTCGGCGCGCCCACCACCTGGGTGCTGTCCAACCACGACAAACAGCGGCACGTCACCCGCTACGGCGACGGCCCCGAAGGGTTGCGCCGGGCCCGCGCCGCCAGCCTGCTGATGCTCGCCCTGCCCGGCTGCGCCTACCTTTACCAGGGCGAGGAGCTGGGCCTGCCCGAGGTTCTCGACCTGCCCGACGAGCTACGCCAGGACCCGGCGTTCCTACGCACCGGCGAAAGCCGTGACGGCTGCCGGGTGCCCCTCCCGTGGAGCGGCGAGCTTGCGCCGTACGGCTTCGGGCCGGCGGGTAGCGAGTTGAGCTGGCTGCCCGCCCCGGCTACCTGGCAGGCCCTGTCCGTCAGCGCGCAGACCGGCGTGCCCGACTCGACGCTGGAGCTGTACCGGGCCGCCCTGCGGATCCGCCACGCGCACCCGGCGCTGGCCCTCGACGCCGACGGCGTCACCTGGCTGGAAAGCGGGCCCGGCGTGCTGGCCTTCTCCCGCACCGCCGGCGAAACCGCGCTGACCTGCGTAGTCAACCTCAGCGGTGCGCCGGTCCTGATCGACGGGTACGGTCAGCCGCTCGTCGCCAGCGACACGCTCACCGGGCAGGGCTCCGGCCATCTGCTGCCCGTTGACGCGGCCGCCTGGTTGGAACGGCGCTGAACGGGTAACTCGTACTCGACCTGGTCGTTCGCCGTGCCCCGCGCCGGCGGGCGACTGGGCTACCGGCCCCTTGTGGTGGGGGGTGAGGTGGCACCGGCGCCACGCGGAGTCCGCTCCGCGCGGCGCCGGTGTTCGTCTGTGCCAGCCCAGGCCGTCACTTCGCGGTGAGCAGCGCCGCGATCCGGGTGAAGCCTTCGCGTACCTCGGCCTCGTCCGGCGGTTCGGCGGGCTCACCGTGCCCCGCCTCGTCGGCGGCGGCGTCCAACTCCTCGTCGATCACGTCCTCGAAGTCGCCGTACAGGTCAGCGCCCTCGACCTGCCTCGCCTCGTCCTCGGCGGCGACCTGCGCGGCCGCGATCTCACTGCGGATCTCGTCGGCCGACAGTGACGGCAGCAGCGGCTCCACCACCGCCATCAGTTGCTCGTCGGCCACCACCGCCTCGGCCAGCGCCAACGCGTGCGGCCGCTCGTACGGCCCGCAGACCACCGGCTCCCACTCGTCGAGATCGCCGAGCGGACCGAAAGTGATGATCCACGGCAGGCCCAGGAGCGGCGAGTCGGCCGGCAGGTCCAGTGTCATGAGTGCGCCCACCGGCTCATCATGGTCCGCGAACGCGAGCGCCGACGCCTTTCGGCTCAGTTTCCGCCCGTCCGGCGCTCGATCGGCGGCCGGTCAGCCGGGGCGAACGGCATCCAGTGCGGCGCGGACCAGGGCGAGTGCGGTGGCCGGCGACACCCCGAGCCGAGCCGCCTCGGCCGCGTAGCCGGCCGCCGCGCGCTGCAGCCGGTCGACGGCGTCGTCCCGGCCGGGAGCGACGAAGGTGCCGTTGCGTCCCCGGGTCTCCAGCAGCCCGGCAGTCTCCAACTCCCGGTACGCCCGGGCCACCGTGTTCGCCGCCAATCGCAGGTCGGCGGCGAGCTGTCGGACGGTGGGCAACCGGGTGCCCACCGGCAGACGGCCGTCGCCGATCAACTCGGCGAGTTGTCCGCGCACCTGCTCGTAGGGGGGCACCGCCGAGTCCGGGTCGACCGAGATCAGCACCTGCACACCTTCCGTCATCAGCTCGCACCGCCCGGCGTACCAGGATCGGTGTCCTCGTCGATCTCGCGCGGCGGGGCGGCGGCCTCCGCCAGGTCCACCACCCGCCCGTTCGTACTGGTCGCGAGCAGCGCGGCACCGAACAGCACCAGTTGGTTGAGCAGGTAGAGGTAGAGCAGCAGGCCGACCGCGCCGGCCACCACGGTGTACGCCGGGTTGCGCTCGGTACGCACCACGTAGTACCGCCCTACCGTGTTCAGAAGCGTGATGCCGATCGCCACCAGCAGCACCACCGGGCGCAGCCGAGACCGGCTCATCCGCAGCCGGGGCACCGCGAGCAGCAACGCGGTGGCGAGCACCGCGTTGATCAGCACGCTGAGCACCGCGCTGATCGTGGTCAGACCGACCGACCCGGTGCTGCGCAGCAGGAAACGCAGCAGCGACTCCAACGCGTCCACCGCCGCGACCGAGACGCCGAGCAGCAAGAAAACGCCGATCATCACGCCCAGGTCGACCAGCCGCCGCACCACCAGGTTTCCCGGCTGCTGGTTGAGCTGGTACATCAACCGCTGCGAGGACCGGATCGCCTCCACCCACCCGATTCCGGTGAAGACCAGGATGACCAGGCCGACCACACCCACCGTGCCGCTGGAGTTCGCGATCTGCTCGGCGTCCAGGAACGGCAGGTTCTCCTTCAGGAAGTCGGCCGCCGCCGCACTGACCTCGTCGTTGTCCTCGAGAATGGCCCCGAAGACGGAGAACGCCACCAGGGCGAGGGCGAACACCGCGAAGAAGCCGTAGTAGGCGATCGCGGCGGCCAGCCGTCCGGCCAGCACCTCGGCGTACAACGCGCCGGCCCGCCACACGTGATCGAAGAGCCCCGACCGGCGGCGCGCGGCGCTCACCCAGCGGTCGATGCCCGCTTCGATCCGGCCGATCACGTTCACGCGATCATCCTCGCCGATCTCCCACCGCCGTAGTGGCAACCGGCTGCCGATAATCACCGGCCGGCGCGTCGCCGACGGTTCAGTCGCCGAGGCGGAAGTCCCGACGCGGCTGCCACCGGGCCTGCCCGCTGTGCGAGAAGAGCGTGAACGCCTCGACCTCGAACATCGCGGAGAAGTCGGCCAGATCCTCGTACACGTTGTCCAGGGCCTCCGGTGCCACGTCCTGCGCCACGGTGACGTGCGGATGGTACGGGAAGCGGAGCTCGCGGTGCAGGCCTGGCGCTGAGGCGATGGCGGCGGCCAGCAACTCACACTCGCTGATCCCGGCGGCCACCGCGACGAACACCACCTGGGTGACCGGGCGGAACGTGCCAGTGCCCCGCAGGTGCAGTGCGAACGGCAGGTGCGCGGCGGCAACAGCGGCGAGGTGCCGCTCGACGGCGGGCAGGTTGGCCGTCCGGATCTCGGTGGGCCCGAGCAACGTCACGTGCGCGGGCACCGCGAGCGGGTCGCCGGCCTCGACCCGCCGCCTGGTGAGCTGGGCACCCCACGGCTCGGGAATGTCCACCGCGATGCCGATCTGGATGGTGTCGCCGGTCGGCTGCACCCCGCCACTGCGATCCACGCTTCGCGCCGCCCCTTCGGCCACCGACCTGTCCACCTGTCCCGCGGAGCTACTCGCCGCGCACGGGCGGGAAGAACCCGACCCGCTCGTACGCGGACCGCAAGGTCGCCGCAGCGACCGCACGGGCCTTCTCCGCCCCGGCTGCGAGCAGCTTGTCCAACTGCGCCGGATCGTCGAGGTAGGCGCGGGTGCGCTCCTGGATCGGGCGGACGAAGTCCGCAACCACCTCGGCCAACTCCTTCTTCAGGTCGCCGTAGCCGCGGCCCGCGTACGCGGCCACCAACTCGTCGATGCTGCGACCGCTGAGCGCCGAATGGATGGTCAGCAGGTTGGACACGCCCGGCTTGGTCTCGGCATCGAAGATGATCTCCCGGCCGGTGTCGGTCACCGCGGACCGGATCTTCTTCGCGGACCGGGCCGGATCTTCCAGCAGGTCGATGATGCCGGCCGGCGAGGACGACGACTTGGACATCTTCGCCGTCGGGTCCTGCAGGTCGGTGATCTTCGCGGTGTCCTTGACGATGTGTGGTGCGGGCACCGTGAACGTCGGGCCGAAGAGCGAGTTGAACCGCTGCGCCAGATCCCGGGAGAGCTCCAGGTGCTGGCGCTGGTCCTCACCGACCGGCACCGCGTTGGCCTGGTAGAGCAGGATGTCGGCGGCCTGCAGGATCGGGTAGGTGAACAGCCCGACGCTGGCCCGCTCGTTGCCCTGCTTCTGCGACTTGTCCTTGAACTGGGTCATCCGGCTGGCCTCGCCGAAGCCGGTGATGCAGCCGAGCATCCAGGCCAGCTGCGGGTGCTCGGGCACCTGCGACTGCACGAACAGGGTGCTGCGGTCCGGGTCGAGCCCGACCGCGAAGAGCTGGGCGGCGGCCACCCGCGTCCGCTGGCGCAACAGGGCCGGGTCGTGCCCTGCGGTGATGGCGTGCAGGTCCACCACGCAGTAGAACGCGTCGTGGCTGTCCTGCAGTGCCACCCAGTGCCGCACCGCGCCCAGGTAGTTGCCGAGATGGAACGAGTCGGCCGTCGGCTGGATGCCGGAGAAGACGCGGGGGCGGGCGGGAACGTCGGACATGGCGATAATTCTGTCAGCAAGCAACCCGGTCCGTCATGACGGGCCGGCGGGTCGGCCACGGCCCGCCGGTGAGGGGGTGCTGACCTCGGGCGGTTCGGCCACGCCGACCCCGCGCGTCGGCCCGGTCGCGACCCGACGGTGCTGCTCGGGCACTCGGACGGCGGAGACCGCGAGCCGGGCTACCCGGCGGCCGTCCAACGCGAGCACCCGCAGCAGCCAGCCCGCCGGGAGGTCGGCCGTATCGGGCGCGCCGACGTCGGCGGGCTCACCGGGCACCGGCACCTCGTCACCGGTCACCGGGAGCCGGCCCAGCGCGGCCATCACGAACCCACCGACCGTCTCGTACGGCCCGGCGGGGAGAGCCACCCCGGTCCGTTCGGCGAAGTCAGCGAGATTGAGGCGGCCGTCCACCACGGCGGGCAGGCCGGCGTGCACCGGGTCCGGAGTCGCGTCGTACTCGTCGTGGATCTCGCCGATCAACTCTTCGATGAGGTCCTCCAGGGTGACGATCCCGGCGGTTCCGCCGTACTCGTCGACCACCACCGCCAGGTGCTGGCCCTCCCGGCGCATCTCGGTCAGCGCGGGCAGCACCCGTTTGCTGCCGGGAAGCCGTTTCACCTCCCGGGTCAGCTCGCCAACTGTGACGCATGGATCGGCGTCCGGGCGCAGCAGCACGTCACGTAGGTGCACGAAGCCGACGACGTCATCGTGGGTGCCGTCGGTGACCGGGTAGCGGGTATGCGGCTCGGCGCGGACCAGCCGGGCGGCCTCGGCGATGGTCAGTCGCGTCGGGAGGAAGACCACCTCGGTGCGCGGCATCATCACCTCGCGGATCAGACTGGCACCGGCCACCAGGACCTCGTCGATGATGCGCCGCTCGTCCTGGTCGAGCACCGTGTTCGCGGCGACCAGGTCCCGCAGATCGGCCTCGGAGATGCGCTCCCGGCCGGCTGCCGGGCCGGTCCCGAGCAGATCGGTGACGATTCGGGTGGCACCGTCTGCGGTGCGAACCAGCACTCGGGCCACGGCCCGGGCGAGCGGGCCAGGATCGCGGCGGGGTCGCACCCGCACGCGTCGCCGGAGCCCGGTACGGGCCGTTTCCCGCATGACAGAGATGGTAGACACCCTTGGCCCACCACACCGGGGATCACGCGGAGCGGCCCCGGTGCATGTTCGGCTCTGTTTAATCGTGAAAGATTATGATGGAATGAGGATGGCGGTGGCGACGGCGAGGGTGCCGGCCACCGCCATAAGGTGATCATTGAAGGGCCACGTCCCGGGCGGGCCAGGCAGGAGGCAACGACGTGAAACTGCTCGTCACCGGGGGCGCCGGCTTCATCGGCAGCGTGGTGACCCGGATGCTGCTCGACGCTGGCCACCAGGTGGTCGTCCTGGACGACCTGCGCACCGGCCACCGCGAGGCGATCGCCCCGGACGCGACCCACGTCGAGGCGTCCATCCACGACGCCGCCCGCATCATCACCCCGGACGCCGGCTTCGACGGGGTGCTGCACTTCGCCGCCCTGATCGCCGCCGGCGAGTCGATGGTCAAGCCGGAGCTGTACTGGCAGACCAACACCGTCGGCACGCTCGCCCTGATCGACGCGGTCCGCGCCGCCGGGGTGCCGCGGATGGTCTTCTCCTCCACCGCCGCCGTCTACGGCAACCCCACCGAGCTGCCCATCCCGGAGACCGCGGTCAAGGCGCCCACCAACACGTACGGCGCCACCAAACTCGCCGTCGACATGGCGCTCACCTCCGAGACGATCGCGCACGGGCTGGCCGCCGTGTCGCTGCGCTACTTCAACGTTGCGGGCGCCCACCTCGACGGCGACATCGCCCTCGGCGAACGGCACGACCCGGAGACGCACCTGATTCCAATCGCACTGGAGGTCGCCTCCGGCCGGCGGGACAAGCTCCAGCTCTTCGGCGACGACTACCCCACCGTGGACGGCACCTGCGTCCGCGACTACATCCACGTCGCCGACCTGGCCCGGGCGCACCTGCTGGCGCTGGACGCGGCCACCAGCGGCCAACACCGGATCTACAACCTGGGCAACGGCAACGGCTTCACCAACCGCCAGGTCGTCGACGTGGTCCGCGAGGTCACAGGTCACCAACTGCCCGTCGAGGTGGCGCCGCGCCGTGAGGGCGACCCGGCCGAGCTGGTCGCCTCCTCCGCGTTGGCTCGCGACGAGCTGGGCTGGGTGCCACAGAAGCCGACGCTGCACGACATGGTCGGCGACGCGTGGGCCTTCTACCGCACGCACATCCTGGAGAAGAAGTCATGACCCACCCCACCGGTGACGTCGCCGAGCGGGCCGCCGCCGGCTTCACCGCGCAGTACGGCAGCCAGGCCGCGGGCCGCTGGGCGGCTCCCGGCCGGGTCAACCT
Source organism: Micromonospora sp. DT201 (assembly GCF_049841575.1). NCBI lineage: Bacteria > Bacillati > Actinomycetota > Actinomycetes > Micromonosporales > Micromonosporaceae > Micromonospora > Micromonospora sp. DT201. Next base: position 297,919 of record NZ_JBNCKP010000003.1, on the reverse strand, counting down.
GATCGGCGAGCACACCGACTACAACGAAGGGTTCGTGCTGCCCTTCGCCCTGCCGATGCGTACCATCGTCGCCGCCGACCGGCAGGACGCCGAGCAGTGGACGGTCTGGTCCGAGCTGTCCGACGAGCAGATCACCTTCGGGGCGGACGACGTCACCGAGGCCGGTCGAGTGACCGGCTGGGGCGCGTACGTCGCCGGGGTGGTCTGGGCGCTACGCGAGGCCGGTCATCCGGTTTCGGGCGCCCGGATGGCGATCGCCTCCGACGTGCCGCTGGGCTCCGGGCTCTCCTCCTCAGCCGCGCTGGAGTCAGCCGTGCTTGCCGCCCTGCTCGACCTCGGTGGGCTTGAGCTGTCCCCGGAGCTGCAGCCCCGCCTGGCGCAGCGGGCGGAGAACGTCTACGTGGGCGCGCCGACCGGCATCATGGACCAGTCCGCGGTGATCCGCTGCCGCGCTGGGCACGCCCTCTTCCTGGACTGCCGCGACGAGTCGGTCGAGCAGATCCCGTTCGACCTGGACGCCGCCGGGCTGGCTGTGCTGGTGATCGACAGCCGGGCGCCACACCGGCACGCCGACGGTGAGTACGCTGCCCGCCGCCGCTCCTGCGAGGCCGGGGCCAAGGCGCTCGGTGTTGCCGCGCTGCGGGACGTGGGCGTCGACCAACTCGATGCCGCGCTGGCCCAGCTCGATGACGAGGAGACCCGGCGACGGGTCCGGCACGTGGTCACCGAGGACCAGCGCGTACTGGACACGGTGGCGCTGCTCCGCGCCGCCCGGGTCCGCGACATCGGCCCGCTGCTCACCGCGTCGCACGTCTCGATGCGCGACGACTTCGAGATCACCGTGCCGGAGATCGACACCGCGGTCGAGGCGGCGCTGGCGGCCGGCGCGCTCGGTGCCCGGATGACCGGTGGAGGCTTCGGCGGCTGTGTCCTCGCCCTGGTCGAGGCCGACCGCGCCGACGCGGTCGCCGCCGCCGTCACCGCGGCGTACGCCGAACGCGGTTTCACCACCCCCGGCACCGTGACAGTCCTCCCAGCCCCCGGAGCAACCCGCCTGAACTAACCCCCACCCCACCCCACCGCCGGGGTTGATCAAGAGGTTTGCGTCAGAATCCGGGCTTGGATTGACGCAAACCTCTTGATCAACCCGACAGGGTGGGGGGTGGGGGTTAGTTGGCTTCGACGATCATGGCGGCGCCGACCGTGCGGTTGGTGGCCTCGTCGATGATGACGAAGCCTCCGGTGGTGCGGTTACGGCGGTATTCGTCGGCGAGCAGCGGCACGGTGGTACGCAGCCGAACCCGGCCGATCTCGTTGAGCCGCAACTCGTCGGCCGACTCGTCGCGGTGCAGCGAGTTGATGTCCAACCGGTAGTGCAGACCACGCACGATCGCGCGCGCCGACCGGGTGGTGTGTTTGATCGCGTACCGACCGCCGACCCGCAGAGGGGCCGTCTCGTCCATCCAGCAGACCATCGCCTCGATGTCCTGGGCCACCGCCGGTGCGTTGTTCGGCCGGCAGATCAGGTCACCACGCGAAATGTCGATCTCGTCGGCCAGTCGTACCGTCACCGACATCGGCGGGAACGCCTCCGCGACCGGCCCGTCGGCGGTCTCCACGGCGGAGATCCGGCTGGTGAAGCCGGACGGCAGCACCATCACCTCGTCACCCGGCTTGAGCACGCCGGAGGCGACCTGGCCTGCGTAGCCGCGGTAGTCGGTAACCGTGGTGGACTGCGGACGGATCACGTACTGCACCGGGAACCGGACATCGACCAGGTTGCGGTCGCTGGCGATGTGCACCCGCTCCAGGTGGTGCAGCAACGACGGGCCTTCGTACCAGGGCATGTTCTCCGATCGGGAGACGATGTTGTCGCCACGCAACGCGGAGATCGGCACCACGGTCAGGTCTGGTACGTCGAGCTTCGCGGCGAACGCGGTGAACTCGTCGGCGATCCGTTCGTAGACCTCCTGCGACCAGTCGACCAGGTCCATCTTGTTGACACAGAGGACCAGGTGCGGCACCCGCAGCAGGGAGCACAGGAACGCGTGCCGGCGGGACTGCTCGACCAGGCCCTTGCGCGCGTCCACGAGGATCAACGCCAGGTCGGCGGTGGACGCTCCGGTGACCATGTTGCGGGTGTACTGGATGTGCCCCGGTGTGTCGGCGATGATGAACTTGCGCCGCGGGGTGGCGAAGTACCGGTACGCCACATCGATGGTGATGCCCTGCTCCCGCTCGGCCCGCAGACCGTCGGTGAGCAACGCCAGGTTTGTGTATTCGTCACCGCGGGCCGCGCTGACCGCCTCCACCGCCGCCAACTGATCGGTGAAGAGCGACTTCGTGTCGTAGAGCAGCCGGCCGATCAGGGTCGACTTTCCGTCGTCCACGCTGCCGGCGGTGGCGAAGCGCAGTAGGTCCATAGCCCGGGCCTCCGGCCCGGCCCCGGTGATAGCCCGGGCCTCCGCATTCGCGGACACCACGATCTCGGTGCTCATCAGAAGTAGCCCTCCCGCTTGCGGTCCTCCATGGCGGCCTCGCTGACCCGGTCGTCACCACGGGTCGCGCCGCGCTCGGTGATCCGGGTGGCCGCCACCTCCTCGATGACCTTCTCCACGGTGTCCGCGTCGGAGCGGACCGCCGCGGTGCAGGAGGCGTCGCCCACGGTGCGATAGCGCACCTGCGCCTTGAACCGCTCCTCACCCGCGCGGGGGCGGAAGAACTCGTTTACCGCGTAGAACATGCCGTCCCGCTCGATCACCTCGCGTTCGTGCGCGTAGTAGATCGAGGGCAGCGGGATGCGTTCCCGTGCGATGTAGTGCCAGACGTCCAGCTCGGTCCAGTTGGACAGCGGGAAGACCCGGATCGACTCGCCCGGGTGGTGCCGGCCGTTGTAGAGCGACCACAGCTCCGGCCGCTGGTTCTTTGGGTCCCACTGACCGAACTCGTCGCGGAAGCTGAACATCCGCTCCTTCGCCCGAGCCTTCTCCTCGTCGCGGCGGGCGCCGCCGAACAGCGCGTCGAAGCGGTGCTTCTCCACCGCGTCCAGCAGCACCGGCGTCTGGATCCGGTTGCGCATGCCGTCGCCGGACTCCCGGACCATGCCGCTCGCCAGGGCCTCCGGCACGCTCGCCACCACGAGCTGCAACCCCAGCTCGGCGACCCGCTGGTCGCGGTATTCCAGGACCTCGGGGAAGTTGTGCCCGGTGTCGACGTGCATCACGGGGAAGGGGATGTTGGCCGGGGCGAACGCCTTCTGCGCCAGTCGCAGCATGACGATCGAATCCTTACCGCCGGAGAAGAGCAGCACCGGGCGTTCCATCTCGGCGACCACCTCGCGCATCACGAAGATGCTCTCCGCTTCCAGGGCGTCCAGGTGGGAGACCCGGTATGCCGCGGGGGTGGTCATGACACCGGCTCGATTTGCTCGCTCATCCGATTTCCAGACCTTTCCGGTCGGGCATGTCAAGAAAGTGCGCTCAGGCTACCCGGAATGTCTCTGCAGCGCTGCAAGCAACCGGGTGGCGAGATCCTTGCGGCAGACCAGCAGGTCAGGCAGGCGCGGATCCGCCTCGTTGTATTTCAGCGCAGAACCGTCGATCCGGGAAGCATGCAACCCGGTGGCCGTCGCCACAGCCACCGGGGCCGCCGAGTCCCACTCGTACTGCCCACCGGCATGGATGTACGCGTCCACCTCGCCGGTAACCACGGCGGCGATCTTCGCTCCGGCCGATCCCATCGGCACCAGGTGCGCCCTGACGTCCTCGGCCAGGTCGGTCAGGAAGACGGGCGGCCGACTCCGGCTCGCCGCCAAGCGGATCTTCCGCTCGCCGGCCGTCGCCGCCTCCACAGTCATCGGCGGGTACGCCGGCGGGTAGTCCGTGCCCAGCACCCGGTGCTGCGCCGGCAGCCCCACCGCCCCGGCGACCAGCCCGTGCGGGCTCGGCGCGTTACGCGCCCAGAGCGCCACGTGCACCGCCCAGTCCGAGCGGCCCTCCTCGGAGAACTCCCGGGTGCCGTCCAACGGGTCGATGATCCACACCCGGTCCGAGGTCAACCGCGACACCGCTCCGGTGTTCACCTCAGCCGCCCAGGCCAACCGCGACCCCTCGTCCTCCTCGGAGAGCACCGTGTCGCCCGGCCGCCACTTCGCCAACTCGGTGCGGATCAGGTCGTGTGACACCTTGTCCCCGGCCGACTTCAGCGCGCCGGTGTCCGCGAAACCCATCTCCGTGCGCAGGTCGAGCAGCGCCTGCCCGGCCCGGGCCGCCAACCATCGGGCGAACGCGCCATCGATCATCGGAGGACTGGTCATCTGCCCGCTCCCGTCGCCTCGCCGCGACCCGTGACCGCACGGACCGATTCGCCGCGACCCGCGTCGCCGGTCGCCCCACGCCGAAAGGCGCAGACTACCGGCCCATCGATGCCGATCCGGTACGCCTCGCCCGCCGGCCAGAGACCGTTCGCGAAGCCACGAGGGTCCGTCAGCCCCCGTGGTAGAGGTTCTGCGTCGGCTCCACACCCTTGACGATGACCGACTCCACCACATCGGCCGCCCGGTCCACCAGGAAATCCAACTCCTTGCGCTCTGCCGCGCCAAAATCCGACAGCACATAATCCGCCGGGTCCTGCCGCCCCGGCGGTCGACCGACCCCGAACCGCACGCGCGCGTAGTCCTTCGTGCCCAACGACTTCGACATCGACCGCAGGCCGTTGTGCCCGCCCTCGCCGCCGCCGAACTTGACCCGCACCTGGCCGAACCCGATGTCCAGCTCGTCATGCACCGCGATCACCTGCGTCGCCGGCACCTTGTAGAACTGTGCCAGCGCCGCCACCGGCCCGCCGGAAAGGTTCATGAACGTCAGTGGCTTGACCAGCACCAGCTTCGGCCCACCGAACCCCAGCCGAGCCTCGCCCACCTCGGCCACCGCCCGCTTGTGGCGCCCGAACCGAGCACTCACCCGCCCGGCCAGCAAGTCGGCCACCATGAACCCGACGTTGTGCCGGTTCCCGGCGTACTCCCGACCCGGGTTTCCCAGGCCGACCACCAGCCACGGCCCCGCCTCGTCCGTCACGACCCGTCCCTCCCGACGTCCATCCCACCGACCCCTGATACGCCGGCAGGCGCCCCCGAAGACTCGGGGACGCCTGCCGCACAGTACGAACCGATCAGGCCTCGGTGCGCGCCTCGGTGGTCTCTTCGCCCTCGGCGGTGTCCGCACCCTCGGAGCCCTCGGTGGTCTCGCCAACCTCGGCGTCGGCCTCCTCGGTGGCCACCTCGATCTCGGGCAGCGTCGCCTCGAGCTGCTCGGCGGTGGGAGCGGCGGTCACCGAAGCGACGGTCAGCTCCGAGTCGGCGGCCAGCTCGACGCCGGACGGCAGCTCGACGTCGCCGGCGGTCACCAGCGTGCCCGCCTCCAGGCCCTCGATCGACGCCTCGAGGTGGTCCGGAACCTTGGTGGCGTCGGCCGTCACCGAGAGGGTGTCGTGGTCGTGCACGATCAGCGTGTCCTTCGCGGCCTCGCCGGTCAGCTGAACCGGGACCTCGACGGTGACCTTCTCGCCCCGACGAACCAGGATCAGGTCGACGTGCTCGAAGGTGTCGCGGATCGGGTCACGCTGAATCGCCTTCGGCAGCGCCAGCACCTGGGTGCCGTCGGTGATGTCGATCGCGAAGAGCTGGTTGGCACCGCCCTTGCGGATCGCGGCGGCGAACTCCCGCGACGGCAGCGCGATGTGCTTGGGCTTCTCGCCGTGGCCGTAAAGCACGGCGGGCACCTTGCCGGCCCGGCGGGTACGGCGGGCACCACCCTTGCCGAACTCGGTGCGGGGCTCGGCGCTGATCTTTACCTCGGACACGGGGAAACTCCTGATGCTTTTCGCTGCGGCGGCTTGTCGTCTGGCGGTGCTGGGGCGAGGGGCTCGCTGGGGCTCATGCGTCATGAACGACTGCCCGGAGCACCGCGTCGATGACGGTGCCTCCGTGCGGCGCTATTCAGCGGCCCGCCGGGCACCCTCGCCGTGGCAACCGCACTAGTCTACCCGAGCTGTTTCCAGGATTTCCGGCAGTCCCCGGTCACAGCTCCAGCTCGGCACGCTGGTGGTACTCCCACCAGCGTGCCGACCCTGTTTTCTCCAGTTTGACAGCCCCGCTCCCACCGGCGCGCCAAGTGGCGAAAACGGGGCTCACCGCAGCGCGAGGATCAGCTCAGGCCACCGAAGAGGGTGGTCACCGAGCCGTCGTCGAAGACCTCTCGGATCGCCCGCGCCAGCAGCGGCGCGATCGACAGAACGGTCAGCTTGTCCAACTGCTTCTCCGGCGGCAGCGGCAACGTGTTCGTCACCACGATCTCGCTGATCGAGCTGTTCTTCAACCGCTCGGTCGCCGGGTCGGACAGCAGGGCGTGGGTGGACGCGACCACGATCTCGGCCGCCCCCGACTCCTTGAGGATGTCCGCGGCCTTGGCAATCGTGCCGCCGGTGTCGATCATGTCGTCGACGATCAGACAGACCCGGCCCTCCACCTCACCGACGACGCGGTTAGCCACGACCTGGTTCGGCTTCATCGGGTCACGGGTCTTGTGGATGAACGCGAGCGGGCAACCGCCCAGCCGGTCGGTCCACCGCTCGGCAACCCGCACCCGGCCCGAATCCGGTGCCACCACGGTCATCGGCCGGCCCGCGTACTTGTGCTCCACGTACTCGGCCAGGATGTCCATCGCGAACAGGTGATCCACCGGGCCGTCGAAGAAGCCCTGGATCTGCGCGGTGTGCAGGTCGACGGTGAGGATGCGGTTCGCGCCGGCCGTCTTCAGCAGGTCCGCCACCAGGCGGGCCGAGATCGGCTCCCGACCCCGGTGCTTCTTGTCCTGCCGCGCGTACGGGTAGAACGGCAGCACCACGGTGATCCGCTTTGCCGACCCCCGCTTCAGCGCGTCCACCATGATCAGGGTCTCCATGACCCAGGTGTTCACCCCGTGCGTGACGGACTGCACCACGAAGGCGTCCGAACCACGCACCGAGTCCTTGAAACGTACGAAGATCTCGCCGTTGGCGAACTCGTACGCGTCGGCCGGGGTCGGCGCTACGCCGAGCACCTCGCCGATCTCCTTGGCCAACTCCGGAAAGCCACGTCCGGAAAAGAGCATCAGGCTTTTGCGGTTTTCCGCGACGATGCTGCCCATGGGCCCGTCTGCTCCCGTTTTGTCGGCGGTACCCGACCCGGTGGTGGTGGGTCAGGGACTATTCGGTTGCAGTATCTCCCGTGCCGGATGCGCCGCCCACCGTCTCGGCCACCCCGTGCATTGCCTCACTGTCGCTTGCGGCGCCGGACACCTCCGACGCACCCTCGGCACCGCGCAACGCACGCTCGGCCGCCGCCGCGGAAACCGTCCCGGCCCGCTTGCGCGCCACCCAGCCCTCGATGTTGCGCTGCGGCGCGCGGGTCACCCCGAGCGCCCCCGGCGGCACGTCCTGAGCGATCGCGCTGCCCGCCGCCACGTACGCCCCGGCGCCCACCTCGACCGGCGCGATCAGGCTCGTGTCGCAGCCGACGAAAGCGGCCTCGCCCACGACCGTCCGGTGCTTGTTCACCCCGTCGTAGTTCACGAAGATCGTCGCCGCGCCGATGTTTGCCTTCGCGCCGATCGTTGCGTCACCCACGTACGTGAGGTGCGGCACCTTCGCACCGGGGCCGACCTCGGAGTTCTTCACCTCGACGAACGTGCCGACCTTCGACTTGTCGGCCAGCCGCGCGGCCGGCCGCAGGTACGCGTACGGCCCGACGCTGGCTCCCGCGCCGACCTCGGCACCGACGGCGTGGCTGCGAATCACCGACGCGCCGGGGCCGACGATCGTGTCGATCAGGGTGACGTCCGGCCCGATCAGCGCGCCCGCACCGACCACCGTGCCGCCGCGCAGCTGGGTGTTCTGGTCGACCACCGCGTCGCGGTCCAGTGCCACCGTCACGTCGATCCAGGTGGTCACCGGGTCCAGCAGGCTCACTCCGGTGCGCATCCACGCCTCGTTGACCCGGTCGCGCAGCAGCCGGCGCAGAGTCGCCAGCTCCACCCGGTCGTTGCAACCCAACGTCTCGGAATGGTCGACGGCAACGTGCACCGCCACCGGCTCACCAGCGGAGCGGAGCAGCCCGAAGACGTCGGTCAGGTATTCCTCGCCCTGATCGTTGTCGGTGGAGAGCTTGCCCAGCGCCTCGCGCAACCGCACCGCGTCAAACGCGTAGATGCCGGCGTTGATCTCACGGATCGCGCGCTGCGTCGCGTCGGCGTCGCGCTCTTCGACGATCTGCTCCAACCGGCCGTCGGCGTCCCGGACGATCCGCCCGAGCCCGGTCGGGTCGGGCACCTCGGCGGCCAGCACGGTGGCCGCCGCCGCGGCCTCCTCGTGCGCGGTCACCAGCGCGCCCACCGTCTCGGGTCGCAGCAGTGGCACGTCCCCGTTGATCACCACGACCGTGCCGGCGCCGTCCGGGACGGCCTCCAGCGCGATCCGCACGGCGTGCCCGGTGCCGAGCTGCTCGGCCTGGAGCACAGGGGTGGCGTCCGGGGCGACCTCGGTCAGGTGCTCCCGGACCTGGTCGGCGCCGTGCCCCACCACGACGACGGTACGGTCCGCGGCCAACGGTGCGGCGGCACTCAGCACGTGACCGAGCAGCGTCCGACCGAGCAGGGGGTGCAGCACCTTGGGCAGTGACGACTTCATCCGCTTGCCCTCACCGGCGGCGAGTACGACGACGGTACGGAGGTGGGGCTGGGGCACGACGTGGCTCCCGTCGGGACGGCGGACACTCTCGCGGCCATGCTAGCCGCGGCGTCCGGCACGATCCCCTCTTACCCCCACCGGACCCTAAAAGGGACGTAGGTGGGCAGCTCGGCCGCCAGGGTTCGAACCTGAAATACGGGTACCAAAGACCCGGGTGTTGCCAATTACACCACGGCCGATCAACGATGCGAGCACGTCGCATCAGGGGGATGGGCATCCCGCGCTACACCTTAGCGCCCCGGCCGCCGGACGCCATCGCTCATCCCGCCCCGCCCCGATCGAGCCGCAACCCGCGTACTCCTGCGCGCCGCCCCACGCCGCGCCTCCGCCCGCCCTGAGCCGCCCCCACCCTTCCACCGAAAATACTGTCCTGACCTGCAACTTTGGGCAGGTACGCGAGGGCCATTCGAAACTTCTCCGTGCGATCTACGGTGCCGTAAGTTACGGTGACGTAGGCGTAGCTTCGTGATCGTTTTCGTCCCCCTGCGAGGTCCCATGTCCACTGCCCTGCTCGATCCCAACACCGCCGACACCGGCCCCAAACCACTCACCGACGGCAGCCAGTCCCCCGGCATCCTGGCCGCCCTCTGGGCCTTCGTGGTGATCCCCTTCGTCGCCCTGCTTGTCGCCGTGCCGGTGGCATGGGGAGGTTGGCTGGGCTGGACCGACGTGATCATTGGCCTGGTCTGGTACGTCGTCTCCGGGCTCGGCATCACAGTCGGCTTCCACCGCTACTTCACGCACGGCTCGTTCAAGGCCAAGCGGTGGCTGCGGGTGACGCTGGCGGTGGCGGGTTCGTTGGCGGTGCAGGGCGAGATCATCCAGTGGGTCGCCGACCACCGGCGGCACCACGCGTTCTCCGACCTGGAGGGTGACCCGCACTCGCCGTGGCGCTTCGGCACCAGCTTCTGGGCGTTGACCCGGGGCTTGTTCCACGCCCACGTGGGCTGGCTGTTCCGCCGGGAGTTGTCCAACCGGGAGCGTTTCGCGCCGGACCTCATCGCCGACCGTGACATCAGCCGGGTCGACCGGCTCTTCCCTGCGATGGTGGCCATCTCGCTGCTCGGCCCGGCGCTGATTGGCGGCCTGGTGACCTGGTCCTGGCAGGGCGCGCTGACCGCGTTCTTCTGGGCCGGGCTGGTCCGAATCGGCCTGCTGCACCATGTCACCTGGGCGATCAACTCGGTCTGCCACGTCTACGGCGAGCGTCCGTTCGCGATGCGCCAGGGCGACCGCGCCTCGAACTTCTGGCCGCTGGCGATCCTGTCGTTCGGCGAGAGCTGGCACAACCTGCACCACGCCGACCCCACCAGTGCCCGGCACGGCGTGCTGCGTGGCCAGGTGGACATCTCCGCCCGGGTGATCTGGTTGTTCGAGAAGGTCGGCGCCGCCACGCAGGTGCGCTGGCCGAAGCCGGAACGTCTCGCCGCCAAGCTGGTGAAGCCGGTCGCACCCCAGTAAAACCGGGCGGTACACCGGGATGCCGCCTGGCAGGATGGCCGGATGACCAAGCCGCGCGGGGGGACTAGCCGGCTCGGCAGGCGGGGTGCCGGACCCGATCCGGGTACGGTCGGACGGCGTGGCAGGGTGGTCGGACCGCCCGCCAGTGAGGCGACGACGTGAACGGGCACAGCGGAGGCACCATTCCACGGCAGGGCGTCACCGAGCGCCAGCGAGGCGGCGACATGCCTGAAGTCAGTGACGGTGTCGGCGGTCGACGGTCGACGCCGTCGGCCGCGGCACCCAAACCCAAACCCACCTCCCGGGTCCGCATGCCGGCGGCTCAGCGGCGCGAACAGTTGATTGCGACCGGCCGGCAGCTCTTCGCCGAGCGCGGTTTCGACGCCACCTCCATTGAGGAGGTTGCGGCCCGCGCCAAGGTCTCCAAGCCGGTCGTGTACGAGCACTTCGGCGGCAAGGAAGGTCTCTACGCTGTGGTGGTGGACCGGGAGGTCCGGGCCCTTCTGGACCGGATCACCACGGCGTTGACCGCCGGGCATCCGCGGGAGCTGCTGGAGCAGGCGGCGTTGGCCCTGCTGGGCTACATCGAGGAGGAGACCAGCGGTTTCCGGGTGCTGGTCCGCGAGTCGCCGTTGATGTCCGGCACGGCCAACTTCAGCAGCGTGATGAACGACGTGGCGCACCAGGTGGAGCACATCCTGGGCGCCGAGTTCAAGAGCCGCGGGTACGACCCGAAGCTCGCAGAGCTGTACTCGCAGGCGCTGGTCGGCATGGTGGCACTGACCGGCCGCTGGTGGCTGGAGGTGCGCAAGCCGCGCAAGGAGACGGTGGCGGCGCACCTCGTCAACCTGGCCTGGAACGGGTTGTCGCACCTGGAGGCGAAGCCGACGTTGATCACCTCCCGGCGCAACTGACAATCGGTCAGCGGCGGTGCACGTCGGCCACCGGGTGTTTGCGGCGTTCGAGTTCCGCCTCGCGGTGTTCCGATGGGCCGACCTTGTCGTAGAGGCCGGTGCCGAGCAGGATCAGGCCGAACAGCATCGACACGACCACTGTCGACATCGAAAAGTTGAGGAAGTTCGCCCCGGTCTGCAGCACGGACATCATCAGGATGCTGGTAACCAGGAACACCACACCGGCGGTGAGATTCATGTAGTGGCCGAGGTTGGTGCGTCGTGAAGCCCCGATGATCAGGACGACTCCGAAGATCACCGAGGCGATCGAGAAGGCCAGGTTGGTGCGTAGCCCCAGGGCCCAGGTGCTGCTTTGGTCAAAGAGCGGGTTGCCGATCGTCTCGGCGACGCCCCAGATGCCGAAGACGAGGATGTAGACGCCGATCAGGCCGGCGAGGACCCGGTAGAGCGGTCGTGCCGGATGGTTCACCGGAAAGTGCGGCATACCCAACCCCCTGAATTGACCGTTTCAGGGAGGATTGTCACCCAAGGCAGAGCCAACTGTCCGAAGAACCACAAAGCCCGAAGGGTCCGCCGAATGGCTGGACCAGGTCAGGTTTTCGCCGGAGCCCGAGCTGCGCAGGGATCAAGCCTGACCGCCCGGAGCAGCTCGGGCTCCGGCGAAAACCCACGGCCGCAACCAAGAAACAAACTCAGAGAACAAGCCGAGCCTTCTGGAAAGCCTCCGCCTCCTCCTCCGACCCGACCTTGCCGTACATGCCGGCCATGAGCAGCACCAGGGCAGCCGCCAGCACGCCCATGACCGTGGTGATGCTGAAGTTGAAGAAGTTGGCGTCGGTCCGGATGAACGCGAGACCGACCAGGCCGACCACCATCAGGACGTACGCCAGCCACTGGTTGATCGCCACGTCGATGTTACGGCCGAGTGCGGTGCCGACCAGCACGACGATCCCGAGCAGCACGGTGAGCAGCGAGAAGCCGAGGTTGGTGCCCTGACCGAGGACCTGCGTGTCGTCTTGGGCGAGGATATCGTTGCCGGCGCTCGTGATGATGCCGAGCGCACCGAAGGCCACCAGGTACAGACCGGTCAGCCCGCCGATCGCCCGGTAGATCGGCCGCGCGGGGTGGTTGACGGGGGTGTGGGCCATGTCTGTGTCTCCAACGACGTGGGGTGAGGTGTCGCCGACGATTGTCCCGCATGTGGCGGTGTGACGCCGCACACGGCCCCCGGGCCGGCGCGTTCGGCCCGGTCAGCTCTCGGGAAGCTCCTCGGCGAGCGTCATCCAGGTCTCCTCGATCCGCTCCCGCTCGGCGCGCAGATCCTTGAGCTGAGTGTCCAACTCGGCGACCCGGGCATAGTCGGTGGCGTCCGTCGCGAGCTGATCGAGCAGCGTGGTCTCGCGCTGGTCGAGCTTGCTGAGCTGCCGTTCCAACCGGGTCAGCTCCTTGCGTGCCTGGCGGACCTCCGCGGCGGACATGCCGCTCGCGGTCGGGCCGGTCGGCGCAGCGAGAGGGTTGACCCCGGCCCGAACGCTGCCGGCCCGCTCCGCGGTCCGGGCGAGGTACTCATCGACACCGCCCGGCAGGTGCACCAGCCGGCCGTCGCCAAACATCCCATACGCCGTGTCGGTGACCCGCTCGATCAGGTAGCGGTCGTGGCTCGCCACGATGATCGTGCCGGGCCACGAGTCGAGCAGGTCCTCCAGCGCCGCGAGGGTGTCGGTGTCCAGGTCGTTGGTGGGCTCGTCGAAGAGCAGCACGTTGGGCTCGCCTGCGAGCAGCCGCAGCATCTGCAAACGGCGGCGTTCCCCACCGGAGAGGTCACTGACCGGGGTCCAGAGGCGTCGGTCGTCGAAGCCGAACACCTCGGCGAGCTGCGCGGCGGAGACCTCCCGGTCGCCGAGCTGCACCCTGCGGGCGACTTCCTCGACGGCTTCGAGCACCCGCAGGTGCCCGGGCAACTCGCTGAGCTCCTGAGAGAGGAATGCGGGCCGCACGGTGGAGCCGGTGCCGAGGCGGCCACCGTCGGGGCGGGTGATGCCGGCGAGCATCCGCAGCAGCGTGGTCTTGCCGGCGCCGTTGGCGCCGAGGATGGCGATCCGGTCGCCAGGGCCGACCAGCCAGGTGACGTCGCGCAGGATCTCCTTCGGGCCGGCGTGCAGCTCGACGTTCTCCAGGTCGTACACCTGCTTGCCGAGACGGGAGGTGGCCATGCGCTGCAGGGACATGGTGTCGCGTGCCGGCGGCACGTCGGCGATCAACGCGTTCGCGGCGTCGATGCGGAACTGGGGCTTCGAGGTCCGGGCGGGCGGGCCACGGCGCAGCCAGGCGATCTCCTTGCGGAGCAGGTTCTGCCGGCGGGCCTCGGTGGCGGCGGCGACGCGTTCGCGCTCGGCGCGGGCGAGGGTCCAGGCGGCGAAACCGCCCTCGTAGGCGCGGACGGTCTGGTCGGCGACCTCCCAGGTGTTGGTGCAGACCGCGTCCAGGAACCACCGGTCGTGGGTGACCACGACCAGGGCGCCCTTGCGGCCCACCAGGTGCCGGGCCAGCCAGTCGACACCGCCGACGTCGAGGTGGTTGGTGGGCTCGTCGAGGATGAGCAGGTCGGAGTCGCGGACGAGTAGCGCGGCGAGCGCCACGCGCCGCCGTTCGCCACCGGACATCGGGCCGACCGGCTGGTCGAGGCCGAGGTGCGGCATGCCGAGACCGTCGAGGATGGCACGCACCCCGGCGTCGCCGGCCCACTCGTGCTCGGCACCCATGCCCTCGGCGAGCCAGGCGGTCCCGAGCACCACGTCCCGGACGGTGGCGTCGGGGGCGAGCGTGAGTTGCTGCGGCAGCCAGAGCACGCGCAGGTCGCGGCGGTGGGTCACCCGGCCGTCGTCGGGGTCCTCCTGCTTGGTGAGCAGCCGCAGCAGGGTGGACTTGCCGGCGCCGTTGAGGCCGACCACGCCGATCCGGTCGGCGTCGTCCAGGCCGAGCGATACGTCCGTGAGCAGCCGCCCTGCCGCGCCGTACCCCTTGGACACCCGGTCCAGATTGACGATGTTCGCCACGTTCCACCCTTCATGATCAAGGCGTCCCGATGCCGGCGGGCACCTGGACGCCTGACCCAAGGGTACGCGGACGCCATGGATGCCCGCGCTGCGCGCCCGCATGCCTGGTGGGACGCGTCGTCAGCCGACGCGGGCGCCGGCGACCGGACCGTGCGCGACCCGGGCCTCCCGGCACACGTCCGCAGCGGTCAACTCGGCGGCGATCCGCTCCGCGTCTGCCGCGTCGGCGGCGAGAAACACGCAGGTCGGCCCGGAGCCGGAGACGATGCCGGTGAGCGCACCGGCCGCCTCGCCCGCCTTGAGGGTGTCGGCCAGCGCCGGGCGCATGGCCAGCGCGGCGTCCTGGAGGTCGTTGCCGAGCGTACGGGCAAGCACCCGGGGGTCACGCTGGCGCAACGCACCCAACAGCGCGTCAGTGCTGCCCAGCGGGGCACCGGCGGTGCCGGCGTCGCGGAGCCGATCCAACTCGCGGTACGCGGCCGGGGTGCTGAGGCCACCGTCGGCGATCGCCACCACCCAGTGCCAGGAGGTGGGGCGGGCCAGCACGGGGCTGATCGCCTCGCCCCGGCCGGTGCCCAGCGCGGTGCCGCCGTAGATCAGGAACGGCACGTCGGAGCCGAGGTCGGCGGCGATCCCGGCCAACTCGTCGCGGGACAGCCCGGTGCCCCAGAGCGCGTCGCAGGCAACCAGCGCGGCGGCCGCGTCGGCGCTGCCGCCGGCCAGCCCACCGGCGAGGGGGATCTGCTTTCGCAGGTGCAGTCGGGCGTGCGGCGGCACGCCCGCGTACCCGGCGAGGGCGTGCGCCGCGCGGATCACCAGGTTGGTGTCGTCCAACGCCAGCTCGCCGGTGCCCTCGCCCTCCATGGTCAGGGCGAGAGTGTCGCCCCGGCGGGCCGTCAACTCGTCGTAGATCGAGATGGCGTGGTAGATCGTGTTCAGCTCGTGGTAGCCGTCCCGGCGCAGCGGACCCACCCCGAGGTGCAGATTGACCTTCGCGGGCACCCGGACCTTCACCGGCCCGATCGCCCCGCGCCGCTCGTCCTCGTCGTCCGGTCCCCAAGCCTCGGTCACGGGGTGATGTCCCGTACGCGCAGACGAATGTCGAACGGCTCGGTCAAGATCAGCTCCTCAGCGGAGTCGACGGTCAGCTCGTACCGGCCGTCGACCAGGTCGTACGCGTACACGTGCACCGGATTCTGCTCGATCCGCCAGTAATGCCGGATGCCGGCGTCGGCGTAGTCGGCCGGCTTCTCCAGGCGGTCCCGACGACGGGTGCCAGGCGAGACGACCTCGACGGCGAGCACGACCTGCTCAGCCTCGAAGTAATGGTGGTCGGCCACCACCGGACGTTTCAGCAGGACGACGTCGGGTTCGAGGGAGTTCCGGTAGTTGATCGCCACTCCGACTGCGGTGGCCGGCGTCAGCTCGACCGGCGCATGCTGCCGCAACCACATCCACAACAAGTTGCCGATGTTCTGATGGCCGAAGGTCGGGGAAGGGACCACGACGAGGACTCCGTCACGTAGCTCGACGCGGGGGGCGTCGTCGGGCAGGGCCAGCACGTCCTCGATGGTGTGGTTGGCCAGTCGCTGCCGGACGGGATCCGGGGTCCACATCCCCTGGGCTGCGGGCTCGATCGGCTGCGCTGTCACTCGTACACCTCCTCGGCGGGCACGGCGTCAGCCTACTTCGCGGCCCGCGTACCGACCGGAGCCGACGCGGCGATGGCGGCGAACTGCTCGACGGTCAGTGACTCCCCCCGGGCGCCGGGGTCGACGCCGGCCGCGGTGAGCGCGGCGGCGGCCCGGTCCGGGCCGCCGGCCCAGCCGGCCAGCGCGGCGCGCAGCGTCTTGCGTCGCTGCGCGAACGCCGCGTCGACCACGGCGAAGACCTGCTCCCGGGGTACGTCGGCTCGGGGTGGTTCGCGGCAGGTGAACGCGACGAGGCCGGAGTCGACGTTGGGCACCGGCCAGAACACGTTCGGGGGCACCCGACCGGCACCGCGGGCCTGGGCGTACCAGGCGAGCTTGACCGACGGAATGCCGTACACCTTGGAGCCGGGACCGGCGACGAGCCGGTCGGCGACCTCCTTCTGCACCATCACCAGACCGTGGCGCAGAGTGGGCAGCACCGCGAGCAGGTGCAGCACCACGGGCACGGCCACGTTGTAGGGCAGGTTCGCCACCAGCGCGGTCGGCGGCGGGTCCGCCAGCTCGGCGGCGTCGATGCGCAGCGCGTCGGCGCGGTGCACGGTGAGCCGGCCAGCATCGGCGCCGGCATGCCGCGCGGCGGTCTCCGGCAGCGCCCCGGCGAGCACCGGGTCGATCTCCACGGCGTGAACGTGCCCGGCGACCGGCAGCAGCCCCAGGGTCAGCGAGCCGAGCCCGGGCCCGACCTCCAGGGCCACATCGTCGGGGGTCAGGCCAGCGGCGTTGACGATCCGACGCACGGTGTTCGGGTCGTGCACGAAGTTCTGGCCCAGCTTCTTGGTGGGCGCGACGCCCAGCCGGGCGGCGAGTTCCCGGATCTCCGCCGGGCCGAGGAGACCGGTCATGCCTGGCAGCGTAGCGGCGGCGTCGGGGTCGACCGTCGGGCCGGGCTCACCACGGGCCGAAGGCCCGGTCGCCGGTGGCGGAAATGGCCGCGCACAACTCGTCCAGGTCGCTGCCGGTGGTCGCGGCAAGCGCACGTACGGTGATCGGGATCAGGTACGAGGCGTTCGGCTGGCCACGGTGCGGCGTCGGGGTGAGGTACGGGGCGTCGGTCTCCACCAGGATCTGATCCACCGGAGTGAGTGCGGCGGCCTCACGCAACGCGGTGGCGTTGCCGAAGGTGACGGTGCCGGCGAAGCTGAGCAGGAAGCCGCGGCGGACGCACTCGCGGGCGAAGTCCGCGTCACCGGAGAAGCAGTGCAGCACCACCCGGTCGGGAGCGCCCTCGTCGTCGAGGATCCGCAGCACGTCCGCGTGCGCGTCCCGGTCGTGGATGACCAGCGCCTTGCCGTACCGCTTCGCGATGGCGATGTGCGCCCGGAAACTCTCCTCCTGCGCGGCACGCCCCTCGTCCCCGGTCCGGAAGAAGTCCATTCCGGTCTCGCCGATCCCCCGGACCCGGTCGCGGGCGGCGAGTGACTCGATCTCCCGCAGCGCCTCGTCGAGATCGCTCAGCCGGGGCGCCTCGTTGGGGTGCAGCGCCACGGTGGCCAGCACTGCCGGGTACTTGTCGGCAGTGTCCGCACTCCACTGCGAGGAGGCGACGTCCACCCCCACCTGGACCAGCCGGTCCACGCCGACCTTGCTGGCCAACGCGATCGCCACGGCAACCGGGTCGTCGGCCGACCCGCCGCCGGGCACACCGGCCTCGCTGACCGTGATGTCCAGGTGGGTATGGCTGTCCAGCACCGGCCGGGGCAGCGGCTCGGGGGCGGGCGGAAACTCTCCGGCCCGCCGGGCGGCACGCTCTCGGCGGGATTCAGTCGGCTCGCTCATCAGCCACAGCATCACACATCGGGCCTGTCCATCTGCCCGCCACCCGACGTTCACCCCGGCTACGCCGCGCGACTCTACCGTCGCCCTCGAGCGAGCGCAGCGAACGAACCGGCAGGCACAGCAGCGTGCCGGCCCCCATCCCACCGAGCAGAGGGAGGTGACGGCATGAGCGTCACCCCCCAGGTCGGCGGCACCGCTGGCGAACGGACCGGGCTGCACGTGGCGTTCGGCGGCGGCGTCTACCCAGCCGAGGAGATCGCCCGAGGCGCCGCGTACGAGCTGTTCAGCGCCGACGAGGTGGCCGGCTTCGAGTGGGCGCCCCGACCGGGCAGCGCCCTGCCGTGGCGCCGGTTCGTGCACGTCACCGAGGTGACCGCGGTGCACGGGGCGACGGAACCGGCCGACGAGCCGGAGACGCCGCTGATGATGCCCGCGCACCGCGAGCGGGGTTGGGCGTACCTGCACCAGCTCAGCCAGCAGCCGGCCGCAGCGGGTGACCCGACGCTGGCGGTGGCACGCGCGTCGGCGGTGGTCCGGCGGGGCACCCGGATGGTGAAGATGCTCTCCGCCCAGCAGCTCGCCGGATACGTGCGGGGCTGGCTGCCGCACGGCTTCTGCTACCGCGAGCATGATGTGGCGCATCTGCGTACGCCGGCGACGACGACGGTGCTGCGCACCGACGGTGAGGTCGGCCGGGACGGCTCGGATGTGGCCTACGCGTTGCGCTGGCGGGCGTCCGACCCGGGCGACTACGACGTGCCGGTGGGCGAGGCACACCGGGGCCTGACCGCGCTCGCATCCCGGGACCGGCTCGGTGCGCCGGTGCTGGGCACGGGCTTCGTGCCGAGCAACGGTCAGCTCGTCCCGGAGTTCATCACCCGGGACTTCGCCGATTTGCCGATGCCCGCGAACGCCTCCCTGATCGCCTACCCGGCGGAGGGGGTGGAGGTGGTGCTCTACACCTACCAGGCCGAGCAGCGCGGGTGGCTGCGGATGGTTGGCCCGCAGTGGCGGCACCTGCTGACCGCAGTGCCAGGCATCTCCCCGGACCAGGAGTACGTGCCGAACTCGGACGCGCCGCGCTCCACTCAACTGGTCGGCATGTACGGCGAGAACGAGTACGAAGCGGTGGCCGACCTGCCCGGCGGGTTCCGGGTGCTGGCGATGACCCGGGCGGCCCGTTACCCGGTGGACGCTGTGGCCCGCCGGGTCCGGTTCGCCCAGTGGCGGGGCGTGCCCTGCCTGGTGCTGCGGGAAGAGGCCGGTTGGCTGCGGATGCGCCTGCGCTATCCGAACCCGGACTCGGTCGTCACGACCGGTGCGCAGTGCCACGAACGTGGCGTCTACGAGGCCTGGGCACCGAGTGCCGAGGTGACCGACGACCAGGTGATGGACACCCGGTACGCGATGTGACGTCGCGCGGCGGTAGGGCTTGCCTACCGCCGCGCGCGTCGTGCGTTCAGTCGGCCAGTCGGGCCAGCTCCTCGTCGACGATCGACGGGTCGAGCTTGCGGAACACCGGCTTCGGCACTCCCAGCGGCCGGCCCGCCTCCAGCGACACCGACTCCCAGCGCGCGCCGACGGTGTAGTCCCCGGTGAGGATCGGGTACGTCGGACCGCCGTCCAGGTCGTCGACCTGCTCGATGACCGGCATCGGCGCGTGCACGCCGGTGCCGCCGAGCAGCTCGTGCACCTGCTGGGCGGAGTGCGGCAGGAACGGGGTGAGCAGCGTGTTGGCGTCGCTGATCACCTGGAGGGCGACGTGCAGGATGGTGCCCATCCGAGGCTTGTCCGCCTCGTCCTTGAGCTTCCACGGTGCCTGCTCGGAGAGGTACTTGTTGGCCTCGGCGACCACCTTCATGGCCTCGCCGATGGCCTGCTTCTGCCGGTGCCGGCCGATCAGGTCACCGACTACTGCGAAGCCGGCCCGGGCGGTGGCGAGCAGCGCCTCGTCGGCGTCGGTGAGCCCGGCCGGGTCGACCGGTGGGATCGCCCCGAAGTTCTTCGCCGCCATCGAGACGGACCGGTTGACCAGGTTGCCCCAGCCGGCGACCAGCTCGTCGTTGTTGCGGCGAAGGAACTCGGCCCAGGTGAAGTCGGTGTCGTTGCTCTCCGGGCCAGCGGCGGCGATGAAGTAGCGCAGCGCGTCGGCGTCGTAGCGCTCCAGGAAGTCGCGGACGTAGATGACCACCTTGCGGGACGAGGAGAACTTGCGCCCCTCCATGGTCAGGTATTCGCTGGAGACCACCTCGGTGGGCAGGTTCAGCCGACCCAGCTCGCCCGGCTCACCGTCGCGGGAGCCCTCCCCGGAATATCCGGAGAGCAACGCCGGCCAGATCACCGAGTGGAAGACGATGTTGTCCTTGCCCATGAAGTAGTAGGACTGGCTGTCCTTACCCGCCCCGTCGGTGGACCACCACTTCCGCCACGCCTCCGGATCGCCCGAGCGGCGGGCCCACTCGATCGAGGCGGACAGGTAGCCGATCACCGCGTCGAACCAGACGTAGATCCGCTTGTCCGGTCGGTCGCGCCAGCCCTCCAACGGGATCGGCACGCCCCACTCCAGGTCGCGGGTGATCGCCCGGGGCTGGAGGTCGTCGAGCAGGTTGCGGGAGAACCGCAGCACGTTGGGTCGCCACCCGTCCCGGGTGTCCAGCCATTGCCGCAGCACCTCGGCCAGGGCGGGCAGGTCCAGGAAGAAGTGCTCCGTCTCGATGAACTTCGGGGTTTCCCCGTTGATCCGCGACTTCGGGTCGATCAGGTCGATCGGGTCGAGCTGGTTGCCGCAGTTGTCGCACTGGTCGCCGCGGGCACTGTCGTACCCGCAGATCGGGCAGGTGCCCTCGATGTAGCGGTCGGGCAGGGTGCGCCCGGTGGACGGGGAGATGGCGCCCATGGTGGTCTTCGGCACGATGTAACCGTTGCGGTACATCCCCTCGAACAGTTCCTGCACCACCGCGTAGTGGTTGCGGGTGGTGGTGCGGGTGAACAGGTCGTAGGAGAGGCCGAGACCGTGCAGGTCCTCGACGATCACCCTGTTGTACCGGTCGGCCAGCTCGCGCGGGGTCACCCCGTCAGCGTCGGCCTGCACCTGGATCGGGGTGCCGTGCTCGTCGGTGCCGGACACCATGAGCACGTCGTGGCCGGCCATCCGCATGTACCGGGCGAAGACGTCGGAGGGAACGCCGAAACCGGAGACGTGGCCGATGTGGCGGGGGCCGTTGGCGTACGGCCAGGCCACTGCCGCGAGAACGTGACTCATGAGCAGCAAGCCTAGTGACCCGCCCGGGGCGTCCGCGAACCAATGGGGGGTGCGGGGCAGGCGGACCGGTCCGACCGCCCCGCCCGTTGGTCCGATTTGTCGCCGACACGCGGCTCAGCTGCCCATTCCGCCTCCTCGTCCGGTGTGCAATGAACCTCGTGACTGGCAGACGAGCGGCACGGGACCACGAGGACCGTCCCAGCGGGCCGGCGGTCGGCGACGACCCCGGCCCCGAGCCCGCTGCGCCCCGCAGTGCCGGGGTGGCCCCCCAGCCCCGGCTGGTGCCCGGCATCGACCCGGGTCCAGCACAGCGGCCGAGTCCCACCCCACGGCCGAGCCCCGACCCACGACCGAGCCCCGACCCACGACCGAGCAACCACCCCGGGCCGGACGCCGCTCGGCCGGAGGAAGAGCCGGCCGCGGCATCGGGACGGGCAGCCGGCTGGGCCCCCGCCGTCGGGCGGCCCAGCGGGGAGGCCGTCGAGGTGGAGCCGACCACCGGGGCCCCGGTGGACGCGGTGCCGAGTCGGGTGCCTGTCCGACAGCAGAGCCGCCGACACTCCGAGAGTCGGCCCGCCGGTGACACGCCGGACGACGACAGCGCCTTCTGGGCACCGATCGAACAGGTGCACTGGGACGGCACCCCGGTCCGGGAGGACCCCTCGCCGGAGCGGGACCGCAGCTTCCGGTGGCCGGGGCGCCGGTCACCGAGCCGTACGGCCCCACCGCCGGATCCGCTGCCCGGGCTCGCCGCGCTGGTAGTGCTGAGCCTGGTCGCGGCCTTCTTCGCCTGGGTCAGCGCCGGCCCGTTCTGGCTCGCGGTCGGGCATGCCCGGGTGGGCACGGTGGTGATCGACGACTGCACCGGCGGTGGGCTCACCCAGCGGTGCCGGGGGATCTTCACGGCGGAGGACGGGCGGTTCATCGCGCACGGGGTGAAGGTCAGCGGTGTGCCCGCCGGAGGGGACGTGGCCGGTGCACGGCTGACGGCCCGGATGACCGGCCCGGACAGCGGCACCGCGTACGCGGACGCCGGGCTGGGCCGACACCTGCGCTGGCTGCCCGGTCTGCTGGTGGTGCTGGGCTGCACCGCCGGCATCGTCCGGTGGACCGGGTCGGCCCGGCTGCCCGGTCGCCGGCACCGTCGCTGGGCCGTGGCCGCCGCCATCGCCGGCCCGGTGCTGATCACCGTCGGCTTCCTGGCCGCCGCCTGGTGAACCCGCCGGCCGACGGGCACAGGCCCTATTTTGGCTGCCCGACATGCCGATGTGCTGTTGAGCGATATACCTCAGAGGTATGAATATGACTCTGAGGTATATCGCTCGCTACCGCATCCGCCCCCACTCGGGGTGACCGCCGGCCGCGGGCCGCGCCCACCGCTCCGGCCAGGGTGCGGAACTACTCGGCTGGGAGCGCCGGTCAGCTGTGCACGATCGTGTAGACGTCCCGGCGGCGCAGCGCGTACTCGGTGGCGACGTCGCTGATGGCGTCCCGGCGGGACCGGCCGGCGGCCTCCCGCTCGGCGACCGCCGCGCGAAGGGTCTCGTCGTCGGGGCGTTCCGGGGCGGTCACCGGCGCGCCGGCCACGACGAGGGTGATCTCTCCGCGTGGGTTCGCCTCGGCGGCCCACCGGGCCAACTCGCCGAGGGGGCGGCGGAGCACCTCTTCGTAGGTCTTGGTGAGCTCGCGACAGAGGGCGGCCGGCCGGTCCGCGCCGAACGTGTCGGCCAGGTCGGTGAGCGCCGCACCGATCCGGTGCGGGGCCTCGAAGAAGACCAGGGTGCGTTCCTCGGCGGCGAGCGCGCGCAGCCGGGATCGGCGGGCACCGGGGGTGCGGGGCAGGAAGCCTTCGAAGCAGAACCGGTCGCAGGGCAGCCCGGAGACAGCCAGCGCGGTGGTGACCGCACTCGGCCCGGGGGCGACGGTGACCGGCGCCCCGACATCCAACGCGGCCCGGACCAGCCGGTAGCCGGGGTCGGAGACGCTCGGCATCCCGCCGTCGGTGACCAGCGCCACCACGTA
Source organism: Micromonospora sp. DT201 (assembly GCF_049841575.1). NCBI lineage: Bacteria > Bacillati > Actinomycetota > Actinomycetes > Micromonosporales > Micromonosporaceae > Micromonospora > Micromonospora sp. DT201. The sequence goes on along the minus strand of NZ_JBNCKP010000003.1, from coordinate 274,935 downwards.
CCCGCCGAGGATGACCTCGACCAGTTCGGGGGTGCGCCGCTCCTCGTTGCCCTCGAAGTAGGAGACGATCCGGCCGCCGACGGTGATGTCGAGATCGCGGGCCAGCCGGGTGAGCCGGCGGGTGTCCTCGGCCGCGACCACGTCGGCGCTGGTCAGCACCTCCCGGAAACGGGCCGAGGCGTCGGCCGGGTTGCCGAGCGGGGCACCGAGCAGGACCAGGCGCCCAACTTCGGACATTTCACCCACGAATTCGTCTCCTTCATCGACAGTGCATACCGGTATCAGGGACGACGGGCGCCACCGGGCACCTTGGCAGCCTACGATCGCCGGGTGACGAGTGCGTCGACAGCGCAGAGCCCAAGCGCCGATCCTGCCAAGACGGTCGAGGTGACGGGCGCGCCCAGCCCCGACCAGGAGCCGATCGCACCGCCCGCCGGTGGCGGCGGTGCGCCCGCCCTGGTCCGGCGACGGTTCGCCACCGTCGACACCCAACTGGACCGCTTCTCCTGGCTGGCCACGGCAGTGGTGGTGGCCATCGCGGCGATTCTGCGCTTCGTCGGGCTGTCCAGCCCGAAGGGCAAGATCTTCGACGAGACGTACTACGCCAAGGACGCCTACGGGCTGATCAGCCGGGGCGTCGAGTGGAACTACAAGGACAACGTCCCGTCGTACGTGGTGCACCCGCCGCTGGGCAAGTGGTTGATCGGCCTCGGCGAGTGGGCCTTCGGCTATCAGGACGCCGACTCGAAGGTCTCCGTCCCCGGTCACCTGATCACCACGGCGCCGGAGTTCGGCTGGCGGTTCTCGGCGGCCGTGGTCGGCACCCTGTCGGTGTTGCTGCTGGTCCGCATCGGTCGGCGGATGTTCCGCTCGACGGTGCTCGGCTGCGCCGCCGGCCTGCTGCTCGCCTTGGACGGCTTCCACCTGGTGCTGTCCCGCGCGGCGCTGCTCGACATCTTCCTGCTGTTCTTCGTGCTGGCCGCGTTCGGCGCGTTGGTGCTCGATCGGGACTCCCGCCGCCGCCGCTGGGCGCGGGCGCTGGACGACGGGCTCGACCCGAGCCAGCCGGGGCGTGCTGGCCGGCCGCCGACCGGTTGGCGCACCTGGCCGTGGTGGCGATTGGCGGCCGGGGTGCTGATCGGCTGCGCCTGCGCGGTCAAGTGGAGCGCACTCTATTTCGTGCCGGCCTTCGCACTGCTGGTGCTCCTCTGGGAGGTCGGCGTCCGCCGCTCGGCGGGGGTCCGCCGGCCCTGGCGGGACACGCTGCTCGACGAGTTGCCCTGGCTGGTGCTCGCCGGCGTGCTGATGGTGGGCACCTATCTCGCCACCTGGTCGGGCTGGCTGATCACCGACGACGGCTACTACCGGCTCGCGTCGTCTCCCCACTATGCGAGCGCCCACCTCAGTGATCGCCCGGTGATCGGCCCGCTGATCAACCTCTTCGAGTACCACCGGGCGGCGTACGGCTTCCACGCGCAGCTCGACGACGCACACAAATACCAGTCGTGGCCGTGGCAGTGGTTGCTGCTTGGCCGGCCGGTGGCGTTCCACTGGTCCGGCGACGGCGGCTGCGGCGCGCCGACCTGCGCCTCCGAGATCCTGCTGCTGGGCACCCCACTGCTCTGGTGGTCGTTCCTGCCCGCCCTGGCAGCGCTGGCCTGGCTGGGCTTGGCCCGTCGGGACTGGCGGGCCGGCGCGATCCTGCTCAGCGTGGCCGCCGGGCTGCTGCCGTGGTTCTGGTTCGCCCTCCAGAGCCGGACGATGTTCTCGTTCTATGCCGCCCCGGCGGTGCCCTTCCTGGTGCTGGCCGTCGTGTACGTGCTGGGGGCGATGATCGCGCCCGCCGGGGGTGACGTGGGCGAGGTGGCGCCGTTGCTGCCGGGTGACCCGAGTTACGAACGCCGACTGGTGGGCAGCATCGCGGCTGGGGCGTACGTGCTGTTGGTGGGAATTTGCTTCGCGTACTTCTATCCGATCTTCGTCGGCAAGGTGATCCCCTACTCGGATTGGCTGTCCCGGATGTGGCTCGACGGTCGGTGGATATAAGCACCGACAGGCGACGCGCCGCATAGCGCGACGGAAAAGGGCCCGCACGCGTGAAGCGTGCGGGCCCTTTTGACAAAGACGCGCGCCCCGATCGCCTGCCACGGGGGAAGCGGGCGATTGGGGCGCGCATGAAGAGCTTAACCACCGCACACCACCGGCACAACGGGTCGACTTAAGTCAGATTTCCGACCGATGACGGCCGGGCCAATGTTTGCCGTCAAGCAGTTGACCGAGGGTGACCCGGCGTGGACCCAGAGCGCGAAAATGGCCGGTCAGAGGCGGTCCCCGGCCCGGCCTGAGGCGCCAGGGCTGACATCCGGACCTACCCAATTGATCATCCAAAGTGGATCTCACTACACTGCGGGCCGTGATCAACTTCAGACGATCGGCGGCTGTCCTTTTCGGACTGCTGGCGACCACCGCGCTGGCCGGGCCGGTCCCCGCGCAGGCCGACGAGGAGCCGATGCCCGAGCCTCCCCGGGTTGAGCTGGTGCTTGACGTCAGCGGCTCGATGGGCGCCGCCGACATCGACGGACGCAGCCGGATCTCAGTTGCCCAGCAGGCCTTCAACGAGGTGGTGGACGCCCTACCGGAGGAGACCCAGCTCGGCATCCGGGTGCTCGGCGCGACCTACCGCGGCAAGGACAAGAAGGTCGGCTGCCAGGACACGCAGCAGATCGTGCCGGTCGGTCCGGTGGACCGGCCCGCGGCCAAGGCCGCCGTGGCGACGCTGCGGCCGACCGGGTTCACACCGGTCGGCCTCGCACTGCGCTCCGCCGCACAGGACCTGGGCACCGGGGCCACCACCCGACGAATCGTGCTGATCACCGACGGCGAGGACACCTGCGCCCCACCGGACCCGTGCGAGGTGGCCCGGGAGTTGGCCGCGCAGGGCACGAGCCTGGTCGTCGACACCCTCGGCCTGGCCCCCGACGAGAAGGTCCGCCGGCAGCTGCTCTGCATCGCCAGCGCGACCGGCGGCACCTACACTGCCGCGCAGAGCGCCGAGGAGCTGACCGACCGGATCAAGCAGCTCGTCGAGCGGGCCGGCGACACGCACACCCGGGCCCCGACCGTGGTCGGCGGTGCGAACGCCTGTGCTTCGGCGCCACTGCTCGCCTCCGGCGTGTACGCCGACCGGGAGTCGTTCTCCGAGCACCGCTACTACCGGGTGCCGGTACGCCCCGGGCAGGAACTTCGGGCGTCGGTGAGCATGGCGCTGGACCGAGCAGTGAACCTGGACTACGGAGTGCTGCTGCGAGCCACCGCAGCGGACGGTCGAGAACTGGTCCGAGGCGCGGACGCCGGTAGCGGACGGGCCGACGTGCTCTCCGCCGGGCTGCGCTGGTCGGCCACCGCCGACGATGAGGATGCCGCAGAAGTCGAGGAAACCTCCGCAGCGGTCGTCGAGCCCACCACCGTCTGCCTGGTGGTGAGCAACTCGTTCGCTCCCCGCCCCGGCACCGCGGCGACCCCGGGCATGCCGGTGGAGCTGACCATCGACGTGGTTGCCGCCGCGCCCGCACCGGACGGACCGGACCTCGGCCGGGGCTGGGTGCTGCTCGCCCTGCTCACCGTTGCCGGGCTGATCACCGGTCTACTCGCCGGCCTGCTCACCCGCTGGTGGGTCGCCACCTGGAGGGAGAACTGATGCGTACCGCACTGTTCCGGTCGCTGGCGGCGTTGCTCGCCGCCATCGGGGCCGCACTGCTCCCTGCCGCGGCCGTCGCCGCCCCAAGCCCCTCCCCCGGAGCCACGCCCGTGAACCGGGCCGGCACGTCGTTCCTCACCGCCACCCCGATCTCCGCCGGGCAACCGGTGCGGGTGGATGCCTCGATCGGCGACCACCTCTACTGGTCGTTCCCGGCGACGGCCGGTCAGGTGCATGAGATCAATGCGACCGTCACCTTCCCGAAGGGGCGCAGCGGCGCCTCCACCTGGACGGTCGACGTCTTCGACGGGTTGCGCCGGCGCCAGGCGTGCACTGCGGGCGCGCAGACGCCCACCGTGGACGCGAAGGCGACGAGCGTGGCTCTGGGCTGCACGCTGCGCGAGGTACGGCCGTGGGCGGAGCCCTGGTCGGCTGATCCGCTGCCCGGCACGTACGTCATCCGGCTCTCCGTTGTCGACCTGCCGGAGCCGGATCTGGGTGCGCCGATCGACGTGGACCTGCTGGTCGGCACCATCACCGACCGGGGCGCCTCGGCTGACGACGGCGAGTTGGCCGCACCGCTGGTGCCCAACACCAAGGCGGGCACGGTGCTCAAGGCCGTACCCCCGGTGGACCCGGAGACCGACGACGAGAGCGACCCGCTCGCGGACTGGTTGCCGGATCTCGGCTCGCGCTGGGTCTGGACCAGCATCGGCGGCGTGCTCGCCGCTGTGGCCGGCGTGACCGGCTTCGCTGTGACCCGGCGGCCCCGGCGCCGCTGAACCCGTCCGGCCCCGCTGGTGGCCCCGCACGGCGGGGCCACCAGCGCTTCAGCTGCGCCGGGGGCCGCGCGGCAACCAGCCGATGAACCGGTCCTGGAGCGACATCACCGGGGCGGCGCGCAGATCCTCCGTGGCGGCGGCGAGGCAGGAGCCCAGGTAGACGCTGAGCATCGCCCGGTCGCCCCCGTACTCGGCGAGCAGCCGGCTGCGTTTCGTCGCGCACGGCCACTCGTCACCGCAGGAGCCGCAGCTCCAGCAGGGAGTTTTCGGGGCGTGATCATCAGCCAGCACCTCCGGCCGTTCCGGACCATCGGTCATCGCACGTCCTTCCAGATGTCCACGGGATTGGCCGGCATTCGTGCCCGGCCAGTATTCGATGGTGGTCCCCCCGGAGCCATCAGGGAGAGCGATACGCGGCCCTCTGGTGTTACATCTTTGCGGTACCTTCTCCGGTTGTGAGAGTCGGAAAGTTGACGATTGGCCCGATGCTCCATTCCTACCAATCGGTAGGCCGAAACGATGCGTGATCTGCTGCCGTCGACAGTCGCGGTGGCGGTCGCCGGGCCGGCCGACTGGGCAGGCGAATTACTCCCCTCCGAGCAGGCGTGCCTCGGCGAACAGGCCGCGCTGACCCGTCGGCGAGACTTCACCGCCGGGAGGGTCTGCGCCCGCCGCGCCATGACCGATCTCGGCCTGCCACCGACCGCCGTGCCGGCGGCCGCCGACCGCGCGCCAGTCTGGCCGGCGGGAGTGGTCGGTGCCATTACCCACACCACCGGCTATTGTGCCGCCGCAGCGGCGCGCAACACCGACATCCGGTCCGTCGGCATGGACGCCGAGCAGCACCGCGAGGTCAGTCCAGGAGTACGCAGAGCCGTGCTGCTGCCCGAGGAGGAGGCCAGCTGCGCGCGGTTGCCCAGCGGCACCTGCTGGCCGATCGTGGTGTTCAGCGCCAAAGAGACCGTCTACAAGGTTTGGTATCCGATCGTCGGGAGCCGGTTGGACTTCCACCACGCTCGGCTCGATCTTGACCCGGACTCGGGCACGTTCACTGCTCTGATCGAGCCGTCCCGGGTGGACGCAGCGGAGGTCGACGACCCGCCGGCATCGATGAGCGGTCGCTTCGTGGTCGCCGGCGGGCTGGTCCGCACCGCCGCCGTGCTTCCCCTGCGCTGACCAACCCCAGTCACTCAGGGCGACGGGTAGGCCACGGTCCATTATGGAGACACGTCTGGCACTGGACGGCGTCCAGGCTGGCCGGACCAGCGCACGTCGCCGATGGTGGGACGCGATCCGGAGCGGCGACTGGCCGGTCGGCCACTCACGGTAGCGTCGACGAAGTTCCCGAACCGCACGTACCGAGGCGTCAAGGAGTACGGTGACCCAACCCCAGCCCGCCGTCAGGCCGCAAGTTCGCCAGCAGTCGAGCCCGGAGCCGCCGAACCACCCGTTCACGGCGACACCGCAGCCGCCGTTCTCGGGCGCCGCGTACCCGGCTGCCAGCGGTGCGCACCCGGATGCTGGCGGCGGATACGCGGTGACTCGTGTGTCGGGCTATCCGCTCATCGCACCACCGGCGGCGCAGACGAATGCCTCCAAGAGGACAGTCGTGATTGTCGCGGTCACCGCGGCCGTGCTCACCCTGCTCTGCAGCGCGGGCGGCATCGTGGCGCTCGTCATTGGCGCCCACCACGCCGGCGGCACCATTTCCAACGCGATCGAGACCACCGGCCCCTGGAAGCCGTGAGACAGCGTTGTAGGGCCGACTCCGCCGGGCCGGCCCCACAGCGGGAGTAAGGGCGAGCACCGTTACGCGGTGCTCGCCCTTACCTGCACGGGTCCGAGGTCAGCAGCCCGTCCAGCGCACCGGGGTGACACGCTCAGCGTTGCGGAATCCGACGATGGTGCCCGTGTCGGAGATGACCCGGGCACCGATGCCCACCCCGACGCCGCCGCCGGGCAACTCCCGGGAGCTGGCACCGCGCGCGACCCGGTCGCCGCCCACGACGACGCCCTTGGCGTTGACATCGTCCAGCACACTCAACCGCCGGTCGATCGACGTGTACGAGCCGTCCCGGAGATCCCACCGCACCTTGACCGGGTTGCTACCGCCCAGTGAGACGTTGCCGATCGCCCAGTGCCCCGCCGCCGCGTTGACCAAGGTCGCCTGAGCACCCGGGACCGTGAGTGGCTTGATCCGGCCGTCCGGCCGACGGACCCAGCCGGTCCAGTATCCGAAGTCCCCGGCCATACCGACGATGGTCCCGTTATCCGTGATCCCGCTCGGCGTGGCGTTGGCCGGGACGTCGAGCACCTCGACCGTGCCCGGCCGGGCGGCCGGCCAGCGCAGCACGAAGAACTCATTGGTTTCCACGTCCGTGCCTTGGCCGACGATGTCGCCGGCCTTGTTGATGGCGGTGACGCCAACACCGGTGAAGGATGGCAACACCGGCAGCTGCTCGATCCGGCCGTCGCGGTACCGCCACGGCTGACCAAGGCCGCTCTCGGCCCAGCCGTTGCCGATCACGACGCCGTCCTCGTTGATGTCGGAGGGTTCCGCCATGCTCGGGGCCTCGACCTCGGTGAGCCGATCCCCGTCCCAGAAGAGCAGCAGGTACTGGTTGCCGGTCTCCTCGATCCGCAGCGCGGTGCCGGCGGCGAAGCGGCCAGTCGGGTCGATGGCGTACGCATCGGCACGGTAGGTGTCGGCCGGGTACGGCAGCGTGCTGATCGTGCAGGTGCCGAGGGCCGGCCTGCCGGTCGCGGCGGTCGCCGGTGCGGCGACGGCGACGCCGAGAGAGGTGGCCAGCAGTCCGGCGGCGGCGGTGCCCGCGAGCATCCTGCGTCGAGCGGTGTGCGTCATCTTCTCTCCCCGTGTATGCCCGGGTACTCCCGGTCTTCGATTGATACCGGTGTCACTGTTGAACAGGCTCCGGGGTTGCGATGTGTCGGGGAGACGACAGAAACCGGTTCCGCAGGGCTACCGTGCCCACGCCTGCTTGGCGGCGACGACCGGTCGGCCGGTGCGTACCGATTCTTCGATGGCGAGGCTGATCAGATGGTCCTGACAGGCCTCGGCGAGGGGGTACGGCGCCGGGCCCTCCTCCCGTGCCCACGCGCCGGTGCGGGCGAGGATGTCGGCCACCGCGATGTCGTCGTCGGACATTCCACTGCCGACGAACGGATTGCGATAGACGACGTTGCCGTCGAAGCTGATGTGCTTCAGGTCGAGCCCCTCCAGGTTCAGGTCGTGACCGGTCTGCCGTCGCGCCAGGGACGACTCCACCGGTGTGGTCGGGTCGACCAGGCGGACGACGGAGTCGTCGACCAGCTCACCGAGCGAGCCCCGCACCACCAGCCGGCGGGCGCGCAGCGGGTTCCACCACTGGTTGTCGGTGAAGTCGTACAACCCCATCCGCCCGTCGAAGTCGATGGTCGCGAGGGTGGTGGTGAGCTGCTGCGGGGTGCCGTCGCCACTCCAGCCGGCGGGTGACAGCGGGTTGGCCAGCGGCGCGACGAAGGCCCGCGCGCTGACCTCCGCGGCGTCGAACCCGACGCCGAGCAGGCCACGGATCAGCGAGACCGCGTGGTAGAGGTGTGTCGAGGAGATCTGGACCGAGGTCGGCTCGCCGAGCACCCCGGCGCGGACCAGCGCCAGACGGGCCGCGTGCCCCGGCATCAGCAGGTACTGCTCGGCGACCTGCACCAGACCGCTGCCCCCGACGTCGGCCCAGAGCGAGCGCAGCCCCTCCAGGTCGGGGGCGGGTGGCGTTTCGGCGAGCACCGGCATTCCGGCCGCGACCAGCTCGCGGGTCGCATCGGGTGTCACGGGCCAGGGCACCGACACGATGACGAAGTCCGGTCGCTCGTGGGCGAGTAGTTCGGCCGTCGTGCGGAAGGTCCGCACGCCCCATTCGGCCGCCACCACGCCACCCCGCGATTCGGTACGCGTCACCACCCCGGTCACCCCGAACCGCTCCGGCAGAAGCCGGGCCAGGCGTAGGAAGAACTCCCCCCGCCAACCACTGCCGACGATGCCGAACCGGGTCTGTGCCGTCGTTGTCATCTGGGCTCCTCAGGTCGGGATCCGGATGCTAACCGCCCGACGCGCCGCCCGCGTCTCGCCCGCCTGCGACGGCGTGCGCAGCCATCGCCGGCGCTCTATCCACTTTGTACGTTGTGTCGCTGTGGACTGTCGTGGCCACCGATCCATGCGGTAATTGACCGACAGCAACGATCGGGCAATCGCCCGCGGCTGTCTCGTCTCTTGAGAGAGGAACGGGATGCAAGGAACCTGGCGTAAGGCGGCTCTCGCAGCCGCCCTGTCGATCACGGGAGTTCTGGGTGGGCTGGCCATCGCGGCACCCGCGCAGGCGCAGACCGTGGAGTCCGGTTCGGTCTCCTTCGGCGGCGACCCCGGCGACTACATCACCGGTGGAGATTCATACTCCTACTCCACCGAGAACGGCGATCAACTCACGACGAACGGCTCGGCCGACAACAGCTACGTGTCGGTCAGCATCAGCGGTTACAACGGCGACTGGTGGACGGTGGACTTCGACGCTCCGGGCAGTGCGGCGTTGGCTCCGGGCACCTACAAGGGTGCGACCCGACACCCGTTCAATGGCGCTGGTCCCGGTCTTGACCTGTCCGGCAACGGGCGGGGCTGCAACACGCTGACCGGCACCTTCACCGTCATCAACGCGGTGTTCGGTCCCAACGGCTACGTGCAGACCTTCGACGCCACCTTTGAGCAGCACTGTGAAGGTTGGGAAGCCGCCGCGCGCGGCGAGGTGCACATCTCCAACCCGGCGCCGCCGGATCCGCTGGACCTCGAACTCGCCGTGGCGACCGACGGTATCGCCAACCGGATCAACGGCAACGCGGTCCTGCACGGCACGGTGACCTGCAACCAGCCCACCTCGGTGTCGCTGGAGGGTGCAGTCACCCAGATCGTCAGGAAGGTGCTGGTCCGCGGCAACTTCTCAACCCAGGTGAGCTGCACGCCGGGCAGCGCGACGCAGTGGACGGCCACCGCCGTCCCGACCGGCACGACCCCGTTCGGCAAGGGCAAGGCCGAGGCCATCACTCGGGCCACCGGCCACGACGTCGAGTACGACGAGTACGTCACCGTCAGCAACACCTCGATCGTGACGCTGACCAGGTCCTGACGCGTTGAAGCCGGGCGGCCGGACACACGTTCGGCCGCCCGGCCGCGAACCGTTACGGTGGCCGGGTCCGCGATGGAGGCACGACTGAGGATGTCGCCGATGGCTGCCAACCCCCTGCGCGTTGTGCCTCGTGCGTCGGTCGTCGAGGCGATCGAGCCACCGTCTTCACTGGACTACTACCTGGTCCTGCCCCGGCGCGACGACCGCGACCAGACCACTGCGGTGGAGGGCATCGTCGTCGAGGAATTCAGCCGCCACCACGACTACTCCACGACGGGCCTGGACAGCGCGGGTTGGACGCCGGATTCCGGCTGGTGGAGTTCCGCCTCGCTGAGCCGTGCCATCCGCACCGATCCGGAGACGGTGGCAAGGGTGGTCCCCACCTCTCGCCCCGAGGCCGAGAGCGTCTACCGCACGCTCGGGGGTGGGCAACTGCCCGACGACTCGGTGCTGCGTACGTACTTTCTCGACCACCAACCGATCGCGAACGTCCCGCCGCTGCGGCTCGGCCCCGCGCAGCCCCCGGCCGGCTTCCACGAACGGCGCGTGTACCGCGCCCTCTTCGCCAAGGATCTCCGCGCCGAGCAGGTGACGAGTCTCCGGGCGCTCTGGCGCACGCCGGTTGGCGGCGCGAGCACATCAGCCGCGAACGGTCACCTCGAGAAGGACGGCGACCAGTTCGCCTGGGATCTGCGACGGGTTGGCCACACACTCGCTTGGTGTCTCGACGTGACCGCCCTGCTGAGCACTGCCACCGCCGACGCGGTGGGCTCGACCCTGCTTGACCTGACGAGCGTCATGCGACAGCACGGCTTGATACCGGTGACGACCGAACGGTTCTCCTAGCTGTCCCGCAGCACGTCGGCACCGACAGCAAGACCGAAAAGGCCGCCTCCGACGTACGGAAACGGCCTTTGATCTGGGGTGGAGCTGAGGGGATTTGAACCCCTGACCCCCTCGATGCGAACGAGGTGCGCTACCAGTCTGCGCCACAGCCCCCCACCGGCGAACCGGCTTCGGTCCCACCCGGCTTACACCGGGCGGGCCGGCAGCAAGGCTAACAGGTCGCCGGCCCCCACCGCGAATCCGCCCCCGGCGCGCCACCCGAGCCCAACCGAAGATCCACTTGGCTGCCCCGGAAATCGGGGCATCCCGGACGCCCCGACACCTCACCTTCCACGAACCCGAGTTGATCAACGTGCCCACCGCCCCACCCGGCGCTGATCGGCCTACCCGCCACCCCCGCCTGGCGTTGATCGACTCCATATCGCCGACCTGGCGGCATCCACCGTCCGGGACACCCCCACATCGGCGACCTGGAGTGGATCAACCCGCCGAGGCCCCGAAAACGCGCCAACCCAGCGCCCGCCGCGCTTCACGCCCCCACCTGGCGCCGATCAACCAACCCGCCACCCCCGCCTGGCGTTGATCGACTCCATATCGCCGACCTGGCGGCATCCACCGTCCGGGACACCCCCACAT
>NZ_JBNCKP010000003.1:0-263704 GCF_049841575.1 Micromonospora sp. DT201 | reverse complement strand
TCGGCGACCTGGAGTGGATCAACCCGCCGAGGCCCCGAAAACGCGCCAACCCAGCGCCCGCCACGCACGGAAACACGCCAACTCAAGACAAGCCGCGCACGGAGGCACACCAACCCGCGATCCGCCCGGCACGGAAGCACGCCAACCCAAGACCCCGCCGGGCACGGAGAGCACGCCAACCCAAGACCCCGCCGGGCACGGAGAGCACGCCAACCCAAGACCCCGCCGGGCACGGAGAGCACGCCGGCCAGCGGGCCGGGGCCTCCCTGGGCGGTCAGGCGCCTCGGCCGGCCTCGTAGGGGCGCCCGCGCAGCCCGCCCGACCGTCGGTACGACACCGAGCCACCGTTGACGGCCGCCGGCAGGTCGCCAGGTCGGTCCAGGCCCATGGCGGCTCGGCGTACCCCCTCGCGCTGGGCGGCCAGGCGGCGCTGGGCTTCTCGGCGGGCCGCAGCCCGGCGGGCCTGCTCCCGGCGCACCTCGGCCTGGCGCGCTGCCAGCCAGGCCGCCTCGCGGGCCCGCGCGCGGCGGCGTCGACGCGCGGCGAGGGCCTGACCGCGCAGGTGGACGACGTACGCGGCCAGGAGCAGGAAGGTGACCGAGAAGCCGATCCAGAAGCCGGGGCTGACGAACAGCACGCCGATCAACTCGACGACGTTGAGCAGCAACAGGGCGGCGAGCACTCGGCGGCGCCGGTACACGGCGGGGGTGTGCTGCCGGTGGGGTGGCGGGCGACGGCGGGACCGCTTCGGTGCGGATGGCACGGCGCGCAGCCGGCCGGAGCGGCGACCGGCCGGGGGTGCGGAGACCGGAGCGGTCAACTCTCCGGTATTCGCGTCCTCGCTAAGGGTGACGATCAGTGAACGTGGGGGGTGGACGGGTCGCCGTCCCGGCACAGTGCGGCGCCGCCGATGGCGCTGGAGCACCCGCGCCGTCGACTGCGCCCGCTCCGCCACCAGCCGCTCGGTGGCGTCGTACCGGCGAACCAGTGCCGGGGCCAGGGCGAGCAGGCCGGCGGCGGCGAGGACGGCGAGGAGCACCGAGGTCGGCACCCTCACCCCTCCCGTCACCGAATTCGAAGCAACCGCCACCCGACCGCAGGATCTTCCACCGATCGTGCCTGGGTGCGTGGATAGTCCGGCCGGGGAGCGCTTGCCGTAGCTTGCAGTTACTTGAGGTTACGGCGCGCCGACCGGGATGCCGCCGCGCCGCGCCGATCCCGTCCGTGGGACGGCTCACCGGGCGGTGGCGCGTACCCGATGCCAGCGGGCCAGTAGGCCACCCTCGGCAGCGATCTCCTCGCTCGTCATCGCGTATCCGATGTGGTCCCGCCACGCGCCGTCGATGTGCATGTAGCGCACGTGGTACGACTCCTCGCGAAAGCCCAACTTCTCCACCACCCGCCGAGACGGCCGGTTCTCCGGACGGATGTTGACCTCCACCCGGTGCAGCCCGCCTGGGCCGAACGCGTGGTCCACGGCGAGGGCGAGCGCCGTCGGGATCACACCCTGGCCGGCGACCCGGGCGTCCACCCAGTAGCCGACATAGCCGGAGCAGAGCGCCCGCCGCACGATGCTGCCCACGTTGATGTGCCCGACCAGCCGGTGCCGGTTGGCCTCGCGTAGGCAGACCGCGAACGGCATGCCCTCACCCTCGCGGGCCGAGCGCTGCTGGTCACGGTGCACCCAACGGAACGCGGCCGGTGAGTTCAGCTCGTCCCAGCCGCCGGGCAGCGACGACTCCCAGGGTGCCAGCCAAGCCCGATTGGTCCGCCGCACCTCCGACCACGCCGCAGCGTCGGAGCGCCGGTAGGGCCGCAGCAACACCGGGCCATCCGTCAACTCCACCGGCCAGCCCGGTGCCCGCGCGGGTCCGAAAAGGCTCACCCGCACAGTCTCCCGCGCGGGGCCGTGTCGCGCGCAAGTGGACCCACCGCGTTCAGCACACCCATCCGACGACCACCTGACGCAGACCGCGAGCGGGCCGACCGGAACATCGTCACCGACGGCGGTCCATGAGCAGGACGTCAACGGTGGAACCGGCGGCGGCGGTGGTGACCCGCTCACCGAGCACCAGCAGTCCGTTGGCCTCGGCCAACCCGGAGAGGGTGAACGGCCCACCGCTGAGCGGCTGCACCGTGTACCCGCCACCGCGCCGCTCGGCGACGTGCGCGGGTCGGAACTCGCGCAGCCCCGCCGGGGACGAAACGGTCTCCAGCAGGTGCGCCCGCACGCTGGGTCGGAACACCGGCTCGGCGCCGGCGAGCAGTTGGATGGCGGGGCGGGCCAGCACCTCGAAACCGATCAACGCCGCGCCCGGGTCGCCGGGCAGGCAGACCACCGGCACCTCCTCGGCGCCGACCGTGCCGAACCCGAGCGCGGTGCCGGGATAGAGCGCCACGTCGGTGAACGTGACCGGCCCGGCGCGGCTGCCCTCGCGGCGGGACAGAATCCGGCGGACCATGTCCCCGGGGCCGGTGCCGGTGCCTCCGGTGGTGATGATCAGGTCGGCGCGCAGGGTCTGGTCCTCCAACAACCCGCGCAGCCCCTCCGGGTCGTCGTCGCAGATTCCCACCCGGTACGCCAGTGCGCCCACCTCGGCGGCGGCGGCCGTCAACGCGTGCGAGTTCGCGTCCACCACCTGCCCCGGCTGACTGCCCCGGCCCACGTCGACCAGTTCGTCGCCGGTGGCCACGATGACCACCCGTGGACTGGGCCGGACCACCACGTGCCCGATACCGGTGGCGGCGAAGACCGCGACCAGGGCCGGGGAGACGTACGTGCCGGCCCGGGCGAGCAGAGTGCCGGCGGGCAGCTCCTCACCGGCTCGGCGTACCCCGTACCCCCGTTTGGGGGTGCGGAAGATCTCGACCGCGGCCATGCCCTGGTCGGTCCACTCCACCGGGACCACCACGTCCGCGGCGACCGGCAGCGGCGCCCCGGCGGCCACCGAGAAGCACGAACCGGGGGTGAGCCGGACCGGCCGCCAGCTCGCCGCGCCGAGATCGCCGACCACGTTGAGCCGGATGGTCCGGCCGCCGGGCATGCCGGAGGGGGCCGGGACGTAGCTCGGGCCCCGGCCCCCTCCGGAAATGTCCTCCCAGCGGGCGGCGTAGCCGTCCACGGCCGCCTGGTCGAAGGCCGGGAAGGCGTGCGGCGCGACGACGTCCTCGGCGAGGACGTTGCCGTGCGCCTGGGTGAGATCGAGGTCGAGTGGCGGCAGCGCGCGCAACCTGCGCAGCACGCTGCCCAGGTAGTCGGCGAGCGGCGTCAACTCGTTCGCGGCCGCCTCGGCGTCGGCCGTCGCGGTCATGTACCAGATCCGCCCGCCGCGTCGGCCTTGACGAAGTCGGCCAGCCAGGACCGGAACTCGGTGCCCAGGTCTTCGCGCTCGGCGGCGATCTGCACCACCGTCTGCAGGTAACCCAGCGGCATGCCGGTGTCGTAACGGGTGCCCCGGTAGACGATCGCGTGCACCGGAGTGCCCTCGGTGCGCAGCAATTCCATCGCGTCGGTCAGCTGGATCTCGCCGCCGCTGCCCGGCTTGGTGCGCCGGATCGCGTCGAAGATCTTGCCCGGCAGCACGTATCGGCCGAGCACCGCGAGGTTGCTCGGAGCGTCCTCGGGCTGCGGCTTCTCCACCATCCCGGTCACCCGGACGACCTCGCCGATGTCGGTCAGCTCCGACTCGGCGGGCTCGACGGAGGCGATGCCGTACCGCTTGGTCTCGGCCGGGTCGACCTCGAAGAAGGCGAGCACCACACCGCCGGTGCGGGCCTGCAGCTCCAGCATCGCCGGCAGCAACGGCTCCGACGGCTTGACGAACTCGTCGCCGAGCAGCACCGCGAAGGGTTGGTCGCCGACGTGCGACTCGGCGTACCCGACCGCGTGGCCGAGCCCGAGCTGCTCGGGCTGCCGCACGGTGTAGATCTCGGCCAGCTCGCTGGGCCGACGCACTGCGGCCAGCCGCTCGGCGTCGCCCTTCTGCTCCAGCCTGGCCTCCAGGTCGGGGCGACGGTCGAAGTGGTCCACCATCGACGTCTTACCCCGACCGGTGATCAGCAACACGTCACCGATGCCGGCCTGGGTGGCCTCCTCGACGATGTATTGCAAGACCGGCCGGTCCACGACTGGAAGCAACTCCTTGGGCACCGCCTTGGTGGCCGGCAGGAACCGGGTGGCCAGTCCGGCGGCCGGGATGACGGCCTTGACCGCCAGGGGACGGCCAGTTGCGGCGACCGTCGATGAGGGGTTCGCTGAGTGCTCCGACATGCCGCGAGACTATCGGCCACGGCTCTGCCGCGGCGGGTGTGGCCCAGAAGACGCGCCGCCACCCGGCCCCGGCCGCGCGGCGTCCGGGCCGGCCCGGGCCGCGTCCGCGTCGATGTCCGCCGGCTCGCTGGCCGGGTCGGGCCGTGCGTGCGCAGGCGCCCCTTCCGGTACGCCCACAGCCGGCTCCGACCGGGCGTGCCCGCCCGGCTCCCGGGTGGCCTGCACGGGCTGGCCGGCGCGCGGCAGCCCGTCGGGTGGGCTCACGGCACCCGCGAGCACCGGTATCTCCCGGGTCGTCACGGCGGGGCGCACCTCGGCGACCCGGTACGTGTCGCGGCCGGCGGCCTTGGCCGCGTAGAGGGCGTCGTCGGCGGCTTCGAGCACCTCCCGTCCGGTGCTGCCGTTGTCCGGGTAGACGGCGATGCCCACCGAAACGGTCACCACGACGGGCCCGGCGTACGCCTCGACGGCGATCGGTGTCTCACGGACTGCCGCGCCGAGTCGGTCGGCCACGATCGCCGCTCCCCGCGCGTCGGTCTCCGGCAGCAGCAGCACGAATTCCTCACCGCCCTGCCGGAAGGCCAGGTCGACCTCACGGATCTCCGCACGCATCCGCCGGGCGAACTCGGCAAGCACGGTGTCCCCGGCGGCGTGCCCGTACGTGTCGTTGACGTCCTTGAACCGGTCGAGGTCCAGGGCGAGGACGCTGAGCATCCGCCCGAAGCGGCTGGCCCGTTCCACCTCCCGCCGGATCGACTCGCGCAGGTAGCGGTAGTTCCACAGCCCGGTGAGCGGGTCGGTGAGAGAGAGCCGTTGCGCCTCCTCGTGCACCCGGACGTTGTCGACCGCCACCGCCGCATGCCCGGCGAAGGTGCGCAGGGTTTCCAGGTCGTCGTCGTCGAACTCGTCGGCGCCCAACCGGTCGTAGAGGGCCAGCACACCGAGCGCCGCCGCCACGCCGGCCTCGTCGGGCGGCCCGGAAGCCCCGCTGAGGGTCGCCGCGGCGGTGCCACCCGGGGCGGCGAACGGGACCGCGACGTACGTGCGGCAGCGCGGCTCGACCGGCGAGGCCTCGGTCGGCTCGGCCCTCCCCCGCTGCGGTTCTCCGGTGGCGGCGACGGCGCCGACGACGCCGACACCCACGGGCACCCGGAACGTCTGCGCTCCGGCCGCGTCCCCGTCCGGCCAGCGCCCGTCCAACCCCTCGGTGCACTGGGCGACGAGCACGCCGCCGGTCTCCACCAGCAGCACCGCGCCGGCGCGCGCGCCGGTGGCGCCGATGGCGCTGTGCAGAATCACCCGCAGGATGCGTTGCAGGTCGTGCGTGCTGGCCAGGGTGTCACCGAGCACCGCCAGGTGACCGCGGAGCTGGTCCCGGTTGCTGGTCAGTGCCGCGACGTAGGACCCGGTCTCCCGGGTCATCCGGTTGAACGCGGCGGCCAGCCGGCCCAGCTCGTCACGGCTGCGCACCGGCACGCGGGCGGTCAGGTCGCCGTGGGCCACCCGGTCGACGGCACCGGCCAACTCCGCCAGCGGTCGTGTGGTCACCCGGGCCAGCCGCCAGGCGGTCAGCACGGCGAGCAAACCGGCCACCACGACCACCACGACCAGCGTGGCGTGCAGCCCCGGTGGCCGCTCGCTGGGCACGGAGACCACCAGTGGCAACGGCTGCGCGTCGGACGGCCCGATCCTCCGCACGTACCGGCCCTCGTTCGTTTCGGTGACCTGCTCGCCATCGACGGCGCTGGCGGCGGCCAGCACCGCGTCGCGTACGTCGCGGGACTCGGTCGTGTGGGTGACCCGAGCGGCGCTCGCTCCGCTGTCGAGCAGGGTGACCGCCACTCCCGTCACCGCCGCCAGCCGGGCCACGAAAGCCGGGTCGACCAGCTCCGCTGCGGTCACCGTGCCCTTCAGGGCACCGGCGCGGTCGCGCAGGTCGACCTGGGCCGCCAACGCTCGGACCGGGCTGGCCGAACCCGTGGTCGAGCTGGAGCAGCCCCGCCACGGGGTGGACGGCGCCCCGGGCGAGACGTAGGTGATCTGGCCGGTCATGTCGGTGATCAGCACTGCGGCGGCCAGGCCACGGCCGACCAGTTGGGCGGCGGCGACGGCCGGATCGGCGGTGAGGGCCACGGCGTCGGCGGTGGCGCGTAGCTGCTGGCAGAGCGCGTCGACCGAGGTACGCACGGTGGACGCCGCCACCGCCAGGCGCTCGGTGGAGCGGCTGCGGTCGACGGCGCTGACGGTGGAGGCGACGAAGAGCGCGCCGAGCAGGACCGGCCCGAGCACCACTACGAGGAAGGCTGCTGTCAACCGCCCGCGTAGCGTCACTCGGTCCCCCCGGAAGTTCCGCCTCCGTTGCTTGCGATGCTGACACAGAGCAACCGTGGTAGAGGCGTTGCGTCAGGAGTGTTGCGTGGCGGATTTTTCTGATGAAGCGGAAGTGGCCCGTGCGGCGAAGCGGGAGACGCGTACCGAGCTGCTCGCCCGCCGCCGGTCGCTGAGCGGCTCCACCCGGGCCGTCGCTGCCGGGCGCGTGCAGGCCGAGCTGGTTGCGCTCGTACGCCGGCTGCACCCGCGCCGGATGACGGCGTACGTGCCGGTCGGCTCCGAACCGGGCGGCGCTGACCTGCCGGAGGTGCTGCGGGCGGCATTGCCGGTCGACGCCGAGTTGCTGCTGCCGGTGCTCCTTCCCGACCTGGATCTGGACTGGGCGGCATATACCGGGCCGGGAGCCTTGATCGCGGCGGGTCGGGGTATCCGAGAGCCGGCTGGTGCCCGTCTCGGGGTGGCCGCGGTGGCAGACGCGCAGCTGGTGGTCGTACCGGCTGTCGCGGTCGACCGCCTCGGTCGGCGGCTCGGACGTGGCGGCGGCTCGTACGACCGGGCACTCGCCCGAGTGTCCGAGGCGACGCTGACGGTGGTGCCGCTGCACGACGGCGAGCTGGTCGAAGCGCTGCCAGCGGAGCCGCACGACCGCCTTGTCCGCGCGGTCGTCACCCCCGCCGGCGGTGTGCGTACGCTTGACGCCGGCCCGGGTGCGGCGCACGGTGTCGCGCCCCACACGTCCGCTGGACGAACCCGGGGCGAATGACGCACCATTGGCACTCGAATACGTCGAGTGCCAACTGGCTGAGC
The DNA here is from genome assembly GCF_049841575.1 of Micromonospora sp. DT201. Lineage (NCBI taxonomy): Bacteria > Bacillati > Actinomycetota > Actinomycetes > Micromonosporales > Micromonosporaceae > Micromonospora > Micromonospora sp. DT201. Next base: position 256,296 of record NZ_JBNCKP010000003.1, on the reverse strand, counting down.
CAGATCCGGAGGAGAACGTGCCCACGTACCAGTACGCCTGCACCACGTGCGGTCACCAGCTCGAGGCGGTGCAGTCCTTCTCTGACGAGCCGCTGACCGAGTGCCCGGCGTGTCAGGGGCGGCTGCGCAAGGTCTTCAACTCGGTCGGCATCGTCTTCAAGGGCTCGGGCTTCTACCGCACCGACTCGCGGGCGTCCGGCTCGGAGACCACGGCTGGCGGCACGTCCAGCAAGCCGGCGAAGTCCGAGTCGTCCTCTGGTGAGGGCTCGGGGTCTTCGTCGTCCGGTTCCTCCTCCGCAGGCTCGTCGTCCTCGGGGTCGTCGTCCTCGGGCTCGTCGTCCTCGGGCTCGTCGTCCTCGTCGGGGTCCTCCTCGTCGGGTGGGTCGAGCGGCGGCAAGGCTCCGGCAGCCAGTTCCTCGTCCTGACGCGTCCGCCCGACCGCGCCAGGTCGGGCCTTGATCCACTCAGTTCGCGGATGGCGGCCTGTTCCGCATGGCCGGACAGTCCACGTTCCCCGATCTCCAGCCGATCATCGTCGGTGCCATAGCAGCTGGAGCCGGCTGGCGGGCGTTGTCCACAGGCCAGCCGGTTTTCCACAGGCACCGGTGGCGGCCGGCCACCACCGGCCGGAACGGCCTAACCTGCCGCCACCGGGTGTCGCTGCGACACCCGGTGGACGGGAGGGCGGCAGTGGCGATGGGCGATCCAGACTCCGCGCGGGCGTTACGTCCGTTGCGCCGGCTCAACCTGCCCGGCGGGCGCACCCTGCTCCGAGCCGGCCTGGTCGCCACGCTGCTCGGCCTGGCCGCCGCCGTTCTGCACACTCCGACCGCCTGCCCACCGATCACCGCGCCCTCCGGCGCACCGGCAGGAGCGGACGGCACGACCACACAGATCGGCGAGGTCGGGCCGACGAACCCCGACGGGGGAGGCTCCACCGACGGCAGCGACACGGCCGGGCCACCCGCAACCGGCCCGACCACCGGAGGCAGCCCGACGAGCCCGCTTCCGCTGCCCAGCGGCACTGTCGGGTTGCCGATCCGGTTGGCCGAGCCGGCCGCGCTTGCGGTGGTCCGCCCCGGAGCCCGGGTGGACCTGCTCTCGGCGGCGCCGGGTGGGGCGGGCACCGAGGCGACGCTGCTCGCTCCCACAGCGCTGGTGCTGGACGTGCTGGGTGCCGACGCGACCGACGGGTCCTCGGCGCTCTATCTGGCGCTCCGCCCCGACCAGGCGCAACGCGCCGTCGGGCTCCCGGAGGGCACCCGATTCGCCATCGTCGTCCGCGGCTGAGCGCGAAACCCCACCACTTGGCGGCGAGTGGCCGGGAAGTCTGCGTCAGTCCCAGTGCGGAGGGCGTTCGGCGAGCAGCCAGTCGTCGTTGCCGCCCGTCCGCTCGCCCCAGCCACGGTCGGTGTCGTCGGAGGTCTGCTCCGGCAGCACCACGAAGTCTTCGCTCAGGTCGACGGTGCGGTCTTCATCGCCGCGCGCGCCCTGCGTGCCGGGGTCCATGGTGCTCACGAGCGGCAAGACTAGCGCAGCCGACGGCAGCGGACCGGTCGCCGACGGTGGCACGCCGGCCAGAAACGAACGGGCCGCCGACGGCGTTGGTAGCGTCGGACGGCGTGACGACCCCCAGCGGTGGCAGCACCCCGGACGACTACTGGCGACGGCCCGGCACCGGTGACGAGGCAGCGGCAGACCTTCCCCCCGCCGCGCCCATGACCACACCCGCGAGCGGTTACGCTGGCCCGCCGCCGAGCGTGCCGCCGCCGACCGGTTGGCGTCCACCCGTACATCAGCAGCCGGCACCGCCGCGACGGCTGCCGCCGCAGGACATGGCCGGCCTGGACGTGGCCGAGCAGCAATCGCAGCGAGTGACCTATGGCTTCGGCGCGGCGGCCGGCGTGGTGCTGGTGGTCGTGGTCTGCCTGCTCTGCTCGCGGATCATCTTCTGACGCACTGGACCGCAGGTCAGAGGGTGGTGCCCCAGACGGCCTCGGCGCCGGTGTGGCCGGTCAGGTAGACGTAGACCAGAGCGGCAATGGACAGCGCCACGACCGCCACCGCCAGCACCGGGGTAACCAGCGCCGGAAGCCGGGGCACCCGGCGGTGCCCACTTGTCGCCACCAGCAGCAGGATGGCCACGATCCCGAGCGGCACCACGATGCGGAACAGGATGTCGCCGTAGCGGGAGTGCTCGAAGATCTGGTCGAGGATCTGGCCCTGGAAACCTCGGGCGACCAGCGCATCGGTGAACGCCTCACCCGACTTGACTGCGACGAAGGCTGTCACCGGCGCGGCCACGGCGAGGATGCCCAGGGCCCAGGCCAGCCGGTTCCGCCACCGCGGCAGTCCCACGTACGCGATGGCCAGCACCACCAGCAGCGGCACGAACACGACGACCGCGTGGACCACCAGGACGTGTACCGGTAGACCCAGGATCTCCTCGAACATCGAACCCTCCAGGTGGATCATGGTCAGGGGTTGGTCAGCGTACGGTCCGCGGGACATCCCCCGGCTCTCGACCGGACACACGCACGCCGCCTCGATCGGGTTCACCGTGGTGAGCCGTACCTTCCACCTTCCCGGCTGTGTCGGTGGCCACCCGGACCGGGCGACGGTTGTCGAGGCTGGTCGGGCGTGCTGTCATTGGCCAATGTCCGGTGCCGAGGAGCAGCTGAGATCGAAGGGCTTGCGTGTCACGCGGCCGCGCCTCGCGGTGCTCGACGTGCTGGCCGGCGGCGGCCACCTGGAGGTCGATGAGATCACCCGGCGCGTCCGTGAACGCCTCGACTCGGTCTCCACCCAGGCGATCTACGACGTGCTGGGTGCGCTGTCCCGGGCCGGGCTGTCCCGCCGGATCGAGCCGGCCGGCGGTCCCGCCCGCTACGAGGCGCGCGTGGGCGACAACCACCACCACGTGGTCTGCCGGGGCTGCGGCGAGATCGCCGACATCGACTGCGCGGTGGGCAGCGCGCCGTGCCTGGAGCCGAACGTCGCGCACGGGTTCGAGGTGGACGAGGCGGAAGTGACCTTCTGGGGCCTCTGCCCGAGCTGCCGGGCCCGCCGCTCGGCCGACGTCTGACCGGCGGCACAGGCGGCACGTGGGCGACGGGGTCGGCCCGGCCGTGGCACGCTTGGGCGGTGGACTCCGATGACCTCGGCCTCTTCGGTCCGGGTTCGGTCACGTGGAAGGTGCACGAGGAGCCGATCCTGATCGTCGCCGGCCTGCGCTCGCTCTACCTCCAGGCGTTGCACCCGCGGGCGATGGCCGGGGTCGCGCAGAACAGCAACTACCGCACCGACGCCTGGGGTCGCCTGGTCCGCACCAGCACCTACGTGGCGACCACCGTCTACGGGACCACCGCAGAGGCGGAAGCCGCCGGGGCCCGGCTGCGCCGGCTGCACGCCCGACTGCGGGCCACCGACCCAGCGACCGGCCTGGAGTTTCGGATCGACGATCCGGACCTGCTGCGCTGGGTGCACGTCACCGAGGTCGAGTCGTTCCTCAGCACGGCCCGGCGTGCCGGGCTGCCGCTCACCGACGACGAGGTGGACGGCTATTACACCGAGCAGCGCCGGTCTGCCGCTCTGGTCGGCTTGGACCCGGCCACTGTCCCCGGCACCGCTGCCGAAGTCGCCGAGTACTACCGCGTCGTACGGCCACAGTTGCGGATGACCCGGGAGGCCGCCGAGACGGCGCTCTTCCTCACTGCCCCACCACTGCCGTGGAAGCTGAGCCTGCCGGCCCGGTTGGGGCTCACGCTCGGCCCCCCGCGCTGGGCATACCTGGGGATCGCCGGCACCGCGCTCGCACTGCTGCCGGCCTGGGCGCGCCGCATGTACGGCGGGCTCGGTCTGCCCACCACCGCTCTGTCGGCGGAACTGACCGTGCGCGCACTGCGGCTCGCGTTCGCTGCCGTCCCCCGTCGCTATCTGGAGGGGCCGTTGATCCAGGCGGCCAAGGAACGGGCCGCCCGCCACACCGCTGCCCCGCTGGCCGGCTGACCTGTCTCTTGCGCCCCGAGGGTCACCCGTCAGCGGGCCGGTCCATGGCCGCCCACGGCTCCTTGCCCGGCATCTGGGCGCCGGTCGGGCAGTGCCGCCGAAAGTCGCACCAGCCACAGCGCGGGCCGGGTGCCACCGGGAACGCCTCGTCCGCGTCGGCGCCGTCCGCGACGGCCCGTTCGGCGGTCATGATGTCGCGGGCCGTCTCCTCGGCGCGGGTCAACTGTCGCGCCAGCGACTCGGCGGTGTGGTCGTGACCGGCGACCGTGCCGGTCGGTAGGTGGTGCAGCTCCACCCGACGGCACGGTCGGCGGAACACCCGCTCGGCGGCATACGCGTAGAGCGCCAACGCCTGCGAGCCCCGGGCGTCGTCGGTGTCCAGCCCGGTGCGGCCGGTCTTGTAGTCGACGATGACCAGCTCCGGCCCTTCCGGCCCGGGCCGCGAGTCGATCCGGTCGGCTCGGCCGTTGAACGCCAGCACGGCGGTCTTGACCGCCACCACCCGCTCCACGCCGAGCGGGTCCGCATCGGGCTCCAGCGTCTCGACGTACGCCTCCAACCAGCCCAACGCCCGCCGGTAGGCGGCCCGCTCCTGCTCGCCATCGCGGTAACCCTCACGGACCCAGGTGGCCTTGAGCAGGGTGGTCAACGCCTCGGGGCGGCGCCGGTCGGCGGGCAACGCATACCAGTTTTTCAGGGCGGTGTGCACGCTGGCGCCGAGCGAGTTGTGCGCCCACGGCGGGCCCTTGGGCGGGGCCGGCCGGTCGACGTAGGAGTAGCGGTAGCGGCGTGGGCAGTCCGCATACGCGCCGAGTTTGCTCGGTGTGCAGACGAACAGGCGCTCCGGCATGCCCTCGAAGCCGAGCTGCTCGGCGCCGCCAGCGCGCTGTTGGGGGGCCCGGCCGCCGGCCGCAGGCCGTCCCGCTGAGGAGGATCGTCGCACGCCTGCGATCCTGCCATCCGCCTCCGACATCGTGGGTGTGCCGGTCAGGTCATGTTGACGTACTGCGTGACGAAGGCGAACACCGCGTCGGCGATGAGCTGCACGGCGATCGCGGCCAGCAGCAGGCCGGCGATCCGGGTCAGCACCTCGATCCCCCCGGGACGCAGGATCTTCACGATGCCGCCGGAGAAGCGGAGGACGATCCAGACCGCGAGCATCACGGCGAGGATCGCCACGGCGATGGCGGTGTAGTCGCCCAACCCGTCGGCCTGCTGGACGAAGAGCATGGTCGCCACGATGGCGCCCGGGCCGGCCAGCAGCGGCGTGCCGAGCGGAACCAGCGCGATGTTCGAGGTGGCGTCCGAGCTCGGGCCGTCGGTCTTACCGGTCAGCAACTCCAGGGCGACGAGCACGAGCAACAGCCCACCGGCCGCCTGCAACGCCGGCAGGTCCACGTGCAGGTAGTCCAGCAGGGTCTGCCCCGCCACCGCGAAGACCACGATCACGCCCAGGGCCAGGGTGACGGCCTGCCAGGCCGCCCGATTACGGTCGCGGGCGGGCAGCGGGCCGGTCAACGCCAGGAAGATCGGCACCATGCCCGGCGGGTCAGTGATCACCAGCAGGGTCACGAAAACCTCACCGAACAACTTCAGATCCACGTGATCAACCTATCCGTGCCGCGATCGGGTGAAACTGGGATCAGCCGGAAGCGACCTCGGTCACCCCTTCGGCGACGATCCGCTCGTACGCCTCGACGCTGGTGCTGAAATCTCCGAGCTGGACGGTCTTGTGGGTGCCGTGGAAGTCCGAGGAGCCGGTGACGAACAGGCCCCACTGGGCGGCGAGCCCCCGTACGTGCTCCCGCTCAGCCGGGCTGTGGTCCTCGTGGTCGGCCTCAAGCCCGGCCAGCCCGGCGGCGGCCAGCTCGGCGATCAGCTCGTCGGGCACCACCCGCCCACGCCGGGTGGCCCGGGGATGGGCGAAGACCGGCACGCCGCCGGCCGCCCGGACCAGCCGGATCGCCCGGAACACGTCGATGTCGTCCTTGGGCAGCCGGTACCGCTCGCCAAGCCAGTCCGGGCCGAAGGCCTCCCGGGTGCTGCCGACCAGGCCGGCCCGGATCAGCGCCTGTGCGATGTGCGGGCGGCCCACGGTGCCGCCGCCCGCACCGACCAGGATGTCCGGCCAGCTCACGTCGATGCCGTCGGCGCGCAGCAGCGCGACGATCCGTTCGCCGCGCTCTTCCCGGGCGGCCCGCACCCGGGCCAGCTCGGCAACCAGTTCCGGGTGGTCCGGGTCGAACAGGTACGCCAGCAGGTGCAGCGGCACCGCCGGCCGCATGCCGGACCAGCGACAGGACAACTCCGCGCCCCTGATCAGGCGTAGCCCCGGCGGCAACGCGTCCACGGCCGGAGCCCAGCCGGCAGTGGTGTCGTGGTCGGTGATCGCGAGCACGTCCAGCCCCGCCTTGGAGGCAGCGCCAACCAACTCGGCCGGGGTCAGCGTGCCGTCGCTGGCCGTCGAATGGGTGTGCAGGTCGATCCGCGGGGCGGAGCCGGTACGCGAGGTCACCGTCCGACGCTACCGAGCGACACCCGAGCCCGGCTCGCGGAGGTCACCCCGACCGCGCCGGTCAGAAGCCGGTCACCAGGACTGGCCGGTCTCCGGCTGGTACGCCGGGCACCGGCGCGGGGCTGGCAGGCTTGCCTGCCCGCACACGGCCGACGTCGACCCGGACCAGATTTCCGGTGCCGTCGAGGTAGGAGGCGTGGGACTCGTTGCTCCAGACGATCGCGCCGGTCATCGGCGGGCCGGCCGAAATGGCGGCCGTGCTCGGCCCGAGCCGCCAGAGGTCGACCAGCAGGGCCCGGCTGGCCTTGCCAACCTGCCCGTTCACCAGCAGCCACCGCCCGTCCGTGGAGATCCCGCCGACTCCGTCCTGGTCGAGGTCCGGGCCGCAGCCGGTCTGTGTCGGAGACAGGTGCGTCGGGTCGAGCACGGCCAGGCAGGTCCTGCCCGGGTCGGTCGTGGCGAGCTGGCCGACGAGCCGCCCATCGGGCAGCCCTCCGTAGACGTTGAGCGTCTGCTGACCGACGGCCTCGGGCAGCTCCCCGGCAGCGGGCCGCCACAGGGTATGACCGGCGTTGGCCGGGTCGAGTCGGACCAGCACGCTGTCTCCGACGAACCCGACGGGTTCCGCCTCTGCGGGCGCCGGGGTGCGTGCCGCCCCGATGAGCTGGGTGCCGACCACCCCCGCCACCAGCAGGTCGCTGCCGTCCCGCCAGGCGACCTGGCGGCTGTTCGGTGCCAGGACGATCGGGCCTGCCCCGGCCAGCAGCACCTGCACCAAGCCGTCGTTCTGCACCACCCAGAGGGAGCGACCGGCGGTGGTTGGCGTGCTGACCAACAGCCAACCGTCGCCGTTGGGCAGGAGCTGGGCGCGTTCGGCCGGCCCGACGTCGGGCAGCACCAGCCGCCGTCCGTCGGCGCTGACCAGCGTCTCGCTCGCGAGCATGCCCGCGGATTCTCCGGGCGAGGGGTCGGGTCCTGGGATGCTGGCCGTCGGGATCGGCCGGAGTGACGGGTCCGGGTCACCGATCACCACGATGGGTGCCCCGTCCCGCCCGGTATCGGCACCGAGCTGGGCCATGCCCGCGCTGAGCAGCACGGTGGCGGCCGCCGCGAAGGCGAGGCCGGCTGCGGTGCGTCGACGCCGGATCCGGTTCGCCCGGCGGATGGCTTGGCCCGCCGGGTCGACGCCCTGTGGGCGGGCAAGGGCTACCTGGCGCGAGAGGGTTTCCCGCACCGCACCTTCCAGCTCGTCCGACCGCACCTGGTATGAACGCCGAGGGCCGTCCCTCAGGTTGTCGGGCCGGCCTGGGATTCCGTTCACTGCTGCTCCCCGGAGCCGGTGCCGACGGGCACGGCCGCCGGGGCGGTGGGCAGCACGACCTGCGGGCCGATCGGTCCCGGAGTGGCCGAGCGGGGGGTGGCCGGGCGGGGAGTGGGTCGGGCCGCCGCCTGTCGGGATCGCAGCGACGCGGCGGCACCGCTGGCTGGGGCCGACCGACCGGCAGTGCCGGCTGAGACCGACCGACCGGCAGTGCCGGCTGCGGGGGCCAGGTCCGGTGCGTCGGCGCCCATCCGCCGGCGCAGCGTGGCCAGCGCTCGGGACGACTGGCTCTTCACCGTTCCCGGTGAGATGTCCAGCATCGCAGCGGTCTGCGCCTCCGACATGTCCTCGTAGTAACGCAGCACCAACACCGCCCGCTGCCGGTGGGGCAACTCCCTGAGGTGCCGCCAGAGCAGATCACGGTCAAGTTGCTGCTCGATCTCGTCGACACCGGCCCGCTCAGGCAGCACCTCGGTGGGGCGTTCACCGTGCCAGCGCCGCCGCCACCAACTCGTCGACGTGTTGACCATGACGCGTCGGGCGTACGGCTCGACGGCCTCGATCCCGCCGAGCCGCTTCCATGCGAGGTAGGTCTTGGTCAGCGCCGTCTGGAGCAGATCCTCGGCCGTGGCCCAGTCGCCGCTGAGCAGGTAAGCGGTGCGTAGGAGCGCGGCGGAGCGGGCCGCGACGAACTCGCGGAACTGCTCCTCCAACGGGTCCTTGCTCGCCACCGCCCACCTCCACGCCCCAGTCGTGCTGGCAGGGTGCCACGTCAGAGGCGTTCCGGTCCATGACGAAAGGTGCGCACTTGCTCCGATGTTCGGTCGAAAACCTTCACGCCCCGTCGTCGGCCTTGGCCTCGTCGGCCTCCTTGCCGAGCCGCGCCTCGACCGCCTGCGGCTCGTACATTTCTTCGACCACACGCAGGTAGAGCTCGTTCGGGTTGGGCAGATTCTTGATCTCGCGGAGCGCCTGCTCCTGGCCGGCGGACTCCAGCACGAACGTGCCGTAGTTGAGCGCTCGACCAGTCGGCGTCTGCTCGTATTTCATGTCGGTGACCCGGACCAGCGGCATCATCGCCACCTTGCGGGTGACGATGCCGTTGACCACCATGACCCGCTTGTTGGTCAGGATGAAACGGTCATACCACCAGTCGGCGACTTTCCACGCCACCCAGCCCATGACCGCGAACCAGAGCAGCACGGCGATGGTGGTCAGCGCGCCGACGGCCTGTCCGGCGAGGAAGCCGGAGAGGTAGCCGAGCACGAAGGTCGCCGCGACGCCGATGAGAAGCGGGTTGGTGAGGTGGATCCAGTGCCGCTTCCACTCACCCCGGTAGCGCTCGGTGGGGAAGAGGTAGCGGGCAACCAGCGAGCTGGGCTCGTCTTCCAGTGGCAGCACTCGCCGAGGAGCCGAGCCGGTCGCGTCAGCACGCAACCCGGCCAGCTCGTCCTCGGAGATCTGCGGCTGCTGGTAGCCGGCCTCTGGATCACGGATCCAGGCCCGACCCGAACGGCCCTGGCCGGCATAGCCGGGCCCGTCGCCATAGCCGACGTCGTCCGAAAGGGACGGACCGTCGGACAGGCCGGGCCCGGCCCCGTAGCCCGGGCCGTCATCAGGCCCGATCCGCGGGATCGGCTCGGTGTCACGCTCGCGACGCTCCCGGTCGGGGTCGTCCGGGTCAAAGGGTGGACCGGAGGGGCTGCCCATCGGTGGCTAAGCGACGAGGCTGGTGAAGAAGTCGCCAAACCCTTGGGCGATGTCCATGACCCCGCCGCCGAGCGACTTGAACACATCCGCCGCCGAGTTTGGCCGGTAGGCGACGAAGAAGATCAAGAATGCGATTCCGGCCCAGGTGAGGACCTTCTTGACCATGGCGGGCCATCCTCTCGCGCGGCGCCGGGTCCCATTACCGCAGCGGCACCCAGAGTATCAGTTTGGTGTCGTACAGTGAATATCTGCGTCCGCCTTCCGTCAATCCGGGAGGATTGTCAAACTCTCCCGGATAGGTACGGGGACGGTGCGCCGTACACGAGCTCGGGCGGAGTCCACTCGGTCAGGTCGTGTAACACGACTTCTTCCGCGAGCAGGTGACCCGCACTCGCCGGCCAGGCTATCGCATGGAGCCACATTCCCCGAGCTTCGCCGGCGTACGCGCTTCGATCGTTCGGAGAATTCACCAACCACAGTGGAGTAGGGTGCCCGCCGACCCTGATCCTGGCCTGCCCGATGTGGTCGGGGTGGCCCGGCCCCGGGTCGGTCAGCGCCTCGGCCAGCTCCGGTCCCGGATCCGGGCCGGCCAGACCGGCGAGCCGGGTGCCCAGGCCGACGCCCGGCTCCTCGGCCACGAAGACCAGATCGGCCGGACCACCGCCGAGTGGCGCCGGGCCCGCGCAGGCCACCGCGGTCGCCCGTACACCCGTCCGGTCGTCGCCGGCGTACGCCACGCCGGTGAGAGTCCAGCCGGGCGGCAGCGGCCACGGGCACCACAACGGGGTCACCGGCGGATCCGCCGTCGCGGTGATCCGCTCGACCACGCTCGCCACGATCTCCGCTCCGATGTGCTCGGGGACGTGTAGGGGCGGCACCGGGCCGCAGCGCAGACACCTCGAGTCGGTGTGCATCAGATCCGGCGCCCGTACCGGGCCCCCGCATCTCGGACAACTCACCGCGACACTCACATCCCCACCGTCACCCCGAACCGCCGGCACGTCAAGCCGGAACGTCCGATTCGGGTGTCCGGGCGTGGCTCAGTCCGGCGGCGCGCCGGCGTGGGCACGAATCCAGGCGTGCATCGCGATGCCGCTGGCCACGCCCGCGTTGATCGATCTCGTCGAGCCGTACTGGGCGATGGAGTAGAGCTGGTCGCAGGCGGCGCGGGCCGGCGCGGAGAGTCCGGGCCCTTCCTGGCCGAACAGCAGCACGCAGTCCCGGGGCAGGGCGCCGGTCTCCAGCGGACGCGACCCGGGCAGGTTGTCGATGCCGAACACCGGCAGCCCCTGCTTCACCGCCCAGGCGACGAACTCCTCGATCGTCTCGTGGTGCCGCACGTGCTGGTAGCGATCGGTCACCATGGCGCCGCGCCGGTTCCACCGACGCCGTCCGACGATGTGCACCTCGGCGGCGTTGAACGCATTGGCGTTGCGGACCACCGTGCCGATGTTGAAGTCGTGCTGCCAGTTTTCGATCGCGACGTGGAAGCCATGCCGGTGCCGGTCCAGGTCGGCGACGATCGCCTCGTGCCGCCAGTAGCGGTAGCGGTCGACGACATTGCGCCGGTCCCCCTCCGCCAGCAACTCCGGGTCGTAACGAGGGTCGTCCGGTGGGTCCCCCGGCCAGGGGCCCACGCCCACCTCAAGCTGGTCGTCGGTCACGGTCATCAGAGCGTACGGACCGTTGCTGGCGCTCGTCACCGCGGCCTGCCGGGCGGCGGGCAGGCCGATCAACGCCAGGCGTGGCGCGCTTCGCGCCCCCGGCGCGTTGATCCACTCCAGGTCGCCGATCTGGGGGTATCCCGGACGGCGGATGCCGCCACCTCGGCGAAATGGAGTCGATCAACGCCAGGCGGGGGCGGCGGGCCGGTTGGTCAACGCCAGACGAGGGTCAGCCCAACCCGAGCGCGGCACCGAGTCGGTCCAGGAAGCGCCGGTCCGCTGGGGTGGCCGGCTGGTCCACCCGGCGTCCGCCGGGGCTGGGCACCGCGCGACAGACCCGGGCCGCGACCGACTGCACCCACTGGCGGTACGCGGCCGAGTCCGCCGGGTCGGCGCGCCGCCCCAGGACCCGGCACACCGCCCGGCAGGCGGCCAGCAGGTCCACCAGATCGGTGAGCCGCTCGGCGGGTGGCGGGGTGCCGTCGTGGCGGGCGTAGATCGCGGCGACCACCGCGCGGACCAGATCGCTGTCGAAGGCTCGGCCTGCGGCCACGGCATCCAGGCCGGCGAGACCCGCCATGACCCCCCGTTCCGGGCGGCCAGGGCCGGGAGCTGCGGCGGCGACGAGGACCCGACCGGGCAGGCTGATGAGCAGGTCCCACTCGGTGGCGGAGTAGACAGCGGTGGTCAAGGGTGCGGCTCGGCGACCGGCAGAGGACGGCTCTCCGGCGACGGAGTGGCTCATCGGAACCTCCGGCGCCAGCATATGCCCCGAAAACGGCTACAGGGCCCCTTCCTCAGCAGAACCCGCTGGGGGAAGAGGCCCAGAGACCAAAGAGGCCAGAGGCCGACGGCGGTCGACCCGCCGCGATGCTCAGCGCGGCTCGGGAAGGCGCGGCTCGGGGAAGCTGGGCCGCTCCGGATCCACCCCGTCGGGCACGGCGCTGGCCGCGTACTCCTGTTTGGGGACCATGACCTTGCGCCGGAAGACGCAGACCATCGTGCCGTCCTGGTTGTAGCCGCGGGTCTGGACCGACACCACGCCCCGGTCGGGCTTGGAGCCGGACTCACGCTTGTCCAGCACGGTGGTCTCGCCGTAGATGGTGTCGCCGTGGAAGGTTGGCGCGACGTGCCGCAGCGACTCGACCTCCAGGTTGGCGATCGCCTTCCCACTCACATCGGGCACCGACATGCCGAGCAGCAGTGAGTAGATGTAGTTGCCGACCACGACGTTGCGCTTGAACTGGCTGGCGGTAGCGGCGTAGTGCGCGTCCATGTGCAGCGGGTGGTGGTTCATGGTGAGCAGGCAGAAGAGGTGGTCGTCGTACTCGGTGACGGTCTTGCCCGGCCAGTGCCGGTAGACCGCGCCGACCTCGAACTCCTCGTAGTAGCGGCCGAACTGCATCCTGGTCCCCTTCGACGGAGGGCGATGGAGTTCGGCACAGCATGCCTTACCGGTGGTTAAGGAAACCGGCCGGGAGTGACGGCGGCGGAAATGTCACACCGGCCACTCGCGCGGGGGGAGACGCAATGAGCGGCGGGGCCCTCCCCGGCACCCGCCGCCCACGCTCTGATGCCGAGAATTCTGCCTTACGGCAGCGTAGGTTCAACAGAGACCGAGGTCACATTTATCATTTTGTAACACTACTCTGAGTGACGAGACGAAGGTTGATCAGCGATCTCCGCAGGCCGGATACCTCCTTGTCAAGGGCCAAGTTACCGATTCGTATAGCTCGATCGGGTTGATCTCCCTGGAAACGCTCCCATTACCGCAGGTCACGCAAGTGCGTCATGCATTTGCGATGCGCAGGTCGGGATGAACAGACATGGGTCGATGGCTCTCGACGCCCCCTGGCAGCCCCGAGCACGTTTCGTGCCCCAGCGCCCGGGAATTCGATACGGTCAGCCCTGGTTCTACGGGACGTAGATAAACCGCGGTGATCGGAGAGTGCAATGGCAACCGTTGAGCTGACCTCGACGAACTTCGACGAGGTGACCGGCAACGACGGCATCGTCCTGGTCGACTTCTGGGCCGACTGGTGTGGTCCGTGCAAGCGGTTCGCCCCGGTCTACGAGCGCTCCTCGGAGAAGCACCAGAACATCGTCTTCGGCAAGGTCGACACCGAGGCTCAGCAGGAGCTGGGCGCCAAGTTCGACATCCGGTCGATCCCGACGATCATGGCGATCCGCGACGGCGTCATCGTCTTCGCCCAGCCGGGCGCCCTTCCCGAGTCCGCGCTGGAGAACCTGATCGAGCAGGTCGAAGCGCTGGACATGGACGACGTCCGCAAGCAGCTGGCCGAGCACAACCACTGAGTCGTCCCCACGACGGCACCTGAGGCCGGGCCCGACGCGGGCCCGGCCTTCGCCGTATCCGGGGGGCGCTCACATGATCATCCGCCTGGGCAGCCAGGACTGGCCGTCGGAGGGACCTGGCTCAGCCGGTACATCCCGTATCGTCACGACCTGATGGAGACCCTGACCACCCGCGGGCGCGTGACCCGGCTGGGCGCGACCGCACTCGGTCTCGTCCTGCTGCTGACTGGCACCCTCTGGGGCAGCGACGACGACTTCCCTTTCGGCCCGTTCCGGATGTACGCCACCTCCAACCCGCCGAACGAACCCGCGCCCGACACCCGTGTCGAGGGGGTGGACAGCTCCGGGGCCGTGATCGACCTCGGCCAGGACGCCACCGGCATCCGCCGCGCCGAGATCGAGGGTCAGCAGGCCCGCTACGCCGCCGACCCGACGCTGCTCACCGAGGTCGCCGACGCGTACGCCGAACGCCACCCGGACGCCGCCGCGCTGGTCGAGGTCCGCATCGTCATCCGCTGGCACGGCATCCGCGCCGGCCGACCGACCGGCGAACACACCGATGAAACGGTAGTCCGCTGGCAGGCAACCCGATGAGCCGCTGGCTGACCGAGGCCGTGCCCCGAGGCCGGGTGGCCGCGTTCCGAACCCTGATCTACCTTTTCGTCGCCGCCGACCTGGTGATCTTCACCCCCTGGGTACGCACCCGGGTCAGCGTGCCCGGCGATCTTTACCAACCGCTGTTGATTGGCCGCCTGCTCCCGCTGCCGACGCCGACCCCGGCGCTGGTGGCAGTGATCTTCTGGGCACTGCTGCTGCTCGCGCTCCTCGCCGCGACCGGTCGGGCGCCCCGACTGCTCGGCTGGGCGGTCTGCGCGCTGTACCTGGAGTGGATGATCATCGCGATGAGCTACGGGAAGGTCGACCACGACCGGTTCGGGCTACTCATCGCACTGGCCGTCCTGCCTACCGCCGGTCGTGCCCGCCACGGCGACACCACCCGCACCGAAGCCGGCGGTTGGGCCCTGCGCGTCACCCAGATCGCGGTGATCTGCACGTACTTCCTGGCCGCCTGGGCAAAGCTGCGGTTCGGCGGCCTGGACTGGCTGACCGGCTCGGTCCTGGCCCGCGCGATCATCCGGCGCGGCACCGACCTTGCGGACCTGATCGCCCACGTGCCGTACCTGCTGATCGTCGCCCAGTTCGGCATCGTGGCCTTCGAGCTGCTCAGCCCGGTGGTCTTCCTGCTGCCGGCCCGCTGGCGGCTCGCCATGGTCGGCTTCTTCTACTCGTTCCACGCGGTGACCATCGCGACCATCACGATCTCGTTCGCGCCCCACCTGGCCGCGCTGACCAGCTTCCTGCCGCTGGAGCGGGTCCGCCCGCTGGTCTGGGCCCGCCGGCTCATCGGCCGCCCCGCGCCCGACGCGTCGACCGGCACGACCCGGGACCCGACGGACCCCGAGGCGGCACCGAAGCCGGTCGGAGCCAGTGCGACACCGGCGCCGCTCGGCGATCAGGCCCCGGCGCTCGGGCGACCGGCCGGGCCGTAGAGGCGTTCCCGGGCCTCCTGCGGCAAAGAGCAAGCCGCCGTGCCGCCGGGCAGGCGATGCCGGTTGCGCGCCACCAAGCGGTACACCGGCCAGGCCGCGGCGCGTACCGGCGGAAAACGCAGGCCAGCACCGGCGACCCGCCAGAGCGGACCACTCGCGGCGAGCAGCTTCGCGATGGCGTCCGGCCCGGCGGCGCGTGAGCCGTCCGCGCCGACCCACTGCACGGCCTCCTCGCACTCGGCGGTCGTGAGGCCGAGCGCCTCCAGATCGGTGAACTGCCACGGCACCACCCGTGCGGCGGTGGGGATGCGGCTCTCGATGAACTCCGCGCAGCGCGTGCAGAACGCGCAGTCCCCGTCGTAGACGAAGGTCGACGTCTCCATGGTGTCCATCCTCCACTCTCCGACCACCCGGACGACCACCGGTGTACGGCGGGTCACTTGCACTCGACTCGTACGCGTGTTCGAATAGTGCCCATGCGCTGGGACAACCTCACCGCTCCCCCGGTTGAGGGAGACCCCGAGCGGGCAGTGCCAGCGACACCACCCCTGCCGCTGGCGCTGCCCGGCGCCGTCGCCCGCACCTTCGACACCCCCGAGTTCGCCGGGATGACCTTCTACGAGGTGCAGGCCAAGTCCATCCTCAACCGGGTTCCCGGGCAGTCCCGTGTCCCGTTCGAGTGGACCATCAATCCGTACCGGGGCTGTTCCCATGCGTGCGTTTACTGCATGGGCGGAGACACCCCGATCCTGATGGCGGACGGCCGCACAAAGCCAATCAGCGAGTTGGAGCCGGGCGACCGCATCTACGGGACAGAGCGACGCGGCCCCTACCGGCGATACGTCGTCACCACCGTGTTGGACAAATGGTCGACCACGAAGGCGGCCTACCGGGTCACTCTGGAGGACGGCACGGCGCTCATCGCCAGCGGGGACCACCGTTTCCTCTCCGAGCGTGGCTGGAAGTACGTCACCGGAGCCATGCAGGGTGGCAGCCGGCGCCCCTACCTGACCACCAACAACCGCCTGATCGGCACCGGCCGTTTCGCCGTCGGGCCCAAGGAGTCACCCGACTACCGCCGGGGCTACCTCTGCGGCATGATCCGCGGGGACGCGCATCTCGGCACCTTCTCGTACTCCTACGGGGTCGTGCATCGGTTCCGTCTGGCACTGATCGACGATGATGCGTTGAGTCGGAGTGAGCGCTACCTTGCCCATGAGGGCATCGAAACGAAGCGCTTCTCATTCACTCCGGCCAGCGCCACACGCCAGGCACTGTCGGCCATCGGCACCTCGAAGCAACGGGACATCGAGTTGATCACCGAGCTCATCCGGTGGCCCGTCATCCCCAGCGACGATTGGCGGCTCGGCTTCCTGGCAGGCATCTTCGACGCCGAGGGCAGTTGCAGCAAAGGAATCTTGCGCATCAGCAACAGCGACGACGCCATCCTCGACCAGACGACGGCAGCACTGCGCCATTTCGGGTTCGCCTGCGTGCGAGAAGACCGCGGCCTACCAAACCGTGTACGGACCGTCAGGTTGACCGGCGGCCTGGCCGCACGGCTCCGGTTCTTTCACCTGACCGACCCGGCCATCACCCGCAAGCGGTCGATCGAGGGTGCGGCGCTGAAGCATCAGAGTGCGCTCAGGGTGGCGAGCATTCAGGCACTCGGGCTGGAGCTGCCACTCTGGGACATCACCACCGGCACCGGGGACTTCATCGCCAACGGCGTGGTCAGTCACAACTGCTTCGCTCGAAACACGCACACCTATCTCGACCTCGATGCCGGTGCGGACTTCGACCGAAAGGTGATCGTCAAGGTCAACGCCGGTGAGCTGGTCCGGCGGGAGTTGGCCGCGCCGAAATGGCGAGGCGCGCACGTGGCGATGGGCACCAACGTCGACTGCTACCAGCGGGCCGAGGGTCGTTACCGGCTGATGCCGCAGATCATCGGCGCTCTGCGGGACTTCGCCAACCCGTTCTCAATCCTCACCAAGGGCACGCTGATCCTGCGGGACCTGCCGCTGCTGCGCCAGGCCGCCGAGGTGACCAAGGTTGGCATCTCCTTCTCGGTGGGGTTCGTCGACGAGCAGCTCTGGCGCTCCGTCGAGCCGGGCACTCCGCACCCACGCCGCCGGCTGGCCGCGGTCCGGGCGCTGGCCGACGCCGGCTTCTCCGTGGGGGTGCTGATGGCCCCGATCCTGCCCGGCCTGAGCGACAGCGACGAGTCGATCGACGCCACCGTGTCGGCAATCGCCGCAGCTGGGGCGACCAGCGTGACCGCACTGCCCCTGCACCTGCGTTCCGGCGCTCGGGAGTGGTATGCGCAGTGGATCGCCCGGGAGCACCCGCACCTCGTGCCCCGCTACCGCGAGCTCTACCGGGCTGGCTCCTACGCTCCGCAGGCGTACCAGCGGGAGTTGACCGCGCGGGTCCGGATCGCCGCGCGCCGGCACGGGCTGCACCGCGCAGATCAGGGCGACAACCGCAGCCTGCCCGAGCCGCCGCCACCGTCAACAGCCGAGCAGCTGACGCTGCTCTAGCCGAGTCCAGAGCTACAGTCGGCTGGTGCGTACCGCTCAGCAGATCCTCGCCGACTCCGCCGTGATTGCCGTCGTGGGAGCGTCCCGCGACCCGTTCAAGGCCGCGCACGGCGTGCCGTTGCAAATGCAGCAATACGGCTGGCGCATCATCCCGGTCAACCCGACTGTCGACGAACTGTTCGGGGAACGGGCGTACAAGACGCTGGCCGACATCCCGCACCCGGTCGACCTGGTGGACGTGTTCCGGCCGGCAGCCGACGCCGTGCAGGTGGTTCGGGACGCGGCAGCGATCGGGGCCCCGGCGGTCTGGCTGCAACTGGGCATCGTCTCGGCCGAGGCCCGACGGATCGCCAAGGAGGCCGGCATGGACTACGTCGAAGACCGTTGCCTGATCGTCGAACGCGCGGCGGCAAACCTAACCCGCCTCCCGTAAGCCCCGCGCCCCGCGCCCCGGGGCCCGCGATCTTGCGGCCCGCGATCTTGCGCTTTGGGTTGCCCCTTTGACCTTTTTTTCGGTTATGCCGGGACAGTAAGTGCAAGATCGCGGGGGTGGGGGCGGGTTAGAGCTTGTACTCCTTGAGCAGACCTCTGGAGATGATGGTCTTCTGGATCTCCGAGGTGCCCTCGCCGATCAGCAGGAACGGGGCTTCCCGCATCAGCCGCTCGATCTCGTACTCCTTGGAGTAGCCGTAGCCGCCGTGGATGCGGAACGCCTCCTGGACGACCTCAGCGCAGTACTCGGAGGCGAGCAGCTTGGCCATGCCGGCCTCGACGTCGTTGCGCTGGCCGGCGTCCTTGAGGCGTGCGGCGTTGACCATTAGGGCGTGCGCCGCCTCGATCTTCGTGCCCATCTCCGCGAGTTTGAAGGCGATCGCCTGATG
This sequence comes from Micromonospora sp. DT201, assembly GCF_049841575.1. Taxonomy (NCBI): domain Bacteria; kingdom Bacillati; phylum Actinomycetota; class Actinomycetes; order Micromonosporales; family Micromonosporaceae; genus Micromonospora; species Micromonospora sp. DT201. Next base: position 237,788 of record NZ_JBNCKP010000003.1, on the reverse strand, counting down.
CTTGGCGAGCGGCTGGCCGAACGTCTTGCGCTGCTGGGCGTAGCTGACCGCCAACTCGAAGGCGCGAATGGAGATGCCGCAGGCGCGGGCGGCCACGTTGACCCGGCCCACCTCGATGCCGTCCATCATCTGGTAGAAGCCCCGGCCCACCTTGTCGGCGCCACCGAGGATCGCCGAGTCGGGCACGGTGACGCCGTCCAGCACCATCTCGGTGGTCTCGACGCCCTTGTAGCCCATCTTTTCGATCTTGCCGGGGATGGTGAGGCCGGGGGCGGTCTCGCCGAAGCCCGGCTCCTTCTCCAGCAGGAAGGTGCTCATGTTGCCGTACACCGAGTCGGCGCCGGTGTCGGTCTTGACCAGGGTGGCGACCACCGATGAGTACGCCCCGTTGGTCAGCCACATCTTCTGCCCATTGAGCACGTAGCGGTTGCCGTCGCGGACGGCCCGGGACTTGATCGCTGAGACGTCGGAGCCGGTCTCCGGCTCGGACATGGAGAACGCCCCACGCACCTCGCCAGCAGCCATCTTCGGCAGCAGGCGGGCCTTCTGCTCGGCGGAGCCGTGCTGGGAGATCAGGTACGCCACGATGAAGTGGGTGTTGACGATGCCGGAGATCGACATCCAGCCCCGGGACAGCTGCTCCACCACCAGCGCGTAGGTGAGCAGCGACTCGCCGAGCCCGCCGTACTCCTCGTCGATGGTGAGGCCGAAGAGCCCCATCTCGCGCATCCCGTCGAGGATGTCGGTGGGGTACTCGTCGGCGTGCTCCAGCCGCTGGGCGTGCGGGATGATCTCCTTGTCGGCGAACTCCCGCACGGTCTCCAGGATCGAGCGTTGCACATCGGTGAGGCCGGGCGTCTGGGCGAGTCGGGCCATCTCAGCCTCCGGGGATCCGCGCACTACTCGTGGGTAACTGAACGCTGGGTCAGTATCGGTCTCCGGGGCCGACGAGGCCAAGGTGACCAGTCCACACAACCGCTGTGAAAAGGTTCACCGCTGCGGGTAGCGTCCGGCAAGAGGGACTTTTCCGGCACCGGCAGGAGGAGGACAGCTGTGAGCTACCCACCGCCGTCGGGACCGCCGTCAGACGAGCAGCCACCGTCACCCTTCGAGCCGCCCAGGTACGAGTCGCCGTACGCGCCACCGACGGGCGAACCCTCGCCGTACGGGCAGCAGGGGCCGCAGCAGTCGGCGCACTGGAGCCAGCAGCCGCCGTACCCACCGCAAGGCCCCTACGGCCAGTACGGCCCACCGCCGCCCAGCCCAGGTCGGGGCACCAACGTGCTGGCGATCCTGTCGCTGGTGTTCGCCTTCGTGTTTCCGCCGGCCGGCGCCGTCCTCGGCCACGTGGCCAAGCGGCAGATCCGCACCAGCGGCGAGGACGGCGACCAACTCGCCACCTGGGGGCTGATCCTCGGCTACGTCTTCACCGGGCTCACCGTGCTGGCCTGCTGCGGCTGGCTGGCCCTCGTCGCCCTCAACAACAACGGCGACAGCGGGGGCTACTGACCAGCGGCGCGAGATGGTGCGACCTGGACCATCAGGTCAGCGGAACCGGGCCTCACGGACGCTGTTGCCGCCATCAACCACCAGCATCTGACCGGTGATGTACGAGGCGGCCGGCGAGCAGAGGAAGCTGATCGCGGCGGCGACCTCGTCCGGAGTGCCCGGGCGACCCACCGGGGTGCCCAGCCCCTGCTTGATCTCGGCCATCGTGGACGCGGCGGTGTAGATGGTGCCGGGTGCCACCGCGTTGACGGTCACGCCATCGGCGATCATCTCCATGGCCAGCGCCCGGGTCAGCCCGACGACCCCGGCCTTCGCCGCGGCGTACGCGGCCTCGGTGGGCAGGGCGTTGACCGGGCCGGCCGTGGCCGCCAGGTTGACGATCCGACCCCAGCCCCGCTCGGCCATCCCACCGATGAACGCCCGACTGCACAGGAAGGCGGTGGACAGGTTGCGGTCGATCTCGCCGCGCCACTCTTCGTAGGTCAGCTGCGCGACCGGCCGCAGCACCCCCTGGCTGGCCCGACTGGCCAGGCCGGCGTTGTTGACCAGCACCTCGACGTCGCCCAACTGCTCGGCGACCGCGTCGGCAAGCGCGCCGACCTCGGACTCGTCGGTGAGGTCTGCGACGAAGCCGGTCACCCCCAGCTCGCCGGCCCGTTCGTGGATGCGCCTGGTGGTGGAGACGATGGCCACCCGAGCGCCCAGGTCGGCGAGTCGTCGGGCGGCGGCGTACCCGATGCCGTCCGGGCTGCCCGCCCCCGTCACCAGGGCGACCCGCCCGTCGAGCCGCATGGTCACCGGGTCGGTCAGCGCGACCGGCTCATCGGGCCCAGGGCTGCCCGTCGGCGTGGCCGCCCGGGCACGTCGGGCCCCGCCCGGGCGGCTGACGTCCCGTCTGGGTCGGCTGCCGGAACGGTCCGCAGCGCGCGCGTCGAATGCCATGCCAGGATCCTGCCCGTTACGACCGGCCCGAGCAACGCGGCACCCGGTAGTGGGGGCGTCGGGTTTGGGCGGCGCTGGCTACCCTGACACCGCACCCCGACCTGACGGAGAGTCCGCATGACCAATCCCCCGCCACCCGGCAACTGGACCGATCCAACATGGTCGGCCCAGCCGTCGAGCCCCGCACCGGACCCGACCCTCGTGGCCGGTCAGCCGGTGCCCGCCCAACCCGGCCCCGCCGACCCCTACGCGCCGGTCGACCCGTACGCCGGGGCGCAGCCAGCCGGCCAGCCGATGCCCGGTTACCCGGCATCCGGTTACGCCCAGCCCGGCTACCCGCAGCAGTTCCCTGGCTATGGCTACCCGCCGGCGCAGAAGACCAACGGGATGGCGATCGCGGCGCTGGTGCTGGCGTTGGTCGGCATCGCGTCCTGCATCACCGCGCCGGTCGGCGCGATCCTCGGGCATGTGGCGCAGAAGCAGATCCGGCTCAGTGGCGAGGGCGGTGCGGGGATGGCGAAGGCCGCCATCATCATCGGCTGGATCCTCACCGGGCTGCTCGCGCTGCTGATCGCCTTCTACGTTGCCGCGATCATCTACGCAATCGCGACGGGTGACAACAGCGACTACTGACCGGCGGGCGGTCGACGTGCCGCCGGTTGTCGGGGGGGGGGGCTACGGAGGCCCCGCCCCCGCCGGATCTCGGCCGGGGGGGGGGACCGGGTTGTAAGGGGAGAACCCGCCCCCCGGGCCGGTGGGGGGGGGGGGGGGGGGGGGGGGGGCGCGGCCGCGGCCCCCCCCCCCCCCCCCCCCGACCGGTCACTCGGCCGGTGGGGTGAACGTCGAGGTACGGCTCATCCCGGCAGCCCGGCCCTTGGCGGCGATCACGAGCGCCATCTTGCGGGAAGCCTCGTCGATCATCTCGTCGCCGAGCATCACGGCACCGAGCCGGCCACCGGCCTCCGAGGTGTAGTGCTCGTACGCGTCGAGGATCAGCTCGGCGTGGTCGTAGTCGCCCTGCGCCGGCTGGTAGACCTCGTTGGCGGCGTCGATCTGACCCGGGTGCAGCACCCACTTGCCGTCGAAGCCCAGGGCCGCCGAACGCTTGGCCACCTCGCGGAACGCGTCGACGTCGCGGATCTGCAGGAAAGGGCCGTCGATGGCCTGTTTGTCGTGCATCCGGGCGGCCATCAGGATCCGCATCAGGATGTAGTGGTACGGGTCGCCCGGATAGTCCGGGATCAACGCGCCGACGACCAACGACTTCATGTTGATCGACGCCATGAAGTCGGCCGGGCCGAAGATGATGGTCTCCACGCGCGGCGAGGCGGCGGCGATCGCGTCCACGTTGACCAGACCGGCGGCGTTCTCGATCTGCGCCTCGATGCCGATCCGGCCAACCTCCAGGCCGAGCGTCTTCTCGATCTGGGTGAGGGTCAGGTCCAGCCAGTGCACCTGGGTGGCGGTCTGCACCTTCGGCAGCATGATGCAGTCCAGGTTCGCGCCAGCGCCCTCGACGACCTCGATGACGTCCCGGTAGGTCCACGGGGTGGTCAGGTCGTTGACCCGGACGACCCGGGTCTTGCCGGCCCAGTCACCCTCGTTGAGCGCGGCCACGATGTTCTTGCGCGCGTCCGGCTTGGCCAGCGGGGCGACCGCGTCCTCCAGGTCGAGGAAGACCTGGTCGGCCGGAAGCCCCTGCGCCTTGGCGAGCATCTTGACGCTGGAACCCGGCACGGCGAGGCAGGACCTGCGGGGGCGACCGACTGCGGCCATGGGTGCGCTCCTTCCAGCGTCCGGCGGGCATGCCGACGCCACCTGACGACAGATCCGAGACCTTAACGATCCCAAAGGGCGTTGTGACGCCACGGTAACCTCGCGCCATGACCGGGGTGAACGGACCTGTGGAAGATCTCACTGAGCGTCGACTGGTGGTGGTGACCGGGGCCAGCTCCGGCATCGGGTTGGCCGCCGCCGTGCACCTGGCCTGCCGGGGTGACCAGGTGGTGCTGGTCGGGCGGGACCCGGCACGCCTACAGGCCGCAGCCGTTCGGGTACGGGAAAACTCGGGCGAGCGTCCGGAGCTGTTCCGCGCCGACTTCGCGGTCCTCGACGACGTACGCCGGCTCGCCGAGCGGCTGCGCGACGCGTACGACCGGATCGACGTGCTCGCCAACAACGCCGGGGCCATCGCGCTGCAACCGCTCACCACCGTCGACGGCTTCGAGATGTCGATCCAGGCCAACCACCTGGCCCCGTTTCTGCTGACCAATCTGCTCGCCGACCGGGTGGGCCGGATCGTGGTGACGGCCTCCGGCGCACACCGCTTCGGCGCACTCGACCCGGACGACCTGAACGCTCCGCTGCGCGGCTACCGACCGATGGGCGCGTACGGCACCAGCAAGCAGGCGAACGTCCTGTTCACCGCCGAGGCGGCTCGGCGCTGGCCGGGCATTCCCGCGTACTGCTTCCACCCGGGAGTGGTGCGCACCCGATTCGGGAACGACAGCAAGGTCGTGGCGTTCGGCATGCGGATCATGCCGTTCCGCAGCCCTGAGAAGGGTGCCGAGACCCTGCTGTGGCTGACCAATCAGGATCGTTCTCGGCTGGTCGACGGGGGCTACTACGCCGATCGTCGGCTGCGTCGGCCGTACCGCAAGGCCGCCGATCCGCAGCTCGCGGCCCGGCTCTGGGCGGCCAGCGCCAAGGCCGTCGGTATTGGGGAGTAGCGCCGCATGTTGACTTTCGCCGCGATCGTCGAGTTTGCCGTCGGAGCCGAGGCGGCCGGGCAACGCTATGAGGACACGGTGCTGGCCCTGCTGGGGCGGCACGGCGGCCATCTGGAACAGCGGCTGCGCGGCACCGACGGGCAGACCGAGGTTCACGTGATCCGGTTCGACACCCGGGCCGGGTACGAGTCGTTCCTCGTCGACCCCGAGCGGACGGCCCTGCGTACCGCGCTCGGCGAATCCGCACCGACCACCCGGGTCATCGAGGTCCACGAGGTCTAGGGCCGGCGGGGACGTCGAGCACGCCAGCGGCGCAGCAGCGACAGCAGGGGCAGGGCGACCAGGACCGCCAGCACGAACCCCACCGCGAGCGCCCAGAACGGTGGTGGCCCGTAGTGGGGGCTGCCGGACTCGCGTACCGCCCCGCTGATCGCGAGGTCGGCGGCGACCGACAGGTCGGTGATGCCCTCCGGCGTCCGGAAGAGCACCTCCGGCGTGGTCGCCCCCCGACGTAGCGCCACCAGTTCCACCGCCTCCGTGCCGACCTCGTGATACGGCCCCCAAGCGATGTCGTGGTCCTCCGGGAGGTCCACCGCCGCCGGACCCGGCACACCGACCAACGCGACCGCTTCGTCGGGCGAGCGCCAGCCGAGCAGATGCACGAACGAGCGGGAGCGCAACGGCGGGAACGCCGCGCCGGCCAGTGGTGTGCCGTCGACAGTGGACCGAAGCGCCAACGTCCAGGTGCGCTGGTAGGACGGCACCGGGCAGTCGGTGCAGGTGGACCGGTCCAGGACGGCAACCGACCGCCCGTCCGGCAGCCACGACCCGGCCCCGGCGAGCCGCCCGCCGGCCAGCGGCAGCTTCCGGTACGGCTCGGCGACCCGATCCGCGCCCGCGTCACCCACCCGGGTCAGCCAGACCTCGTCGCGGACCTGGAGGGCGAGATCGCTGCCATCCGACGACAGCGCTGCCGTGCGCCCCGGCGGGACCCAGGTGGTGCCGACCCGCACCCGCAGCACGTCCGTTCCGCGATCCCGGTCGTAGACCCCCACGTACGGGGTGGAGTAGGTGTTCGGGGAGGTGAACGTGGTGTCGTCGTCGGCGTAGACCAACCGTTTCCCGTTCGGCGCGAAGGCGAGCGGGTAGCCGTCCGGGCGATCCACGGTGGTCTTCCCGGACTTCAGGTCGAGGAGGGAATCGCCCACCCAGACGTACCGGCCGTCCGGGGAGAGCATCGCCTCGAATCCCGCGACGGCCGGATCGCCGTCCAGTACGCGGTAGCGGTCGTCGTCGGCGGCCACCACACCCATCCGGGTCTCGAACCAGTTGGTGCGCACGGCGGGACCACCGAAGAGCATCGCCGCCACGCCAGGTGCCGAGTAGCCGACCGAGGCGGTCCGCAGCGGCGGGTCGACGAGCCTGGTGGGCAGGCCCGGGGTCTCGTGCCGCGGGCCGGCGGGCATCGGCAGAGCCACCGGGTGCAGCGCGTACCCGGTGCCGAGGAGCAGGACCAGGACGGCGAGCGCGCCGGCGACGGCGGCCCGGCGACGGCGGTGCCGGGTCCGCGCCGCGTCGAAGAGCCCTTCCGGTACGTGTGCCGGTGGCACATCGTCGACGAGACGGCGCAGCGCCTCGGAGAGCCGGGCGGTCATCGGGTCACCTCCTGCGGGCTGCGGCCAACGAGTTCGGCCAACTCGGGCGCGAGGACGCGCAGCCGGCCGAGAGCGTGCCGGGTCTGGCTCTTCACGGTGCCGACCCGGCAGCCGAGCAGCGCCGCCGTCTCGGTCTCGGTGCGGTCCTCGTAGTAGCGCAGGACGAGGACAGCGCGCTGGCGCACGGTCAGCCGGGCCAACGCCGCTGAGAGCGCGAGCCGCAGGTCGTGGTCGTCACCGGAACCGGCCCGCTCCGGCAGCACGCCGCCGAGCCGCTCCGGTGGGCGGGCCCGCCGCCACCGCCACCAACTGGCCGCCTGGTTGCAGAGCACCCGACGCAGGTAGGCGGGTGGGTCGTCCACCCGCTCCCAGTGCACCGCGACCCTCGCCAGCGCCACCTGGACCAGGTCCTCGGCGTGGTGCCGATCGCCGGTCAGCAGGTATGCGAACCGGGTCAGCCCGGCGGTTTCGGCCCGGACGAAGTCGGCGAAGCCGTCCCGGGTGCGGTCCTCAGTCGTCAACGGATCGCCCTCCTCACCCGAACAGACGCCGGGCGGACCCGCCGCGGAGGGAACCAACGTCCACATTCCTCGCGTCGGGCCACGGCCTGCGATCAGTCGTTCAGCGGAGTCGGGTCGGCCGGCAGCGCGACGGGTGCGGCCCGACGAGCGGCCCGGCTACCACCGAGCACCACCACCGCCACCCCGACCAGCAGCAGCGCCATCCCGAGCAGCGCGTACGGGCGGGGCAGTTGACCCAGCCAGGCCCAGCCGAGCAGGGCCGCGCCGGGCGCCTCCAGCAGGATCAGCACGCTCACCGTGGTCGCCGAGATCTTCTGCAGGGCGTAGTTGAACATCGAGTGCCCCAGCAGTTGGGCGCCGGCCACCAGGGCCAGGATGGCCAGCCAGGTCCGCCCGTCGAACCCGGTCAGCCGTACGCCGCCAACCAGGCAGACCACCAGCAGGATCAGCGCGCAGATCCCGTAGCAGATGGTGGTGTAGGTGGTGGTGCTGATGCTGGCGCGGGCCCGCTCACCGAGGGCGGTGTAGACGGCGGCGAACATGCCGCCGGTCAGCGCCAGCACGTCACCGAGGACAGCCGTGCCGGAGACGCCCACGTCCGTTCCGGTGGCGATCGCCGCGCCGCCGACCGCTACCGCGATGCCGATCCACACGACCATCGGTAGTCGGCGCCCCTGGGCTCGGGCGATCAGCCCCTGCCAGACCGGCTGGGTGGCGACCAGGGCGGTCGACGTGGCGACCGAGGTGAGCTGGGCGCTCGGCACCCAGGTGGCGAAGTGCCCGGCCAGCGCGACCCCGGAAAGGACGCAGAACAGCCCTTCGCGCCGGCCCGCACCCACGGTCAGCCGGCGGAACTCGGCACGACGCCGGGCCAGCGAGAAGGGGCTCAGCACGGCCACCGCGAGCAGGTTGCGCCAGAACGCGATGGCCAGCGCGGGAGCGGCGGCGTACGCGATCAGCGGCGCGGACGACGACACGGCGACCACGGCCAGGCCGACTGCCCCGGTGGTCAGCAGGTCCTCCGAGGGGCGGTGTGAAGGTGGGGGCACGGGACGTAATCCTCACACGTATGACGGACAAGACGGACAGTCAGCGCTCCGTTACGATCACGCGGGTTCGCGCCAGCGACCCTCGACCGCCCGGAGGCGCTTCGCCATGCCCAGCTACCAGGCGGTGCTGTTCGACTTCTTCGGCACCCTGACCCGTTCGGTGCAGCGTGGTGCCGCGCACGTCGGCACCGCTGAGCTGCTCGGGTGCCCCACCGAAACGTTGACCGACGTGCTGGACCGCACCTACTACGAGCGGGCCACCGGGAGGCTCGGCAACGCGGAGGCGACCCTTCGCTGGGTGTGCGCCCAGGCCGGCGTACACCCCAGCGATTATGCGGTGCGGGCGGCGGTGGCGTCCCGGCACCGGGCGGTCCGCGCGGACACCTGGCTGCGGGCCGACGCCGTGCCGGTGCTGGCGGCCCTGCGCCAGCGCGGCCTGCGGACCGGCGTGATCAGCGACTGTACGCATGAGCTGCCGGCCTTCCTGCCACAACTCGCGATCGCCCCACTGCTCGACGTGCGGGTCTTCTCGGTGCAGGTCGGCCGATGCAAGCCAGATCCGGCGCTCTACCTGACCGCCTGCCAGCGGCTCGGGCTCGCACCGAGGGACTGCCTGTACGTCGGTGACGGGGGCAGCCAGGAGTTGACCGGCGCCGAGCGGGCGGGGATGACCGCCGTGCGGCTCGCCGCACCGGACCTGGCCACACACATGGTCTTCAACGCCGACCTGGATTGGCGCGGCCCCACGCTCGGCACACTGGGCGAGGTGCTGGCCCTCGTCGACACCTACGCCGAGGTGGTGGGCGTCGGCGGTCGGGCGGGCTGACGACTCAATCAGCGGCGGCGCACCCGGTGCAGGCGGAACGGCTTGCGGGTGGCCCGGACCGCCGGAGTGGCACGGGGTGGCTCGGCCTGCGCGTCGGCCGGCAGGTCCGCGCCGGCGAGCGGCGTACCGGCCGGGGTGAGACGGTTCACCGAACAGCCGTCCGCGGCCCAGCGGGCCACCAGGTCGGCGGCCGGGCCGGGCGCGTTGAGGCGCTTCGCCGCGACCAGCGGCGCGGTGGTGTCCCACGCCTCGGTGCCCGGCTGCACCCGGCTCACCCGGGCCGACCAGGTGACGATCCGACCTCCGTGGTCGCCGCGCAGGGTGACCTGCGCCTCGGTCGCGTCGGCCAGGCCCGGCGCGGCCTGCTCGCCCGGCCCGGTGACCACCAGCAGCGCGCCCTCGAGCGGGGCGCACCAGAGCGCGAGCGCCGGCCCACCGGAAACGCTCACCCAGGCCACGGCAGCCTTCTTCATCGCCTCGTCGACAAGCGGCGTGCCCCCGCGGGCTTTCTCGTCCGTCACACCCGCATCCTCCCGCATCGGCGTCTCCGCTCAGCCCACGAACGGCGGGACGGCGATCTCACCTCGGGCCACCGGCATCACCTGACCGGCGACCGTTGCGCCGACCGCCACGCCGTCCGCCGCCGTGACCGTGCAGGCCAGCGCGGACGGGCGGTTCATTTCCACACCCTGGCGAACCGAGTAACGGGACAGCCCAACGCCCGGCAGCAGACCGGTCGCCACCAACCAGACACCGAGGCCGAGCGCCGCCGAGCCGGTCGCCGGGTCCTCCGGGACGCCCATCCCCGGCACGAAGACCCGGGCGTGCGCGGTTTGCGCGGCAGCGTCCCAGGAGAAGACGCTGACGTGCGACACCCCGTACCGCTGCGCCGCAGCCGGGTTCACCTGGGCGCGGGCCAACGACTCCGCCCGCACCGGCAGGTACGGGAACTCCAACCCGCAGCCGGCGACGCGTGGGGCAGGCCCGACGTAGTCGTCCGCGGTCAGCCCGGCGATCTCCAGCAACGGCTCCGGGTCCAGCTCCGGCCCCAGGGTCGGGGTGCCACCGGTCAGCGTCGCCGCGTTCGCGGTCACCTCGATCGGCAGCACCCCGGCTTCGCACTCCTGGGTGACCTGCCCCACACCGAACATGCCCCGCCGGCTCGCGGTGACCGCCGCGCCGACACTCGGGTGCCCGGCGAACGGCAACTCCTCGACCGGGGTGAAGATTCTGGCCCGGTAGGTGGCACCGACCTGGGTCGGTGGCAGCACGAACACCGTCTCGGAGAGGTTGAACTCCAGCGCGAGTGCCTGCATCTGCTCAGTGGCCAGCGCCTCAGCGCCGAACACCACGGCCAGCGGGTTGCCGGCGAAGGGTCGGTCGGTGAAGACGTCCACGATCTCGTAGGCCAAGGTCGACATGTTGATAAAGACTAGGCGCTTAGGCTGGTGCTCGTGAGCACGCCGACCCGGGTCTACATCGCCCGTCTCGCCGGAGTCGCCGTCTTCGACCCGAACGGCGATCAGGTGGGCCGGGTTCGTGACGCCGTGGCGCGGCTACGGGCGACCAAACGACCGCCGGAGGTGGTGGGCCTGGTCGCCGAGATGCCGATGCGTCGGCGGATCTTCCTGTCCATCAACCGGATCACCTCCATCGATGCGGACGCCGTCGTGCTCGGCTCCGGCACCCTCAACCTGCGCCGCTTCGAGAAGCGGCCGAACGAGCTGCTGGTGCTCCAGGAGCTGCTGGACCGGCGGGTGCAACTCGACCCGGGCGGCCAGCCCGGGGCGGTCGTGGACGTCGCGATGGAGTGCACCCGGGGCGGTGAGTGGTCGCTGACCCGTGTCGCCGTACGCGAGCAGACCGGGCGGCTCAGCCGCCGCGGCCACCTGCACCAGGTCGATTGGGACCGGGTGCGCGGGCTCAGCGGCATCGCCGACAACCGGGGTACGGCGAACCTGCTCGCCGTCCTGGAGGACATGCGCCCGGCCGACCTGGCCAACGCGCTGCAGGACCTGCCCGACGCGCGGCGCAACGAGGTCGCGGCCGCGCTGGACGACGAGCGGCTGGCCGATGTGCTCAGCGAGCTGCCGGAGCACGACCAGGTGGAGATTCTCGCTGCGCTGGACCGGGAGCGGGCCGCGGACGTACTGGAGGAGATGGACCCGGACGACGCCGCGGACCTGCTCAACGAGCTGCCCCCACCGGAGCAGGACGTGCTGCTGGACCTGATGGAGCCGGACGAGGCAGACCCGGTGCGGCAGCTCCTCAAGTACACGCCCGGCACGGCGGGCAGTGTGATGACCTCGGAGCCGGTCATCCTGCCGCCGGACGCCACCGTCGCCGAGGCGCTGGCCCGGATCCGGGAGCCGCAGCTCTCCCCCGCCGTCGCCGCGCAGGTCTTCGTGACCCGGGCACCGCAGAACACCCCGACCGGCCGCTACCTGGGCATGGTGCACTTCCAGTCGTTGCTGCGCGAACCGCCGGCCGCTCTGCTGGGCAAGGTGGTGGTCAACGACATCGACCCGCTGCGGCCGACCACCCCGCTGCCGGAGATCACCCGCCGGATGGCCACCTACGACTTGGTCGCCATGCCGGTGATCGACCGCAACAACCGGCTGGTCGGCGCCGTAACGGTGGACGACGTGCTGGACCACTCGCTACCCCGGGACTGGCGGGATCGCGACGCTCTGGCCGCCCCGGGCGTCACCGAGGCGGCGTTGGATGGCGCAGATGGCTGAGCAGCGGCGGGCGGAACGGCTCGACCAGCCCCGGGAGCCCCGCGGCATCAAACTTCCCCGGTTCGACGCGGAGGCGTTCGGCCGCTGGTCGGAGGGCATCGCCCGGGGCATGGGGACCGCAAACTTCATCGTCGTCATGACGGTGGTGATCACGATCTGGTTCGTCTGGAACACGTTGGCCCCGGCGGACCTGCGCTTCGACCCGTACACCTTCACGTTCCTGACCCTGGTGCTGTCGTTGCAGGCCAGCTACGCGGCGCCGCTGATCCTGCTGGCACAGAACCGGCAGGCCGACCGGGACCGGGTGGCCCTGGAGGAGGACCGGCGACGGGCCACCGCCCAGAAGGCGGACACCGAGTATCTGGCACGGGAGATCGCGGCACTGCGGATCGCGATGGGTGAGGTGGCCACCCGCGACTTCCTCCGCTCCGAGCTGGCCCGGCTGGCCGAGGAGCTCGACGAGGTGGGGCAGCGCCGGCAGCGGCTGGAGCGCCGCCAGCAGGAGAAGGACAGCCGGCAGGAGAAGCGCAGCCAGCGGCCGACCGACGGTGTCGGCCTGGACGAACCACGCGACGACCTGGACGGCGACTTCGACCGGGACGCCCGACCGGGCGGCACCGGGCCGCGCCAGGCGGACAGCTGACCAGCGGGTCGAGACAGGGTCATCGATTGGCTCACACCACCCCGGGCAACAGCGGCAGCGGATGCCCCGCGACGTAGCATTGCGGGCATGTCAGCACCCGTGAGCACCGTCGAGGACGCGATCCAGGCCGCCCTGGCCACCGTCAACGACCCGGAGATCCGCCGGCCAATCACCGAGCTGGGCATGGTCCGCTCCGCCACGATCGCTGTCAGCGGCGTCGTCCGGGTCGAGCTGCTGCTCACCGTCGCCGGCTGCCCGCTCAAGGACAAGCTGCGTAACGACATCACCGCCGCGGTCGCCGCGGTGCCCGGCGTCACCGGTGTGGAGATCGACTTTGGTGTGATGAGCCCCGAGCAGCGGCAGTCGTTGCAGTCGCAGCTGCGCGGCGGGGGTGCCAGCGAGGAACCGGTCATCCCGTTCGCCCAGCCCGGCTCGCGCACCCGGGTGTACGCGGTGGCCAGCGGCAAGGGTGGCGTCGGCAAGTCCAGCGTGACGGTCAACCTGGCGGCGGCTCTCGCCGCCCGCGGGCTCTCCGTCGGCGTCGTCGACGCGGACATCTACGGCCACTCGGTGCCCCGGATGCTCGGCACGGAGGCCCGGCCCACCCGCGTCGAGGACATGATCATGCCGCCGCAGTCGCACGGCGTGAAGGTGATCTCCATCGGCATGTTCACCTCCGGCAACGCCGCCGTGGTGTGGCGCGGCCCCATGCTGCACCGGGCGTTGCAGCAGTTCCTGGCCGACGTCTACTGGGGCGACCTGGACGTTCTCCTGCTCGACCTGCCCCCGGGCACGGGTGACGTGGCCATCTCGCTGGCCCAACTGCTGCCCAACTCGGAGATCCTGGTGGTCACCACCCCGCAGGCCGCCGCCGCCGAGGTGGCGGAGCGGGCCGGTGCGATCGCCCTGCAGACCCACCAGCGGGTGGTTGGCGTCATCGAGAACATGTCCTGGTTGGAGCTGCCAGACGGCTCCCGGATGGAGATCTTCGGTGCCGGGGGCGGTGCCGCTGTCGCCGAGTCGCTGAGCCGGACCATCGGCGCTCAGGTGCCGCTGCTCGGGCAGATCCCGCTGGACACCCGGGTCCGCGAGGCTGGCGACGCCGGCAACCCGATCGTGCTGGCCGAGCCGGCGTCCCCGGCCGCGCAGGCGCTCGGCACGATCGCCGACCGGCTCGCGCTGCGCCGTGAGTCGCTGCTCGGCAAGCCGCTCGGCCTCAAGCCCGCCGGGCGCTGACCGTCTGAAACACCATCAGCCCGCTGGCCGCTCGGCCGGCGGGCTGATCACCTTACGGGTCGGTCAGGTTGCGTCGTCGTAGCTGGCGCGGGGGGCTGGCGCCGACGTACTGCTGGTGGCCGCGCCGGGCCTGGTCCCGTTCGACCGAAGGTCCGCAGCACTCGCCACGTCCTTCAGGTCCTCGTGCACGCCGCTGACGTCCGCGCGCAGGTTGTCGTAGACGCCCTGCAACGGTTTGCGGATCGCCGCCTCGTCCTCCTCGCTGAGGAGGTGCTTGCGGATGAACGCCTTCGGGTGCAGATCCTCCAGCTGGATGTCGGTGCCCAGCTCACGACTCAGGTCGCCGGTGGCGTTGCGGGCCATGTTGCGCAGGTTGCGCACCAACCGCAGGCCGTCGTTGATGACTGCGGGCAGCCGGTCACCGAAGATCAACAGCGCCAGGAGCAGCAGCGCCCCGATCTCCCACCAGTTCAGGTTGTCGAACATCCCGCTGGCCTCCTCTCGGCGTCAGCAGCAAGACTACGCACGCCGGACCGCGTTCGGGCAAGGGGTGAGCCGCTGTTCACTTCGCGTCCGCAGCGAGCGTCACCGAAGTGTTCTGCCGGTCGGCACCTCGCCGAAACTCGACGGTCACTACCGAACCCGGCGCGAACTTGCGGACCAACGCGGTCAGGTCCGTCGGCTCGGTCATCGGCCGCCCATTGATCTTGAGGATCACGTCGCCGGCCTTCAACCCGGCGCTGTCCGCCGGGCCGGACGGCTCCACCTCCGCCAGCCGCAGACCATCCCCGGCAGCCCCGGTATGGCTGTCCGCCCGGGCGCCGATCACCGTACGCCGGGCCTTGCCGGTGCCGATGATGTCCTGGGCAACCCGCTTGGCCTGGTTGATCGGGATGGCGAAGGCGAGCCCGATATTGCCCGCTTCCTGCCCCTCGGCGACCAGCGACTTGATTGTGGAGTTCACCCCGACCACCCGACCGGCGCCGTCGACCAACGGGCCGCCCGAGTTGCCGTGGTTGACTGCGGCGTCGGTCTGGATGGCCGCGTAGTAGCGCATCGGGCCACCCGGCTCGCCGGCCTGCATCGTCCGGTCCAGGGCACTGACGATGCCTGCGGTGACCGTGTTGGCCAGCGACAGCGGCGAGCCGATGGCGAGCACCGGGTCACCGACCGCCAGCGCGTCGGAGTCGCCGAACTCCACCGCTCGCAGCCCGGAACGACTCACTTTGATCACCGCGATGTCCGACTCCGGGTCCCGCCCGACGATGGTCGCCGACGCGGTAGTGCCGTCGTTGAAGACCACCGAGGCGTTGCCAGTGCCGCCGGCCACCACGTGGTCGTTGGTGATCACATGGCCGTCGGCGGTGGCGATGAAGCCGGAGCCCTCGCTGGTCCCGCCGAGGCTGCTCACCCGGACGGTGACCACGCTGGGCAGGACACGTTCGGCGACACCGGCCAGCGACTCCGGTTTGCGCTGGGCCAGCGCTGGAGCCTCCGCCGGTGCACCGCCGAGCACCACCCCACCGGCCCCGCCGCGCACCGCGAACGCGTAACCCAGCGCGCCACCGAGGGTGCCGGCCAGCAGCGCGGTGATCACGGGGATGAGCAACAGGTGGCGCAGCGTCGAGCGGCCCGGCGCATCCGGATCGGTGACCGGCTCGGGCTCGGTGCCGACCGCCACCACCCCGGGCACCACCACCGCGGTCGGCGCCGCCGGATCCCGCCACGGATCGGCGAGCGCGTCCGACCACCACGGCGAAGCGCCAGCCGCGCCCGGCCCGCCCGCGGTCACGGCCGGCCAGCTCGGCGACGGCCCGACGGGCGGCACAACTGGCGTGTTGCCAGCCCCCGGTGTGGACGGCGGTCCCGGCGGGGCCTCTGCCCCGGGCGGTCGCGCCGGAGTCTCACCGCCCCGGCGCCACTCCCAGCCGTCGGTCACGTCGGTGCCTCCCAGTCCGTCCCCGGATCCCGCGCCGCGTCGCCCGGCCACGGACCGGTCTGGTCGCGGCTGACGGGATACCGCCTCCAGGATTGCACGGATGCACGCGGTGGAGTCAGCGGTTGCCCCGGTGATCGCGTCAGGCGGAGGCGCGGCTGCGCCCCACAGCGGTCGCCTCTACGCTCACAGTGCCAACCCGCCCCCGCACCACGCACCGCCCCCGGAGGTGCCCCATCGCCACGGTCGCCGGTTCCGACAGTTCGACGGCCCAGGCTCAGCAGTTCGCCGAGTCGTACGTCACCGAGGATCTCGTTCTGCGCACCGCCCGCAGCCTGGCCCGGGAGGTGGGCCTCGACGCGGTCACCCCTGGTGCGGGAGCCGCGTTGCGGCTGCTGGCCGCCGCCGGCAACGCCCGCGCGGTGGTGGAGATCGGCACCGGCACCGGTGTGAGCGGGGTCTGGTTGCTGCGCGGCATGCGCGTCGACGGTGTGCTCACCACCATCGACGTGGAGGTGGAGCACCAGCGGATCGCCCGGCGGATCTTCGCCGAGGCGGGCTTCGCGGCCGGCCGCACGCGAATCATCACCGGTCGTGCGCTCGACGTGCTGCCCCGGCTCGCCGACGGCGCGTACGACCTGGTCTTCGTGGACGCGGAAGCGACCGGCTTCCATGCCTGCGTGGAAGCGGCGCTGCGGCTGTTGCGCCCGGGTGGCGTGCTGGCGCTCAACGGCGTGCTGGCGAGCGGCCGGATCGGTGACCCGGCCGCCCGGGACGCGGAGACGGTGACGGTCCGCGAGACGATCAAGGCGGTCCGGGAGTCGGAGCACTGGATCCCCGCGCTGCTGCCGGTCGGGCACGGGCTGCTCGCCGCGGTGAAGTGCTGATCCAGTCAGTCGACGCTGGCCAGCCAGCGCAGCAACCACCGAACGCCCCAACCGGTGGCGCCGCGGCTGACCTCGGCGTGGTCGCCGTCCGCCCAGGACGGGGCCGACATGTCCAGGTGCAGCCAACGGTCCCGTAGGTCGCCGGTGAACTCGCGAAGGTAGAGCGCGGCCAACACCGAGCCGGCACCCTGCGCCGGTGCGCTGTAGAGGTCGGCGATCTCGCTGCCCAGGTACTCGACGTAGTCACTGTGCAGCGGCATCCGCCACGCCGACTCGCCGGCCGCCTCGGCCGCGGCGAGCACGTCAGCGGCCAGTTGGTCGTTCTCGCTGTACAGGGCGGCGGTGCGCTTGCCCAGCGCCACGGCGTTGGCACCGGTGAGGGTGGCCAGGTCGAGCAGCAGGTCTGGTTTGAGCTGCTGCACCGCGTACGCCAGCGCGTCGGCGAGGACCAACCGGCCCTCAGCGTCGGAGTTGGTCGTCTCGCTTGTCGTTCCGCCGTAGTGCCGGACGACGTCGCCGGGGCGGAACGCCGAGCCGCTGACCATGTTCTCGGCGAGCGGGGCCAGCGTGGTGACCCGGACCGGCAGCCGCAGCGCGGCGGCACCGAGGGTGGCGGCGACGACCGCAGCCGCGCCGGCCATGTCCTTGCGCATCAGCTTCATCGCCGGCACCGGCTTGATCGAGATGCCGCCGGTGTCGAAGGTGATGCCCTTGCCGATCAGCACCACGTGCGTACGCGCATTGGCGGGGTGCCAGTCCAGCTCGACGAGCCGGGGGCCGCTGGGCGAGCCACCGCCGACGGCGAGGATCCCGCCGAAGCCCTCGGCGGCCAGCTCGGCCGGGCCACGGACCCGCAGTCGCAGGTCCGGCAGATCGGCCGCGGCGGACTCCACCTGGTCGGCGAACCACTGCGGGGTCTTCACCGAGGAGGGGGTGTTGGTCAGGTCGCGGGCGAGATTGGTCATCGCCGCGGTGGTCCGGGCGGTGGCGACGGTGGCCTCGAACGCGGCCGGGTCGGAGAGCAGAAGATCGACGCCGTTGAGTGCCGGCGGGTCGCCGGCGGCAGTCATCCGGAACCGGTACGGGGCGAGCAGCAGCCCTTCGGCCAGCCCGCGCACCGCGGCCGGAGTCACCTCGGCCGGCAGCGCGATGGTGATATGCGTCTCACTCGCGGCGGAGCGGGCCAGGGCCGCGCCTGCCGTCCTCCAGGCCGCCTCGCCGCCGTCGCCGATGCCGAGCAGCAGGAGCCGGCCGGGGGTGCCTCCGGGGCGCAGCTGGGTGTGGATCTCGCCGGCTCGGCCGTTCAGTCGGGCCGCCGGCACCAGCGCGGTGGCCTCGTCGGCAGTGCCGTCCGGGGGAGCCACGGCGGTCGAGATGGGCTCGGCCGAGGTGCAACCTCCCGCTGCCTGATCGGCGGGACGGACAGGCAGGACGAGGACGTCGAGCCGGTCGGGCTCGGCGATCAGACGGATGGCGAGCACGCGGAACCGTACCTCCAGGAAAGTGTCGCGGAGCGGAACCCAACCCGCCTGCCCGCGCCGATGAAGACCCTGAGCCACCGGCGATACCGGTGGCTCAGGGTCGGAAGAACGTCCCGGGCGGTGTGAGCCGCCCGGAGCACTCCTTACTCAGCCGGCCGCAGCCTTCAACGCGTCACCGAGCGCGTTGGCCTCGTCGGGAGTCATCTCGACGACGAGCCGGCCACCGCCCTCCAGCGGGACCCGCATGACGATGCCCCGCCCCTCCTTGGTGACTTCCAGCGGACCGTCGCCCGTCCGCGGCTTCATCGCCGCCATGTTGTCTCCCCTCAGACCTACACCAGGGTCGGTGGGTTGCCCCACAGCCACTTCGTCACGACCACCCGCAACGGTCGCGGGGGTGTCGACCAACGATTTTCCCTGATGAACACCGCCGGACCCAAACCGGAGCAGCATTGATGTAACAGCATCTAGCTTATCTTGAGAAGGCCTGTCACAATGTGCGGTCATGCAGGCACGGTCGGCACTCTTCGACCTGTACGGCGACCACCTCCGTCCGAAGGGTGGCCGCGCACCCGTTGCCGCCCTGGTCAAGCTGCTGGCGCCGCTGGGAATCGCACCGCCAGCCGTTCGCACCGCCGTGTCCCGGATGGTGCGTCAGGGCTGGCTCGAGCCACTCCGGTTGGCCTCCGGACCGGGATATTCGATCACGCCGAAAGCCGCCCGGCGACTCGACGAGGCAGCGGCCCGGATCTACCGGACCGGCCGGGTCACCTGGGATGGCCGGTTCGATCTGCTGGTGTTGGATGCTCCGGGCTCCCGACGGGACCGGCAGCGGCTCGCCGCCAACCTGAGCTTCCTCGGCTACGGCACGCTCGACGAGCAGACCTGGGTGGCAACCCGCCCCGCCGAGGACGTCGACCTGCTACTCGCCGAGGCCGGCATCCAGTTCGAGCGGTTCACCGCCGCACACTTCTCGGGCACACCCGGGGCGATGGGTGTGGTCCGCCGGGCCTGGAACCTCACCGAGATCGGCCAAGCCTACGAACGCTTCGTCGCCGACCAGCGCCCACTGCTCGCCGCCGTCACCGTGCGCAGCAGCGACGAGGAGGCGTACGCGACCCGGTTCCGGCTCGTGCACGCGTGGCGTACGTTCCTCTTCCGGGACCCGCAGTTGCCCCCGGCACTGCTGCCCGAACGCTGGCCCGGCACGGCTGCGGCCAGCTTCTTCGACCGGCACGCGGCCCGCCTGCGTCCGGCCGCCGACCGGTACGTCGAACAGTGCCTCGACGCCGGCAACCGCATCGCCCGACAGAAGGGTCGTTAGACACGTGACCGAGCCGCTGCTGGTCGACCGGACCGACGCCGTCGTCACCCTCACGCTGAACCGGGCGAACGCGATGAACGCGCTCGACGTGCCGCTCAAGGAGGCGCTGCGGGACGCCCTGGCGGAGTTGGAGACCGACCGGTCCTGCCGCGCCGTCGTGCTGGCCGGGGCCGGCGGGTCGTTCAGCGCCGGTCAGGACCTGCGCGAGCACGTGTCCACCCTGGAAAACTCCGCCAGTGACCCCCTGGGCACCGTGCGGGCCCACTACAACCCGATCGCCGCCCGGCTCGCCAACCTGCCCAAGCCGGTGATCGCCGCGGTCCGTGGGATGGCCGCTGGGGCGGGCGCGTCGCTGACGTTCCTCGCTGACATCCGCATCGGCGGCCCCAGCACCAGTTTCCTGATGGCCTTCGCCAAGGTCGGCCTCGCCGCCGACACCGGTGCCTCCTGGACGCTGCCCCGGCTGGTCGGCCACGCCAAGGCGGTGGAGCTGCTGATGCTGGCCGAGCCGGTCCGCGCCGAGGAGGCCTGCCGGTTGGGCCTGCTCAACCGATTGGTGGACGACGACGAGCAGGTGTTGCCGGCCGCCCAGGAGTTGGCCGCCCGCCTCGCCGCCGGCCCGACCGTCGCGTACGGGGCAATCAAGCGGCAACTCTCCATCGCCGACGCCGGCACCCTCGCCGACGCCCTCGCGGCCGAGGCGCAGGCCCAGTCGATCTGCGGCGCCACCGCTGACCACCGGGCGGCCACGCTCGCCTTCGTCGGCAAGCAGAAACCGGTCTTCGAGGGACGCTGAACGCAATTCACACGCCGCCCTTACCGTCCTCGAACACGGGCCGCCTAGCGTCGGCGCGTATGAGCGATCGTGAAGCGGTGGCACACCTGCTGCGCCGGGCCACCTTCGGGCCGACCGCAGACGAGGTGGACGCCGCCGAGCGGGCCGGGCCGGCGGCCACCCTGGACAGCCTGCTCACCCCGGCCCGAGCCGACCGCGGCGCGGCGGCCACACCGTCGCCGGCGCTGGCCGCGGACCCGTACGCCCAACTGACCGGCGAGTCCACCCGTGAGCAGCGGCAGCAGGCCAACGCGGAACGGCGCAAGCAGGTCCAGCAGGTCACCGGCTGGTGGCTGGACCGGATGGTGGCCGCCGAGGACGGGCTGACCGAGAAGTTGCTCTTCTTCTGGCACGGACACTGGGCGACCAGCGCACAGAAGGTCAAGTCGGCACGGATGATGCAGGGCCAACTGGAGACCCTGCGCCGCCACGGACGTGGGCCGCTGAGCCCGCTGGTCGCCGCGATGGTGCGTGACCCCGCCCTGATCATCTGGCTGGACGGGCAGAAGAACACCCGCAAGGCGCCGAACGAGAACCTGGCCCGCGAGCTGATGGAGTTGTTCACCCTCGGCATCGGCAACTACACCGAGGCCGACGTGAAGGCCGGCGCGCGGGCCCTGACCGGCTGGGTCGTCGACCGGCGAACCGGCGCCGCCCGCTTCGAGACCCGCCGGCACGACCCCGGCGAGAAGACAATCCTCGGGCACAGCGGCCGGTTCGACGCCGAGGCGTACGCCGGGCTGCTGGCCGCCCAGCCCGCGGCGGCGACCTTCGTGGCCGGGCGGCTCTGGTTCCGCTACGCCGGCACCGACATCCCGGCACCGCAGGGCCTGGCTGGCGCGGACACCATCGCGACCCTGCGGGCGATCTTCTCGTCGCCGGCCTTCGCGCAGACCCGGGGCACGCTGGTCAAGCAGCCGGTGGAATGGCTGGTCGGCGCGCTGCGGCAGCTCGGCATCCGACCCTCCGCCCTGCCCGAGCAGCAACACAAACAACTGATGGCCGGCCTGAACGCGCTGGACCAGGTGCCGCTGCGACCACCCAGCGTGGGCGGCTGGCCGGCCGGGGCCGCCTGGCTGACCACCTCGTCGTTGCAGGCCCGGCTGCGGACTGCCGGAATGCTCGCCGCCGCCACGGCACCGGCGGTGCTGGCCCGGCTGACCGCCGCGCCCACCGCCGGCCGGCCGGACGCGCTGGCCCGACTGCTGGTGGTCGACGGCTGGAGTGCGCGCACCCGCGCCGCACTCACCCCTCTGGCCGGCGAGCCCCGCAAGCTGCTGGCCGCCGGCCTGGTCAGCCCCGAATACACCGTCAGCTGAGCGGAGGAGTCGACATGGACACCCAGACCCGACGCAGGTTCCTGCTGACCAGCGGGGTGGTCGGCGCGGGCGCGCTGGCCGCCGGTGCCGGCGCGTACAGCCTGCGGGACCTGCTGGACACCACCGGGGACCGCGATCCGCAGGCTCGCACGCTGGTGCTGGTGACCCTCTACGGCGGCAATGACGGGCTCAACACCGTCATCCCGTACGGCGACCCCGCCTACCGGGCGGCCCGCCCCGAGCTGGCGTACCCGGACGGGGAGGTGCGGCGCCTGGACGACGGCTTCGGCCTCAACCCGGCACTGGCCGGCCTGCATCAGCGCTGGTCCGCCGGTGGGCTGGCGATCGTCCGCGGTGTCGGTTACCCGAAGCCGGATCGCAGCCACTTTCGGTCGATGGACATCTGGCACACCGCGCAGCCGGACCGACCGGGCAACACCGGCTGGCTGGGTCGGTGGCTGGACGGGGCGGGTGGCGACCCCCGGCTGGCGGTCTCCTTCGAGCCGGCACTGCCGCCGCTGCTGGCCGGGGCGCAGAGCGCGGGTGCCGCTGTGCCGGTGGCCGACCGGAAGGCCGCCAAGGGGCTGCCCGCCCAGACACTGACCGCGCTGGCCGCCGCCGAAGCGGGTGAGTCAACGGCCCGGGGCCGGGCCGCCGCCTGCTTCGCCGACCTGCGATCGGTGGACGAGATGATCCGCCAGGTACGCGACTCCGACGACCCGGACCCGGCGGACCCGGACGGCGAGCAGGCGCCCGCGACCGCGACCGGCGGGGCACGCACACCGCTGGACGCCCAGCTGGACCTGGTCGCGCAGTGCGTCGAGGCGGGAGTGTCCACCCGCGCCTTCTCGGTGTCGCTCGGCGGCTTCGACACCCACGCCGACGAGAAGCAGTTGCAGGCCGTCCTGCTGGGTCAGCTGGACCGGGCGTTGACCGGGTTCGCCGACCGGATGAGCCGTACCGAGGCGGGCCGGAAGGTGGTGGTGGCGGTCTACTCCGAGTTCGGCCGACGCGTCCGGGCCAACGCCTCGGACGGCACCGACCACGGCACCGCATCCGACGTGCTGCTGCTCGGTGCGGGCGTACGCGGCGGTTGGCACGGCGCACCGCCGAGCCTCACCGACCTCGACGACGGCGACCTGAAATACACGACCGACTTCCGGGACGTCTACGCCACGCTGCTGGAACAGGTGCTGGGCGCCGACCCGGGCCCGGTGCTCGCCGACTGGCGGGGACGGCTGGACAAGCTCTTCTAGTCGTCCTCTTCCGGGTCCTGGTTGGCCTCTGCGCCCAACACGAACGCCTGCATGGCCAACTCGTCGCCGGCCGGCGAGACGAAGGCGGGCAGCTCACGAGGGCCCAACTCCTGCACGTACGACCAGAACAGCCGGACCGCCTCGGCCGACGTGCCGGCCTCGATCGGCAGGTCGAGGCTGACCAGCCAGGTACGCCGCGCCGGGGGCGGGCCGAGCTGGTCGGCCAACGCCCGGAAGGCCGCCGGCTCCAGCGCGGTGACCGGCCCGTCGAGCGTCAGCAGGTCGGCCGGCACCGGCTCATCGAAGGCCCGCCGGGTGTACGCCACGACGAGCATCCCCGGCTCGACGGGGGACTGCGGGTCGTCCGGGTCTTCGCGGTGGCGCTGACCTGGGGCGGTGACCCGGCCGAGCGCAACAAGCCGTGGCGGCGCGTCGACAAGTATCGCCACCTGGTCACCCAGCCCCGGTCGGGCGATGTCGACCAGCCCGGTCAGCTCCAACGTGTCGTGGTGCACGAGCCGCTCGGCCTCGTACCGCTCGGCTGGCAGCAGCACGGCCCAGGTGCCCACGCCGTCGGCACGGCCGGACCCACCGGCACGGTACGCGGTCTCGGTCGTCATGCCTGCCATCTCATCACGCCGCCGGCGGGAGCGTGACGTGACAGCCGACGATGTGATCGTCGACCATGCCGGTGGCCTGCATCAGCGCATAGGCGGTGGTCGGACCGACGAACCGGAAGCCACGCTTCTTGAGTGCCTTGGCCATGGCCGTCGACTCCGGGGTGATCGGCGCGAGCTCGGCGAACGAGGCGAGGCGTGCCGGCCGAGGCTCCGGGGCGAAGGACCAGAGCAGCGCGGACAGCCCTTCCGGCACCTCCAGTGCGGCGCGGGCGTTGACGATCGCCGCCTCGATCTTGGCCCGGTTGCGGACGATGCCGGCGTCGGCGAGCAGCCGGGTCACGTCGGTGTCGTCGTACGCGGCGACGGTCGGGATGTGGAACTCGTCGAAGGCCAGCCGGAACGCCGGGCGTTTGCGCAGGATGGTCAGCCAGGACAGCCCGGACTGGAACGCCTCCAGCGTCATCCGCTCGTAGAGCGCGTCGTCGCCGCGTACCGGCCGCCCCCACTCGGTGTCGTGGTAGATGGCGTAGTCGGGGGTGCTCGACCCCCAGGCGCAGCGAGCCAGCCCGTCCGCACCGATCACCAGGTCAGTCACCTCGTACACGCTAGTGCGGGCTGGCAGCCGCCGCCGAGCGTGGTCAGGGCAGCCGGCCCTGCTCGACCAGACGGGCGAACCTCTTCAGCGCCTGGGTGAGGCCGAGCTTGGAGCCGGGCCAGAGCACCGGCCAGGCCAGTCGGCCGGCCCGGCCGCCCGGCAGGTGGAACCATTCGTGCCAGACGACCTGGGTGCGGGCTCGACCCAGTTGGGTGCAGCGCAGCACGCCCGGGCCGCGCAGCAACTGGCCGTAGTGCACCACGCCGATCTCGTACGGCTCGTCGACCCGGACCACCCGCATCTCGTCGCGCAGCGTGGCCCGGCCGAGCGCGGTCACCGCCTCGATCCGGCTGCCCTCGCGCCCGTCGCCCTCGACCACGCGGACGCGGGTGAACGGGATCCAGTCGGACTGGCGTTCCCAGGCGAGCAACCCGCTGAAGACCCGCTCCGCCGGGGCGTCGACGATCACCGTGGCGGTCACCTCACCGGCACCGGGTTGGGCAGCCTCTCGAAGATCGTCGGCCCCGTCGGGGCCGGTCACGCCGACTCCGACCGAACCACCGCGTCGTGTTGCCCGGTGCCACGGTCGGCCTGCTCACCATCGGTCGGCTCGCCGTTGGCGGGAGCGTCGGCCGGTGCCGCGCCGTCGGAATCCGCCGGGGACGAGGTTGCGGCCGGCAGTGGGCCCGCCGAGGTCGAGCCGACCGGAGCCGCCCCGGTGGCCGCGTCATCGGCCGGCGACGCATCGGCGCCCGTTTCCGCTCCGTCCGTGTTCGTGACCTTGCTGGCGGACTGCTCACGGGCGTCGCGCAGCACGTCCGCGTCCTCGGTGCGGCCCTCACGCAACGCGGTGACCTCCGCCTCCAGTACGCCGATCAGCTCCGACTTGTAGCCGATGTCGTAGGCGGCGCGGCGCATCGCCTGATCGACCTGGGCCATCCGGTACCCGCGCAAGCCGGTGTCGAAACGGACCGCACCCACATCCGATTCGCGCAACGGCCGGGTGCCCGGCAACGCCACGGCCCGCGAATCCGGCTCGGCGGACACCAGACCGGGATCACGGCCGCTGACCAGCACCGTCACGCCGAATATCACCGCTGCGACGGTCAATGCCACGACCAGGAAGAGCAGAAGCTGACCCATGTACTGATCGTGGCATGGCAGGCGGCCGGTAGCGACCCCGCCACCCGGCCGGATCAGGATCCGTGCCGACGCCCGCCCGGAGTTCCGGTCGGGCGACCGACTAGCGTCGGGATCGGCCGACGCGGCGGCGACGGCGCGGACTCTCAGGAGGCGGGCATGGCCGGGGCGCTTCGGCTGGGTGGGCGCACATTCGCCCCCGGCGAACTGGTGGTGATGGCGATCATCAATCGCACGCCAGACTCGTTCTTCGACCGAGGGGCCACCTTCGCCGCCGACAGCGCTCTGCGCGCGGTGGAACGGGCCGTGGACGAGGGCGCGGCGATCATCGACATCGGCGGGGTCAAGGCCGGCCCCGGCGTGGACGTGGACGTGGCCGAGGAGATCCGCCGCACGGTGGACACCATCGCCGCCGTCCGGGCCGCGTTTCCGGAGGTGGTGATCTCCATCGACACCTGGCGTGCCGAGGTGGCGACGGAGGCCGTGGCAGCCGGCGCCGACCTCCTCAACGACACCTGGTCAGGTGCCGACCCGACCCTGGCCGGGGTGGCCGCGCAGACCGGCGCAGGCCTGGTCTGCTCGCACGCCGGCGGCCTGGTCCCCCGGACCAGGCCGCACCGGGCGGCCTTCGAGGACGTGGTCGCCGACGTGGTCGCGACGGTGACCGGGCTCGCCGAGCGCGCGGTGGCGGCAGGGGTACGTCCCGACGGCATCCTCATCGACCCGGCACACGACTTCGGCAAGAACACCCGGCACTCCCTGGAGATCACCCGCCGATTGGACGAGCTGACCGGCACCGGCTGGCCGGTGCTGGTGGCGCTCTCCAACAAGGATTTCATCGGCGAGACGCTGGACCTGCCGGTGCCCGAACGGCTGGAGGGGACGCTCGCCGCGACGGCGATCTCGGCCTGGCTGGGCGCCCGGGTGTTTCGGGCCCACCAGGTCGGCCCGACCCGTCGAGTGCTGGACCTGGTTGCCTCGATCCGAGGTGACCGTCCGCCTGCGGCGACCCGCCGGGGCCTGGCCTGACCGGTCGTCGGCGTAACCGACCGCGAACCGCCGGGATGACCGGCACGATCGCCGGAGGTCGCGGCGGTCAGGTCCAGCGGAGGATGTTCCTACGCCAGGCATAGAGGATGCCCAGCGCGAGCACCGCCACGAACACCGCCATCTCCACCACCGTCACCAGACCGAAGCCCGGCCGGTCGAAGACCACCGCCCAGGGGAAGAGAAACACCGCCTCGACCGCGAACAGCACGTACAGGTACGCGTAGACGTAGTAGCGGATCTGCATCTGTGCCCAGTCCGCGCCGACCGGATCGAGCCCGCACTCGTAGCTGGCCCGCTTGCCGGGCGGGTCGGCCGGACGCGCGGGGCGTAACACCCGGTTGGCCGAGAACGCCGTAACGAAGAACAGAACGCTGGCGAGCAGCAGGAGCCCGAGCGTCGCGTACGAGCCCAGGTATCCGGTCACAATCGGGAGCCTACCGTCCGCCCGGAAGGGCCGTCCCAAACACGTTACGGATTTGTTTCCAGATGGGACTAGTGCGCCGGGGTAACTGTTACCGAACATTGGGCACCCACCATGTCACCGGAGGACAGATGGCCCGCGTCAAAGCATCGCCCGGTAACCGGGCGGAGGGGCGGCGTTCCACGCCTCTGCTGGGGACCGCGCTGGCGCTCGGTCTGCTCGCGGCGCTCGCCGTGGGGCCGGCCTGGGCCAGCGCGGCCATGCCGGACGCGGACCCGGTCGTCTCGGTGACCGACCCGGTCAGCGAACCTGGGGGTGACCCCGAGACCACCCCGTCGGAGAAACCGACCCCGACCGAGGAACCGAGCGGCGATCCGGCGCCGACCGATCCGGCACCGGAAACCACCGCGCCGCCGCCGGAGACGACGCCGCCGGCGCCGGAGACCACCGCCCCGGAGGTGCCGCCGGCACCGTCGACCACCGCGCCCGCGCCAGGTGGGCCGCCCACACCGGTGCCCCCGGTGCCACCAGCGCCATCAGCACCACCAGCGTCCCCGGTCCCGCCGGTACGGCCGCCCGCCCCTCATCCGGAGGCGACGCCACCGAACCCGCTGGGCGTGCAGGTCACCACGCAGGACGTCACCCTCACCGAGGCGTACTGGAACGCGGCCAGCACGGCCACCACCTTGCAGGTCACGGTGCACAACACCGGCACGACCGCGCAGCGGATCCGGCTCTCGTACACACTGCCGGCCGGGCTGACCGACGCCGGGACGAAGGGCTGCAGCGCCGCCGGGGGGAGCGCGTACCGCTGTGGGGCCTGGACGGCCGGAGCTGGCGTCCGGTTCAGCGCCCTGCTCCGCCTACGGGTCGACGGCACCGCGTGGAGGCAGATGCCCCTCGCCGGCTCCGTCCAGGTCGTCGCGGACGCGCCGGGTGTGCCCGGGGAAGCAGCCGACGACCAGGGCTTCGCGGTGCTCTTCCCGCCCGGCCCGCCGGTGCCTGGGATCGCTCTGGCCGCCGACGAGGTGGCCTTCGACATCAGCGGCACCGCCAGTACCCTCGCTCTCCGGCTGGGCAACACCGGCACGGTGGACGCTGCCGGCCAGGTCGAGGTCGTCCTGCCGGCCGGGGTGACCATTCCAACCCCACCGCCCGGCTGCGTGGCGATCGACGAGACCCGGACCCGCTGCGACGCGGGTCTGGTGCTGGCGGGCAGGACCGCCGAGTTGCGGCTGCCGGTGGAGGCGACGCCGCAGGCCCAGCGGGAAGCGCCGTTGTCCGGTGCCGTGATCGGCCAACTCGACCCCCGCAGCGGCCCGACCCGACAGGTGCAGATGAGTTTCCGGATCACCTCGGCGGCCGCGCTGGCCACGCCGGTGTTCTCGCCGCCCGCGCCGACCGGCTCCCAGGGCGTACTCCCTGGGGGTGGTGCAAACGACGACGGCGGGATGACCTCGGTGCAGCGCACCGCGGTCGTCCTCATCGTGGTCTCCGCGCTGCTGGTGGTGCTGGCTCTCACGCTGGCCACCACCTCGCTGCGCCGCAGGCTCGCCGCCCCGGCGTCGGAGCCGGCGCCCAGCCCCGCCGACTGATCGACTCGGGACCTCGGCGGGGGTCGTCGGCGTGCTCCGACGGTGATCTGAATTACGGCGGGCGGGGCGTAAGGCCGCAAACGTAGGCATTTCTCGGCCTGGTCCGGTCCCAGTCGGCGGACCTGCGGGCATTGTTAGGACTCCCTTAGACGTAGGCTCTCAGGTAGGAACGACAGCGACCGGACCAGCCTCGGGCGGTGCGGTGAAACGTCGCGTCAAGGAGGTCCTGTGGCCGGGCAAGGCGAGGTCACCATCATGTTCAGCCGCCCGCGCGACCACGCGCAGCGAAGCGAGGTGCAGGCGTGACCAAGCAGATCCGTCAACTCGACCGAGTGGTCATCCGGTTTGCCGGTGACTCCGGCGACGGCATGCAGCTGACCGGCGACCGCTTCACCTCGGAGACGGCGCAACTCGGCAACGACATTTCCACGCTGCCAAACTTCCCCGCCGAGATCCGGGCTCCCGCCGGCACGCTGCCCGGCGTGTCGAGCTTCCAGGTGCACTTCGCCGACTACGACATCCTCACCCCGGGCGACGCGCCCAACGTGCTGGTGGCGATGAACCCGGCGGCCCTCAAGGCCAACCTGGCCGACCTGCCTCGTGGCGCGGACATCATCGTCAACACCGATGAGTTCACCAAGCGCAACCTCGCCAAGGTCGGCTACCAGGCCAGCCCTCTGGACGACGACTCGCTGGCCGGCTACGTCGTGCACCCGGTGGCGCTGACCTCGATGACGGTCGGCGCGCTCGCCTCCCACCAGGTGTCCAAGAAGGACGCCGAGCGGTCGAAGAACATGTTCGCCCTCGGCCTGCTCTCCTGGATGTATTCACGACCCTACGAGTCGACACTGCGCTTCCTGGAACGCAAGTTCGCGGCCCGTCCGGAGTTGGTCGCGGCGAACGTCGCCGCCTTCAAGGCCGGCTGGAACTTCGGCGAGACCACCGAGGACTTCGCGGTCCGCTACGAGGTCAAGCCCGCGAAGATGCAGCCGGGCACCTACCGCAACATCACCGGCAACGCGGCGCTCTCACTGGGGCTGGTCGCCGCCGGGGTCCGCTCCGGGCTGCCGGTCTTCCTCGGCGCGTACCCGATCACGCCCGCGTCGGACATCCTGCACGAGCTGAGCAAGCACAAGCGCTTCGGCGTTCTCACCGTGCAGGCCGAGGACGAGATCGCCGCGGTCGGTGCGGCGCTGGGAGCGTCGTACGGCGGCTCGCTCGGCGTGACCACCACCAGCGGCCCGGGCGTGGCACTCAAGAGCGAGACGATCTCGCTCGCGGTGGCACTGGAGCTGCCGCTGGTGATCGTGGACGTGCAGCGCGCCGGCCCGTCGACCGGCATGCCGACCAAGACCGAGCAGGCCGACCTCAACATGGCGCTCTACGGTCGGCACGGCGAGGCACCGGTCGCGGTGATCGCGCCCCGGTCACCATCGGACTGCTTCTTCGCGGCCCTGGAGGCAGCCCGGATCGCGCTGACCTACCGCACCCCGGTGATCCTGCTGTCCGACAACTACGTCGCCAACGGTTCCGAGCCGTGGCTGCTGCCGGACGTGGAGTCGCTGCCCGACCTGCGGGTCGACTTCGCCACCGAGCCCAACGGCGAGGACGGCACCACCTTCCTGCCCTACCTGCGTGATCCGGAGACCCTGGCCCGCCCGTGGGCGATCCCCGGCACGGCGGGGCTGGAGCACCGGATCGGTGGCCTGGAGAAGGCCGACAAGACCGGTGACATCTCCTACGACCCGGCCAACCATGACTTCATGGTTCGTACCCGGGCCGCCCGGATCGAGACGATTCCGGTCCCGGACATCGAGGTCGAAGACCCGGACGGTGACGCCCGGGTGCTGGTCCTCGGCTGGGGCTCCACGTACGGGCCGATCGGCGCCGCATGCCGCGGAGTGCGCCAGCGTGGCCTGTCCATCGCCCAGGCGCACCTGCGGCATCTCGCACCGATGCCGGCCAACCTCGGTGAGGTGCTGCGCTCGTACGACAAGGTGGTCATCCCGGAGATGAACCTGGGCCAGCTCGCCCACGTCATCCGGGCCCGCTACCTGGTCGACGCGATCAGCTACAACCAGGTCCGCGGCCTGCCGTTCACGGCCGCCGAGCTGGAGACGACGCTGGAAGAGGTCCTGAAGAATGTCTGATCCTGTCGCTCTCAAGCTCACCGCGAAGGACTTCAAGTCCGACCAGGAGGTGCGCTGGTGCCCCGGCTGCGGTGACTACGCCATCCTGGCGGCCATCCAGCAGTTCATGCCGGAGCTGAACATCCCCCGGGAACGGACCGTCTTCGTCTCCGGGATCGGCTGCTCGTCGCGCTTCCCGTACTACATGAACACCTACGGGATGCACTCGATCCACGGCCGCGCCCCGGCGATCGCGACCGGCCTGTCGGTGTCCCGGCCGGACCTGTCGGTCTGGGTGGTCACCGGCGACGGTGATGCCCTGTCCATCGGTGGCAACCATCTGATCCACGCGTTGCGGCGCAACGTCAACCTCAAGATCCTGCTGTTCAACAACCGGATCTACGGTCTGACCAAGGGTCAGTATTCGCCCACGTCCGAGGTCGGCAAGGTCACCAAGTCGACTCCGGCCGGTTCGGCGGACGCCCCGTTCAACCCGCTCTCGCTCGCCCTCGGTGCGGAGGCCAGCTTCGTCGGCCGGACCATCGACTCCGACCGTAAGCATCTGCAGTCGGTGCTGCGGGCCGCCGCCGAGCACGAGGGCTCGGCGTTCGTGGAGATCTACCAGAACTGCAACATCTTCAACGATGGGGCGTTCGAGCAGCTCAAGGACCCGTCCACGCGGGATGACTACCTGATCCGCCTGGAGCACGGGCAGCCGATCACCTTCGGGGCCGACGGGCAGTTCTGCGTGGTGCACCCGCCGGGCGCGTTTGGTCTGGAGGTCCGGGAGACCAGTTCGGTCCGCCCGGAGGAGATCGTCGTGCACGACGCGACGGTGACCGACCCGGCGTACGCCTTCGCGCTGTCCCGGCTGCCTGGCTTGGACCTGCGCAACACCCCGATCGGAGTTTTCCGCTCGGTGGACCGCCCGTCCTACGACAGCGTGGTGCAGGGTCAGCTCGCGGCCGCCAAGGCGAAGGTCACCGAGACCCCCGAGCAGCAGCTCGCCGGCCTGCTGGCCAGCGGCGACACCTGGACGATCGTCTGACCCGTACTTCATGACGAGAGCGGCCGTCCCCAAAACCGGGGGCGGCCGCTCTCGTCGTATCGGCGCTCAGCGCTGGGCGGAGGCCGGCGTCCAGAGGTTGTCGATCTCCTTCTCGGTCGCCGCGAGGCTCGCCTCGTGCAGCGGGATCAGCTCGGCCATCGCCGGGACGGAGGGGGCCAGGGTCAGCTCGGTGCTGATGAAGCGCGGCTCCATGCCGGTCATCGACAGGCCGTGCGGGAGCCACGGCTCGGCGTGGTCCCAGCCGTTGCGCGGGGTGCCTTCGCCGTAGCCGCCGCCCCGGGTCGCCAGCACCACGAACTCGCGCTCGCCGAGCAGGCCCTGCTGGGTCGTCGGGTCGAAGGCCAGGCCGGGCACGATCAGGTGGTCGACCCACGCCTTGACGCTGCTGGGCGCGCCGTAGTTGTAGAGCGGCAGCCCGAGCAGCACCACGTCGGCCTGTTTCACCTCGTTGACCAGCCGCTCGCTGAGCTCCCAGGATTCACGCTGCGCCGGGGTGTGCTGGTCCGGCGGTGTCATCCGGGCCAGCCCGCCCGCCGCGTCCAGGTGCGGCAGCGGATCTGCGCCCAGGTCCCGGTAGGTCACCGTGCCGTGCGGATGGGCCGCACGCCACGTGGCGACCGCGCGGGCAGTGAGCCGCCGGCTGACCGACCAGTCACCCCGAATGCTTGAGTCGATATGCAGCAGATGCATTATTGCTCCTCCAAGGATCGTCTGTGCAGCATCAACTATTTATAGCAGGCAGATGTTCCGTCAGCTCGGTAGACTGGGTCACATGTCCGCCCCGCCGCTTGACCCCTCGGAGCACCGCTCGGGCGCACTCCTGGACCATCTGGCCCGGCGGATGCGACTGCGGTCGGAGACGGTGCTGGCGCCGCTGGGCCTACGCCCCCGGCATCTGGTCGCGCTCACCGTGCTGCGCGCCGGCGGCGGCACCAGCCAGCAGTCGCTCGCCACCATCCTGGAGATGGACAGCACCAACATCGTCGGGCTGCTCAACGATCTGGAAGCGGAGCAACTGGTCGAGCGGCGCCGCTCACCCGAGGATCGTCGCCGACACGTCGTCGAACTAACCCAAGACGGGGCAAAACGCCTCAGCGAGGCCGAATGCGCACTCGCCGGTGCCGAGAACGAGGTGCTGGGGGCGTTGGATCCCACCGAGCGGGAGACGCTCTACGAGCTGCTTCGGCGGGCCGCCGCCGCCACGACGCCGATGAACTGCACCGCGGCGATCTGCGCGGCCGACGACCCGCTCTGACGCCGCGATCTGCCCGCCACGGCTGCGGCGGAACGGTCAGGCGGTCGTCGGCGACTGCGGGCGGTCGTCGCGCACGTGCACCAACATGTCGCCGGTCTCGATCACCGCGCCGGCCCGGTCGGCCAGGGTGACCACCTTGCCCCGCCGCACCAGGGCGATCACCAACGACTCCAGCTCGCGCGGCGAGCGACCCACCTCGTCCCGCTCCGCCGAGCGCATCGCCAGCGCCATGCCCTGACCCGGAGTGAGCAGGTCCTCCACGACGTCGATAAGCGGCGGGGCCGACGTGGACAGGCCGAGCAGCCGGCCCGCGGTCGCCGAGGAGACGATCACGTGGTGTGCACCGCTCTGCTTGAGCAGCGGCGCGTTCTCCGCCTCCCGTGCCGCCGCGATGATCCGGACCTGCCCGGCGGTGAGCTGCCGCACGGTCAGCGCGACCAGCACCGACGCGTCGTCGCTGTCGGTCGCAATGATCACGGCCTTCGCGTTCTTGACGTGGGCCTCGTTCAGCACCGACGAACGGGTCGCCGACCCCTCGATGGCCACCAGCCCGGCCGAGGTGGCCTGCCGCAGGGCGGCAGCACTGCGCTCCACCACCACGATTCGCGACCGGTCCAGACCGTTCTCCATCAGGGCGGAGACCGCGCTGCGCCCC
This sequence comes from Micromonospora sp. DT201, assembly GCF_049841575.1. NCBI lineage: Bacteria > Bacillati > Actinomycetota > Actinomycetes > Micromonosporales > Micromonosporaceae > Micromonospora > Micromonospora sp. DT201. The sequence goes on along the minus strand of NZ_JBNCKP010000003.1, from coordinate 204,370 downwards.
TTCGTGCCGTAGCCGCAGATGATGACGTGGTCCTTCACGGCTCTCCTCCACCGCGACAGGCGACGGCCGGTCCGGTACTGCTCGGTCAGAACTTCCAGGGTGGTGCCGACCAGGATGATCAGGAAGATCACTCGGGCCGGAGTGATGAAGAGGACGTTGACCAGCCGGGCCGACGGCGCGGCCGGCGTGATGTCGCCATAGCCGGTCGTCGAGAGCGACACGACCGCGTAGTAGAAGCAGTCGAGCAGGGTGAGGCCGTCCTCGTTGACATCGCGGTAGCCGTCCCGGCCCAGGTAGACCGCGGCGACCACGGCGAAGACCAGGCCCAGGGCGGCGGCGAGCCGTAGGCTCAGCGCGCTCAGCGGCCCCCGACGCTGCGCGGGAAAATGGATCACCGTCGAACCTGTTCCGCCACCGTCGCCTGCACGCCCACAACATAGCGGGTACGCGCCGTGCTGCGGTGCGGGCCCGCACGGGCATCCGGCGGATCCGGCAGCAGGCATGATGGGACTGTTCCCGGACGACGACCGCGAGAGTGAGGCCCGCATGTCGTTACTACGACGAGTGATTGGCGGGGTGCTGCGCCGCCACCGCCAGCGTCAGCGCCGCACGCTGCGCGAGGTGGCCGCGGCGGCCGACGTCTCGGTGCCCTACCTGTCGGAGGTGGAGCGGGGCCGCAAGGAGGCCTCGTCGGAGGTGCTGGCGGCGATCTGCCGGGCGCTCGGCATCAGCCTCGCCGACCTGCTCGGGGAAGCCCGGGACGACATGCGCCGGGTCGAGCCCCGACTCCCGGCCGCGCCGCGCGCCGTGCTGACCCACCTGGAGCGGGTCGACGCGACTCGACACGAAATCGGCAACGCCACCCTGCTGGTGGGTCCACGTATCGGCGGGTTCGTCCTGCACCGCGGGCCGGAGGCGACCGACCCGAGCCTCGGCGTCGACGCGATGGTCTCCGCTGGCGGCTCGCACCCCGGCCCGCGTACCGCCGCCCTGGCCGACAACGAGCAGGCCCGGCTGGGCCTGCGGTGGCTGACCGCCGCGTAGGCCGCGCGATTCTGCCGTCGGCGGATCTGCCGGCGGCAGAATCCCTGGGCCAGCCGAGGCCGTCGCACGCACGCTGGAGGGGCCGGTCCACCGGGCGGTCCGCCGCCCGCCGGCGCGGTGAAAGGCGGCGGCACATGATCGGGTACGACGTGCGGATGCTGGACGGCGGACAGCCGTCCTTCGGTGACCATGTGTTCGAGCGGCTGCTGCGGGAGCGGATCGTCTTTCTCGGCAACGAGGTGACGGAGGAGTCCGCCAACCAGATCTGCGCACAGATCCTGCTGCTCGCCGCCGAGGACGCCGACCGGGACATCTTCCTCTACATCAACTCGCCGGGCGGGTCGGTGAGCGCGGGGATGGCGGTCTACGACACGATGCGTTACGTCCGCAACGACGTGGCGACGCTGGCGCTCGGGTTCGCCGGCTCGATGGGGCAGTTCCTGCTCTGTGCGGGCACGGCCGGCAAGCGGTACGCGCTGCCGCATTCGCGGATCATGATGCATCAGCCGTCCGGCGGGATGGGCGGCACCGCCGCCGACATCACCATCCAGGCAGAGAACATGTTGCACGTGAAGCGGACGATGCAGGAACTGATCGCTCAACACAGTGGACGGACGCTCGACGAGATCCAGCGAGACTGGGACCGGGACCGCTGGTTCACCGCCGAGCAGGCCCGGGAGTACGGCCTCATCGATGAGGTGCTCACCCGGGCCGAGCAGCTACCAACGGTCTGATGCGTGCGGCCGCCACACGATGGCCTGAGGGGGCACTGCCGCCACTCGTGAAAAGTCGGTGGCGGCCGCCTATTAGGGTCACGTCTATGCGCCGACTGATCCCTACCCTAACGATTGCCCTCGCCGTCGCCCTCGTCGGCGGCTGCGGCACCAAGTCCGACGACCCGGTAGCGGACGCTCCCTCCTCCGCCGCCGCCCCGGCAACGTCCAAACTCGAGCCGGTCGCCGCCATCAAGCAGGGCATGGACCGCAGCCTTGCCAAGTCGCTCACCATGGACGCCTCGGTCAAGGCTGGCAACCAGTCGATCACCCTCAGCGGAAAGATGGACCCAGCGACCCGCGCGTTCCACATCAGCGGCAAGGCCCCGGAACCGATGGAGGCGCGGCTGATCGGCGACGCCGCCTACATCAAGTCCGAATCGCTCGACGGTGAGAAGCCGTGGATGAAGCTCGACCTCACCAAGCTCAAGCCGAACAGCACGCTGCGCCAGTCCTTTGACATGAAGTCGCAGACCGGCATCATCGGCGGCGTCGTGTCCGCCCAAGAGGCGAGCGGCGGCCGTTACACCGGCGTCGCCGACCTGGGGAAGGCCGCCGCGGCCGCCAGCACCGATGCCGGAATGCGGGAAGGCCTCGAGTCGTCCGCCAAGCTGGCGAAGGACCCGACGGCGATCCCGTTCGAGGCGACTCTCGACGCCGAGGGGCGCCTCACCGCGCTCTCCTACACGATTGCCACGAAGACGCTGGGTGACCTCGTCACCGAGATGCGCATGAGCGACTTCGGCAAGCCGGTCACGGTGGAGGCGCCACCCGCCAGCGAGACCGAGGCGGCCTCCGCGGAGATGTACAAGTACTTCTGACAGGTCGGTTTGTCCTAGGCGTCACCGGTCGAGCGTGGGCTGCGGTCTCCCCGTAGCCCACGCTCTGCAGAGTGCCCCAGGTCACAGCACCGCAGGTAACATTTCGCAGCGCAACCCCGTCCTTGAGGCAGACAAGCCACAAGGAGGGCACATGTTCGCCGCGTACGTCACCGTCACCATCCTCGCCTCGGTCTTCACCGCCATCGCCGCAGTCACCTACCTGATCGGCCACGACTACCCGAAGGCCCAAGCGGACATGAAGCGGATCCCACGGTCGTGGGTGCCGCGCTTGGGCATGCTGTTGGCGGCCGGCTCTCTTGGGCTGCTGGCCGGGTTCGCCGTGCCATTGCTGGGGACGCTCGCCGCCGCTGGCCTCGTGCTGTACTTCGTCGGCGCGCTCATCGCGCACCTGCGGGTGGGTTCCCGCCAGCTCGTGGGGTGGGCAGTCTTCTTCATCACCGTGGTGGCCACGCTAGCCGTGAACCTGGCCTACCACTGGTAGCAGCGGTAGCGCTTGGGTCGCTCCAGGTTCCGGCGCGACTCGTCCGTCATGGCGGCGGGAAACCTGGCATCATGCCTGGAGCGCCCAGCCGACCCTCGGTCAGGCGGATGCCCCAAAAGGTGCCACATCACGATGAGTTCTCCCAAAGATCGCATGCCCCGGGTCGAATCACTGACCGGGCTGCGCTGGTTCGCCGCGTTCGCCGTATTCCTGTTCCACGCGAACCAGATCATCAAGCTGCCCACGGTCAACGACATCAAGCTCGGCGACTTCTTCCGATTCGGCGACGCCGGGGTCACGTTCTTCTACGTGCTCTCGGGCTTCGTGCTGACCTGGTCGTTCTCCCCCGCAGTGAGCACCGGGGCGTTCTACTGGCGTCGGTTCGCCCGGGTCTGGCCCGCGCTCGCGGTCAGCACCGTCATCGCCTGGGTGGCCTTCGACCAGGTCTGGCACGACTCCTGGAAGCGCACCCTGCTGAGCCTGTCGCTGACCGAGTCGTGGTTCCCCCCGGCGGCCCATCTCGTCGCCAACCCGGTGGCGTGGTCGGTCTCCTGCGAGGCGTTCTTCTACCTGCTCTTCCCGTTCGTCATCCGGCCGCTGCTGCGGCTGCGGCTGCCGGCGCTCGCGATAATCGCGGCGGCCGGCATGGCCATCGAATGGGCCTACTGGTTCTTCGTGCAGGACTTCATCGACCCGAAGCAGTACTGGATCCAGCTCTCCTGGTTCATCCGGTTCCCGCCGGTCCGATTCATCGAATTCCTACTGGGAATGATCACCGCCGCTGCGCTTCTACGCGGATGGCGGCCGCGGATCAACCTGTGGCTCGCCCTGTCAACGGTGCCGGCATCGGTGCTGCTTCTGTGGTGGGGTGCACGGCAGGGCTGGTGGGCTGCGCACTGGTCGCAGCAGGGCCTGATCCCCGCCTGCGTACTCGTGGTGCTTGCGGCAGCGATTCGCGACGTCTCCGGCCGGCCGTCGTTCCTTCGCAGCAAGCCGTTGGTCTCCCTCGGCGCCTGGTCCTACGCCTTCTACCTGGTCCACCTGTCGGTCATCTACTGGCTGATGGGCACGGTCAAGACCAGCCCTGCGAGTTGGGCGAACCTCAAGGTTCTGCTGGTCTGGACGGTGCTGGGCATCGCCCTGGCGTGGGCTTGCTACCGATGGGTCGAACACCCGGTGGAGCGTTTCCTGCGCAACCTCTACCCACGCCGCGTGCCGCCCGCACCGCAGGCACCGCAGGCACCGCAGGCTCCGCAGGCACCGCAGGCTCCGCAGGCTCCGCAGGCACCGCACGAGGCGCCCACGGTGGTCCTTCAGCGCACCGAGGCCGTCCTGACCGGGCACGGTGTCCTGAGCCACGACACCGATCCGGCCCGCTCACGTGCACCCGAGAGGGCGAGCAGGTATCCGGATCACGGGCCCGGACTCCCCGGAATCACGACACATGACCGGTAGTCGGCGGCCCATCGGCAGGAGGAGGCGAGGCCGGTCCGGGCCGACCGGGACGGGTCAGCTCGCCGGCGTCCAGAGCGGGTCGCGGCCGAGGTAACGAAGCAGTTTCGCCGCAGCGCTGTCGTTCTCGCGGGGCTCCAGCGCGGGCGCATAGGCGCCGTACTGGCGCAGCGGCTCGACAATCGCCCTGGCCACGGGCAGGAGTTGCGCCGCGAGGTCGTCGTCGAGCGGTGATGGCTGGCTGGCCGCGATCGCGATGTCCCAGGCGTGGACGCCGGCATCGAGGGCGGCGGCACCGGCCGCCGTGGCGGCGGGCAGGGCACCGTGCGGCAGCGGGGTGGGCGTCGTGCCGGCCGGGTCGACCATGGCGAAAGCGGCAGCCGAGGCAGTGAGGGTCGGCTCCACCAGCTCAGCCGGGGTGCCTGCCAGCACGCCCGACGGAGTGAACGGGTTCTCGGTCGGCCCGTTCTGCCCAGTGATCGCCGCGACGAAGGCGAGTTGGTCGCCGGCCGAGTGCTGGAGGACTTGGACGACGTTCCACTCCGCGCAGGGAGTCGGCTTGCCGAGGTCTGCGGCGGTCAATGCGGCGGTTGCGTCGCGTAGTGCCGCGTGGGCGCGGTCCAGGATCGTCCACGTGCTGGTCGCGGTCATCGTCTCTCCTCGATAGGGTCCGGCGAAAGCTGAAGCGATCCCGCCGGCAGTTCGGAACGGAACGGACCGTTCTGCCACTCCTGACAGTAGCGGAACGTTCCGTTCCGTACAAGCCTTATTTGTGGGATGAGGCGCGCCAGGTTGGCTCGCTGGTCGGCCCTACGACCTGCGGCACGCTGCTGTGTGCTGTGGCTCAACGCTGGCGTGCCCGCCACCGAGGTGGCCGACCAGGCCGGACACGTCCGTGGACCTACTGTTCAAGGTCTATGCCAGGTGCATCGACGGGGCAGAGGCCACCGTCAACGACCGGATCGCTGAGGCTCTGAACGGCGTGGCTTGGCCCGTCGAGAAACGTGCGTATTGCCAGCTCGGATAGCAATTCGGCTGATCTTCGAGGTGCCCCCGGCAGGATTCGAACCTGCGACACACGGTTTAGGAAACCGATGCTCTATCCCCTGAGCTACGGGGGCGCGAGGGCCTAGTCTAGCGACCTGGGGGTTCACCTGGGGTGGCAGGGAGTGGCCCACGTTCACCCATGTTCCCCGGACCGCCGTTCTCCCAGCCCAGGACCGCACGCCGAGCACACGAACCCCGGTTTGCGACCGGCGGTCGGCCGCGGTGACCCGCGTTGGCACCGGTTCGCCCGGGTTGGCATCCGCTGGAGAGCACACATCGAGCACGTCATCAAAGATCAACAACGTGGCGTCCATACAGCGCCTTCGTCGTCGCCGCCAGGGGGCCATGGGGCGCTCACCCCGGGGCGCTCGGACTCCGCCGTGATGCCGACTACGACGTTCCCCACCGGGCGTCCGCTCATGGCCGATGACAGTGCGCCCGATCATGTGCTGGTAAACATGCCCCGGAGGACCGTGAGTACGACTGGGACGGCCCGGTTGGTCAAAACACCGGCGTGACCCGCCCCAGGCAGCAGGACATTGACGGAGTGACTTATGCCTTCAGCGACGTACGATGGTGTGAGCCGTTCGGCGATGGGCTAACGATGCTCGGCTCGATGGCGCACAGGGATCGGTTGCTGCTACGGGCCATCGCGCGGCACGCTTCACACCTGGCCAGCGGACAGCACGTCGATCTGCCCGGTCTGGCGGCGACGATGCGGCAGCGGCTGGCGGCGGGTGAAGGCTTGGACGCCCTGCTCCCCGAGGCCTTCAACGCAATGTGCGAGGCGTACCGCCGTACGACGGGCCATGGGCCCGGGGCCCGGGCAGGTGCTCATCCTCGCGGGTCTGGCGCTTCATCGGGGCGCGGTGGCGCAGCTAGCCTCGGGCCCGTGGAGACGACGAAAGACCCCGCCTCTATGGTGGGCCGATGGCATCGGTCAAACAGATCCAAGTCACCTTCGACTGCGCAGATCCTGAGCGCGTCGCTCGCTTCTGGTGCGAGGTGTTGGGGTACGTCGTACCGCCGCCACCGGAGGGGTTTGCTAGTTGGGGCGATTTCAATCGCACGCTGCCGCCTGAGCGTCAGGGTTCAGCGTTCGCCTGCAGTGATCCCTCAGGTGTGGGTCCGCGACTGTACTTCCAGCGCGTTCCCGAAGGCAAGGTCGTCAAGAATCGGGTGCATCTTGACGTGCGGGTCGGCACCGGGCTCGTGGGTGAGGAGCGCCTGGCCGCACTTGAGGCCGAATGCGCACGACTGGTCGCGCTCGGCGCGGTACGCGGGCGACTACTGCGCGCCGATGGCGACAACGAGTCGTGCCTCGGGATGCAGGACATCGAGGGCAACGAGTTCTGTCTCGCCTGAGTGGCCGCGAACGTGGCACCTTCGCGAGTCGACTGGTGCAGTTCACCACCGCGAGGGTCGCCGTCCCGCAGCGCGCCAACGGTCCTGATCCAGAACCACCCCTCGCCCCCGATGCCCCCCGCATCCGGTGACCTCTACTGGTGGACGCCCTTGAAGATTGCAGGCACTAGGTATGCCTAGGCGGCCCGCGCACTCCGCTAAACCCCGCTGAGCAGTGAAGATAGGTAAGCGCTGCCCGATGTGGCAGCACTCTTGTCAACCGACGATTGATCCATCAGCGGTTGACAAGGAGACAAGCCATGTTGATAGACCCGGGCACGATGCTGGCTCTGGCGAACCATCGTCGCCGCGAGTTGATCGCCGAGGCCGACAGGGAGCGCCTACTCACCAGCGCCCGCCGGGCCCGCCTGGCCCGTAACGCCCTGGCCGTCCGTGGACAGCCCGACGGTACCCTCACGTCGTGCGAACCATCCGCGGCGGTGCCAGCCCAATGATGATCGGGCGGGAAAGCGAGCTGCGCCGGTTGGCGCAGCTCGCTTCGGCGCGTGAGCCGGCGGTTGCGCTCATCGCGGGCGAGCCGGGCATCGGAAAGACCCGGCTGGTGCACGAGCTGCTGACAACCGTGTCGGCGGAGACCGTAGTGCTGGTCGGCCAGGCGGAACCCGGCTCGCTGTCTCGGCCGTACGAGGTGCTCCTGGACGCTATCGACGGCCGTCCAGAGAGCGACGAGGAGCAGCTTGCGGCCCTCGCGGACTCGCGGCGCAGCCCGGTCGAGCGCCTGCACACCGGCCTCGCCATCCTGGCCGACCTGATCGGCGACTCCCCCGCGGTCATCGTCTTCGAGGACCTACATTGGGCCGACTCGGAGAGCGCGGCGCTGTTCGAGCGGATCGCCGACCAGCGCGGGCCGCGGCTGCTCATCGGAACGTACCGGCCGGACGAGGTGACCCGCCGCCAACCGGTGGCTGGCCTGCTGGCCCGGATGGAACGCCGGCACACCGTCACCCACGTACGTCTGGATCGCCTCATCCCCTCGCAGACCGCGGCGTTGCTGGCGGCGGCCACCGGCGCTCCGGCGCCGCTGCGCGCCGTGGCGGCACTGCACCACCGCACTGGCGGCAACCCGTTCTTCCTGGAGGAGTTGCTGCGCGCGCTGCCCGGGTACGACGTGGAGGCGCTGGTCGAGCAGCCGCTGCCGTGGAGCCTCGCCGAGGTGTTACGCCGCCAGGTCGACGACCTCGACCCGGTCAGCCACCGCGTCGTCGAGGCGGCTACCGTGCTCGGCCACCGCATCCCGTTCGACTTGCTCGCCGAGGTGACCGGTGTGGGCGAGGACGAGCTCATCGCCGTGTTGCGCGACCTGGTCACCCGGGGCGTGCTGGTCGAGTCCGGCGATGACGAGTTCGCGTTCCGGCACGCGCTGGTGCGCGAGGCGATTGCCGACCAGATGCTCGGCCGGCAGCGGCGCCGGCTGCACGAGACAGCACTCGACGTACTCCTGAAAGGTGGTGCCTCCGACCCAGCCATGGTGGCGCACCACGCCCGCGGCGCCGGCCGGTACGACGACATGATCGCCGCGGCCCGCCGCGGCACTGCGCTCTACCTCTCCATCGGCTCCGCCTACCAGGCCCTGCAGCTGGCGGAGATGGGCCTCGACGAGGTGCCCGACGACACCGGCCTGCTTGCCGGCGCCGCCCGGGCGACGTGGCTGGCCGGCCTGCTGGATGACGCCCTGCGGTACGGCCGGCGCTGGCGTGACGTCGCCTGCACCACGACCGACCGGGCTGAGTCGCTGTACCTCCTGGTCCGCATCGCGTGGGAGTCCCGTGAGACCGACGAGATGCGCGCCCTGACGCACGACATCGGGACCCTGATCGCGCAGCTTCCCCCCGGCGCCGACCAGGCGCGGGCGATGACCGCGATCGCGCAGTCGGCGTACCTGCGCGACGACCTCGACGCGGCACTGCTCTGGTCCGACCGCGCGCTGGCGCTGGCGGACGAATTCGACCTGCCGGCCGTCCGCCTGGCGGCGCTGATCGAGAAGGGCTCGACGCTCACTGAGCGCCCGCAGACCGCCGCCGCCGGCCGCAAGATCCTGTCCGCACTCGTTGACGAGGCCGAAAAGGCGGGCGAGTGGGTGCTGGCCGCCCGTGCCCTCAACGACCTGGTACACGGCGAGCCATCCACCTCGCCGGCCGAGCACGCCGAGACACTGGAACGGATGCGGGTCAACGCCGAGCGAGCCGGCTTCGAGTCACTCGCGGTGGCCACGTACTTCCAGGGCCGAGCCCGGCTCGCGGTGCGGGCCGGCGACCTGCGCGCCGCGATCGCGGCGCTGGAGGAGGGTCGCGAACAGGACCGCAGCTACCGGCGCCGGGGCCGCTGGGCCGACTACCACGGGGTCTTCCTCGCCGGGCTCTATCTGGAGGTCGGCGAGCTGGACCAGGTCGAGCAGCTCGTCACCGACCTGGCAGCGCTGCCCGACAACTGGCCGGCGACGATTCCCGGCCTCGCGTTCCACCTCGCCTGCCGTCGCGGCGACCTCCCGCGTGCCGAAGCGAGCCTGGAGGAACTCATCGCGGCCTTACTCGAGCAGCCGTGGCGCAGCGATGAACAGGCCCACGACCTGATCTCTGCCGCGCTTCATATCGGCTTGCCGGCGCACCGGCTCGACCAGATGGCCACCGCGCTACTCGACGCCGACGTCTGGGACGCCTACCGGACACTCGTTGACGCCCAGCTCGCGGAGGCGCGCAGCCAGTACGCCGAGGCGCTGGCCGGCTACCTGTCCATCGCCGAGGCCCACATCCTGGGGCCGGCGACCCGCGGCACCGTACGCGTCGGCGCCGCCCGCTGTCTGCTCGCAAACGACCGGCGCGAGGAGGCCACCGCGCAGGTGGAGGCGGCCGCACCCCTGCTGGCCGAGTGGCGTGGCTGGCGGGTGGCCCAGCTCGCCCAGGTCCGCGCTCAGCTGGGCATGGCGCCGGTCGACGCGGCGCCTGCGGTAACCGGCCCGACCGCCCTAACCCCCCGCGAGCGGGAAGTGGCAGTACTGATCAGCGACGGGCTGACCAACACCGAGCTGGCCCGACGCCTGTACATCTCACCGAAAACCGCCGCCGTTCACGTCTCGAACATCCTGCGGAAGCTGGGCGTCTCGTCCCGGACCGAGGTGGGCCACCTCGTCGGGCAGCACTGACCGCCACCGCCAGCGCAGCCCTCCGCGAAGCTCAACCACCGCCGGCGGTGGCGTTTCCGGCTCGGCGCCTCGGGTCGCCGGCCCTGCCCGGGTCCACCGCGCCGACGGCGCCCACGATGGCTCGATCCCATGCCCTCATCTGCCGCCGAGCGGGCGCCCCGTTCCGTGACGTCGCGGGGTGGGGCGGACGCCCGGCCGATGAGCGTATGTTGGGAGCAGCGAAGGGCGGATCGCCGTGATCCCGACACTGATCTTGTTCGGCCTTGTATTCGGACGCTGGTGGCGGTTGTCGCTCATCGCCGCCGCTCTGGGGTGGCCAGTCCTGCTCGCCGCCGACGACGTGATGAGTGTCGGGCCGGGGTTGCTCGGCGCGTCTGGGCTCGCCATAGCCAACACCGGCGTCGGCGTGTTGATTTATCAGGGCATCCTGCGAATGATGCGCGTGCTGAGAACCGAGCAGGACCGTTAACGAGGCAGTCCGGTCGGTGATGCGGCTGTCTGGGCCGCCAGAGGTCAGCCGGTCGCTGCGGCACCGGTCCGGTCCGGTCCCGCAGAACGCCTCCACGGGCAACGACCCCGAGAACGCACGGCATCTGCCGCTGATCGCGCGACTCGCGCCGCGTTCGGCACGGCCGTCCGCGCAGCCGGCGAACTGGCGTTCGGGGCTCAGGCTCTGATCCGGATGCTCAGCTGAGCGCCAAGCTGACGGAATCCCAGCGCCCGCGCCACTCGGCGCGACGGCCTCGGCCAACTCGTCACCTGGCAACTCGGACCCGTCCGCCACACCCTGACCGACGAGGAACAAGGCACCCTCGCGGCAGCGATGCACCCCGACGCCGGACCCCGTCGAACGCTGTTCACCCACGAGACCACATTCCAGCCCCGCGCCGCGCCCGGCAAGGACCTCGCCGAGGTTCACGACTACCACGACCCGGCCACACCCATCCTTGCCGCCTCACTCCCACGCCGCATGCCCGGATACCGGGCCCTCGGCTTCACCAGAACATGGGAGCGGCCCGCGTTCACCCACTTGCGGACGTAGCCGCGTCGCAGCAGGGCGGTGATTTGGTCTGCGCCGGCGCGACACGGTTCGATGTCTGGTTGCGGGTCCGGGCGGACGCCTGGAGCCTGCTGCCATTGGCGTCGACTGTCCGGAGCGTCTCCGATGCGCCGCGGCGGTCTCACGACCTTCCCGCACTCTGGCGAGGGTCACCGGGCCGCGAACCGTGCGTCAGGTGTCGAGGCCTGCGAGGTTGAGGCGTTCGAGCAGGCTGGGCTTGCGGGCGTGCACCGCCCGTAGCTCGGCCAGCCGCTGTCGGACCGATGTGCTGTCTCCGTCGCGTTCGCCGAGATCGCGTAGGTCGACGAGGAGCTGAACTGCGGTGTCGTACTCGCGGGGTTTCTTCGTGGCGATGAGTTCGTCGACCCGCTGCCATGCGGCGGTTTGGTCGACCGCGAGGGTGTCGAGGTGTCGTTGCCGGGCGGCTGCGGCGGACCGTTCCCGGCGAACCCGCTCGTGTTCGCGCTGGTCGGCGTCCCGTCGTTCCCGTTCGGCGCGCAACTTCGCGGCGGTGGCGAGTAGTTCCCCGGCGGTGCGGGCGGCCGCCGGGGTGGACGCGTCGGTGAGGTGTGCGTCGCGGTAGCGGCGCAACAGTCGGCCGCGTAGGTGGTTGTCGCCGCCGGTGATCAGGTCGGTCAGGATGGTGTCCTTGTCCCGAGCGGGCAGCCCGACGACCCAGGTGCGTAGTTGCGCGGCGGTCGGTTCACCGGAGGCGGCTGGCGCTGACCCGGCCGCCGCAGCCGCAATCAGATCAGAGTCGATGCGTAGGAACTCGGCGACAGCGGTGAGGGGCGCGTCGAGGGTGCCCAGTCCGGCGGGGACGGGCGGTTCGGGCTCGTCGTCGGCGATCTCCTCGGTCTGTACGCAGCGCAGCCAGGCCAGGTACAGCAGGCGCAGGTCGCCGCCTGCGAGGCCGGCCCGGACCGGGATGATGGAGGCGAGCAGACCGTGGCCGTCGAGGTCCCATTCGTCGGTGCCGTCCTCGTCCTCGTCGTGCAGGTCGATGATGACGTGCTTGCCGGCGGTCCAGGCGGATGCGCTGTCGCCCTGGCAGTACTGGGCGACGGTTGCGGGGTCGAGCACGTGTTTCGGTAGCCGCAGCATGAGCTGGTGGGTTCCCCAGTTGGCCAGGTACAGGTGGGCGTCGAAGTACCGTTCCGTCAGCGTGCGGGGGTTGCCCTTGAAGTTGCCCCACTCGTAGGTGTTGACGAAGCTGGTGGCGGTGATGTCGGCCCGGGTCGACAGCGACCGCAGCTCGGCCCGCTCCCGGCCGGTGAGGGGTCGGTCGACGGCGATGAATTCGTAGTACTGGTACTCGCTCATCGTGGCCTACCTTCCGGCCCAGTGCCGGTAGGCGTCGATCCATGCGGCGCCGTCCGGCGCGGGGGTGGGTAGCGGCAGGTCGAGGAGGTCGAGGCTCTGCCGGTGTCGGCCTCGGGCGCAGACCGCGACGATGGTGTCGGCGATCAGGTCGATCTTGCGCACGGTGACCTCGATGCCGAGGACGGTGGTAGTGAACGGCACCGCCAGATGCTCCTTGAGCATGGTGAACAGGCCGGTGAGCTGCTCGTCGTCGCCGTACGCGTCGACGGTGACTTCCTCGATCATCGCCTCCAGCGCGGCGGTCCCCTTCGATGCCATCGGCGGATGATATCGGACCGGCGCCGGGTGTTCGGAGCCCGATGCATGAGGATGGTCGGCATGGGTCCAGTGGCCGAGTTCGTCGATCTTCGGCGGGAGATGGACCGGTGGGGTGCCACCTACCTTCCCCGCACGACGGAGGTCGTCGCGGCGCATCTGCTCGGCGACGTGTTCTTGGGTCTGTACCCGCTGACGCCCGGCAACACCTGTCACTTCGTCGTGGCCGACTTCGACGGGCCGACGGCGATGCTTGACGCCCTCGCGTACGTGAAGGCGGCACGGGCCAGCGCGGTGCCTGCTGCGTTGGAGATTTCCCAGTCGGGCCGCGGCGTCCACGTGTGGGTCTTCTTCACCGGCGCTGTTTCCGCGGCCACCGCGCGGGCCGTCGGAACGGTCCTGCTGCGTGAGGCGATGGTGCTGCGCGGGTCGATGGACTTACGGTCGTACGACCGTCTCTTTCCCAACCAGGACGTCCTGCCCGAGGGTGGCTTCGGCAATCTCATCGCCGCACCGCTGCAGGGCCGCCGCCGCAAGGACGGACTGACCACCTTCCTCGACCTCGGCACGCTCGAGCCGTACGCGGACCAGTGGGCGTTCCTGTCGACGCTGGACCGGCTCAGCCCTGGCGACGCCGAACACGTCGCCCGGCAGGCCAAGCAAGCCATCACCGGTGCCGACGTCGCCACGTTGAGCCGCTCCGCCGCGACGCAGGTTCATCCTCCGCTACCTCCGGTGGTCCATGCGGAGGCCGGTGCCGGGCTGAGCATCGACGCCAGACAGCTGACTCCCGCCGCACTGGCGACGTTCAAACACGCCGCTGCCATGGTCAATCCAAAGTTCTACGAGCCGCAGCGACTACGCAAGTCCACCTGGGACACCGCACCCTTCATCCCGGGCTACGACCTCACCCTCGAAGATCACCTGGTCCTCCCGCGGGGCCTGCGGCACATCATCGCCACCATCGTCGAACGCGCCGGATCGCGGCTGGCCGTCACGGACGCACGACACTCCGGGACCGAGATCGACGCGGCGTTCACCGCCGAACTCACCGGCAGGCAGGCCAACGCGGTTGGCGCGGTTCTCGCCCACGACGACGGGATTCTGGTCGCCCCACCGGGCTCGGGCAAGTCCGTCATGGCCTGCGCCGTGATCGCCGACCGCAACACCTCCACCCTCGTCCTCGTCGACCGCAAAGCCCTCGCCGACCAATGGCGCATCCGCATCGAACAATTCCTCGACATCAAGCCCGGCCAACTCGGCGGCGGCCGAGGCAGGCGGCGCCTACGGGGGTTGATTCCCGCGTACTACCGGTACCGGCCGCTCGATGAGCATTTCCTGGGAAAGGAGAACCCGGGCCTGGGTCCGAAGACGGCGGTGCTGGGCTGCGAGTGCGGCGAGGTGGGCTGCTGGCCACTGATGGCCCAGATCACGCCGACCGGGAACCTGCTCGTATGGGACGCGTTCGAACAACCACACCGTCGATCCCGGAACTACTCCACGCTCTGACCGTCACAGGCCGGCGATCGATATTCTCCTCCGCATGTCGACCGGAATCTTGGTCGAGACCGACGCTCTGAGTGACGACAACGAGCGAGGGATCGCGACCGGATGGCCGCCGGCCTGGAACTGGTCGGGGCCTGGGCTCGCTACCGAGAGACCAGTCCCGCGTGGTCGTCGCTGGGCGGAGCGCCTTACGCACAGTGGCAAGTCGTCCTGTCGGGACACGCCCCGCTGAGCACCAACAGTCACGAACGCAGCGAATCTGACTCGCCCTGGACGCGCGCCCGGAGCGACTTCTCCTCGGCGTCCGCCAGCCAGAAGAACAGCGGCGACAGCACCAGTTCGACGACCGTCAGAACCACCTGGAACCAGTGCGGCCACCCGTGCACGGCGAGCGACAGCAGCCGCCCGAAAACGCCCAGCAGGAGCACCCCAGCCAGCCACCGCACCGCCGTTGCGGAAATCGGTTTCTGACGCGCAGCCCAGAGCCAGGCAAGGCCGTAGCCGGCGAAGATCGCGCCGAAGAATCGCCCGAGGCTGTCGACCGTCACGCCGGCCGGGCCCGCGCCCGGAATCGCGGCATTGCCGAGCAGCACGTGGGCCAGCCCGATCGCCACGCACGCGTACCCCATCGCCGACACGAGACCCCGGAGCACCTTGGCCCTAGTCATGATCCGGCCATCACCCCACCACTAGTAGACACGTGTCAACTAGACTATGACCAGCTAGTAGACACGTGTCAAGTAGCATGCACCCGTGCCTGCCCGCCAGCGACTCAGCCCCGCGGAACGCCGCGCCCAACTCCTCGCCGTCGCCGCGGTGCTCTTCGCCGCGCGGCCCTATGACGAGGTGCTGATGGAGGACGTCGCCGAGCGCTCCGGGGTCTCCCGCGCGCTGCTCTATCGGCACTTCCCGGGCAAGCGCGACCTCTTTGCCGCCCTCTACCGGCAGGCGTCCGAGCAACTGCTCGCCAGGACCCGGCTCGACCCCGCCGACACCCTGGTCGAGCAGCTCATCGAAGGCCTGGACGCCCACATCGAATACTTCGCGGAGAACCGCAACACCGTCCTGGCGGCGAACCGGGTCCTCGCCGGCGACCTGCTGATCCAAACGATCATCGCCGACGAACTCGACGCCCTGCGGGAGCGGCTGCTCGGCGTGCTCCCGCTCGCCGACAACGGCACCCGGGAGGCCGTGTCGGGAGTCCTGAAGAGCTGGCTGGTATTCGTCCGGGTGCTGTGCTTGGACTGGCTCACCAAGCAGACCTGCACCCGCGCCGAACTGCGCGACGTGTGTATCGGCGCCGTACTGGGCGCCATCCGGCCCCTCCTCGACCAGGACGCCGCCCCGGACTGGCCCCACAGGCGCTGACCTGCGTGGCGCTGTACACGTTCGCCCAGCACACCAACCGGCGGGTAGCCGAGTTCTGTTGGCAGCCGGGCCAAGCGGTGTCGCTGACCGTCCTCGATCCCGAGTGGGGCGCGCTCGCACAGGACTTTCATGACAACGGCGTGCCGGTCGGCGCCGGGCGGGTGCTGCCGGAGGCCGGTCCGGAATTCATGCGTGCACTGCTGCAGCGTTTCCGGATGAGCTACTACAGGTTCGTGGACGAGAGCGGCTGAGCCGGGGAATTCACCGGTACGACAAGCCACTGACCCGCCAGACGCTGGTCGACGACCATGCGTCGACCACACAGTAACGGGCCAGGTGCATGGGGCACCGCCCCATGCACCTGGCAGACACGCTGTCAGCTACAAGGCAGCCGTGGTCTTCCCCAGGATGCTGGCGAGTGCGGCGTAGTCGACGTCCTGCCCTTCCGTGATGTCGACGGTCTTGCGATCACCGTTACCCATTGACCGGAGGAATCCCTTGACCGCAGGGATGTCCGCCGCGTTGAAGACCATGAACGAAACCTTGGCCTTGGCTACCGCGATGACGGCCGCGAACTGGCCGTTCTTGATGTAGTGCGGCTTGCCGTACTGAAGCCGCTCCTCGACATCTGGAACGGTTTGGTCGATCATCGCTCGCAGCTTTTCACATACGTCGATCTGCCACGGTTGCGTCTTGTTGATGTATTGGGTGACATCGTCGTTCACGGTCTTCTCCTTCAGCCCTGTTCGCTGGAATGCACTGGTCTGTGGAACGTGTCGAAGCCGAGATCGGTTACCGCCTCGCTCCTACCCGACGAGCTTGTCTCCGGTGGGAGCGTAGGTCATCACGACCACACCCGAGTCGAACGCCTGCGCGCCGATCAGCCGGAGGACCACCGACTCGCTCGACTCTTCGAAGAGACGCACGCCATTGCCCATCACGACGGGGTAGGTGACCAGACGCAGTTCGTCGACGAGTTCGTTGCGTAGCAGCCACCTGACCAGTGCGACGCTGCCGTAGATCAGGATGTCGCCGTTCAGCTCCGCCTTCAGCTTGGCGATCGTCTCGGCGACGTTCTCGCGGATGACTGTGGTGTTGTTCCACTCGCCCCGGTCCAGCGTCGTCGAGACGACGTACTTGGGCATGCTATTCATCTTGTCGGCGAAGCCGGCCTCGTCGGTCATGCTCGGCCAGGACGCGGCGAATCCCTCATAGGTGACGCGGCCGAGCAGCAGAGCGTCGGCGGCCTGCAGTTGCGCCAGCCCGGTCCGCATCGAATCCTCGCTGACGAACTGGAAGGTGAACCGCTGCGGGTCGTCGACAACCCCATCGGCGGTGGTGAAGATGGACAGAACGACGCGTCCCATGATGTCTCCCCAGACGTTTCGGCGAAATCAGATAGAGCCTGCTGCACGGCGGGTGGGACGGACATCGGCGGTGACCACGCATTCCACCACTCATTGGGCTACGCACTGACGACACCGCATCGGGCAAGATGGTGCGATGGACGTCGCCTATCCCGCCGGAGCGTCGAAGCGAGAAATCGAGGTGCTCGTCATGCTCGGCGCGCGCCTGTCCAACGCGGACATCGCCGGCAGGCTGCACATTTCCGTGCGGACCGTGGAAAATCACGTCTCCTCGCTGCTGCGCAAGTTCGGCATGGCCGACCGGAGGGCGCTCGGCGAACTCGCCGTACAGGTGCAGGCGGGGGCACCGGTGCCGGAGCGGTTGGCCGGCCTGCCATCGGCGCTCACCACCTTCGTCGGAAGGAGCGCGGAGAGCGCACACCTGATGGAGACGCTGCGCGGCGCCCGTCTCGTGACACTGGTGGGACCAGCCGGGATGGGGAAGACCCGACTGGCGGCCCAGATCGCCGGGGCGGCAGGGCCCTCCTTTCCCTACGGCGGCGCGTTCGTCGACCTCGTCCCGGCCCGCGGCGGCTACGTCGCACAGACGGTGGCCACCGTCCTCGGCGTCAGCGAGCGCCCGCAGCAGTCGCTGGAGGACGCTGTGCTGGAGCGGCTCGGCGAGAGCCGATCGCTGCTGGTGTTGGACAACTGCGAGCATGTGATCGACGTGGTGGCGCCGTTCGCGGAGCGGGTGCTGGCCGCCTGCCCGGGTACCCACATCCTCGCCACCAGTAGGGAACGCCTCGGCGTACGGGGTGAGCGCGCCGTACCGTTGGGCCCGCTGCCGCTGGAGTCCGACGCCGAGCGACTCTTCGTCGACCGCGCTACCGCCGCGGACCCCGAATTCCGGCCGGACCCCGCGGTGGTCGCCAAACTGTGCGCCCGGCTGGACGGGATGCCGCTCGCGATCGAGTTGGCCGCGGCCCGCAGTGCCACCCTGGGCGAGAACGGGTTGTTGGCGGCGCTCGATGACCAGCTACGGCTGGTGACCGGCGGTAGGGGTGTGGACGAGCGGCACCGCTCGCTGCGGGCGGTCATCGGCTGGAGCCACGACCTGCTCAATGGTGAGGAACAGGCGCTGTTCCGGCGGCTCGCCGTCTTCGCCGGGGCGTTCGACCTGAGCGCTGTGATCGGGGTGAGCCCGGCCGGGAGCACCCGCGGTGCGGTTGCCGACGTGCTTGGCAGGCTGGCGGACAAGAGCCTGGTCAGCGTGCACCGCCGGGGCGGAGCGGCCCGGTGGCGACTGCTGCAGACGGTGCGCGCGTTCGCCACCGAACAGCTGGACGTGTCCGGCGAGCGGCCGGAGATCCAGGGCCGGCACCTGCGCTGGGCAGCGGACGTCGCCTCCGAGTTGGAGACGAGGCTGGACGGCGACGAGTGGTACGAAGAGTTCGACGGCGTCGCCGACGATCTGCGGGCCGCCCTTGCCGTCGCTCCCGATGGCCCGGGTGCCCTGCCGCACCGGCTGGCCCGGGCACTGGCACACCTCGCCTACACGCGGCGGTTTCTGATGGAGTCGCTCGACCACTACCGGACCGCGGCCGATCGGGCCCCCGCTCCGGCCGAGGCTGCGGCGGACCTGCACGCGGCCTCGGCCGTTTCCCACGCGATCGGCGACGACGGTCAGCGACCCTTCGACCTGCTGCTCGCCGCCGCGCAGCGGGCCCGGGTGGCCGGGGATCGTGGGGCCACTGCCATCGCGCTGGCGCAGGCGGTCACCACCGCGCGCCGGCACCCGGCCGGATTCGCCGCCGAGATTCCGGACGAGCGCCTGCGTGACCTCCTCGACGAGGCGGCGTTGGCAGCCGACGGGTCGACTGACGCGGTGGTGGCGGCCCGCCTCGCCGAGGCGGTGGCCTGGGCCGCAACCTCCGACAGGCACGAGGCCAACCCGGCGCTCGCCGAGGCCGCGGTAGCAGCGGCCCGGGCCACCGGCGATCCGGTGTTGATCAGCGCAGCTCTGGACACGGTGGCCACCGCCGACATCGTGGCGGGGCGGGGCGGGGACCTTCGCCGGGTCATGGACGAACGGTTGGCTCTGCTTCCCGCGATGTCCCGGCACGACCCGAACGCCGCCCCGGAGATCGTCGACACGTACCTGATGGCCCACCTGGCTGCCCTCGGCGTCGGTGACCTGCCGGCAGCTCTGTCGATCGGCCAGCGGACCATGGACGACGACCTCGCCGGCAGCTCCTATTACTCGGCTGCTCTCCTGATCACACCGCTGGTACTCAGCGGACGCTTCGACGAGGCACTGCGGATGGCGGGCACCGCGTGGGAGGGTTGGCGGCGGGCCGGCAGTCCGCGCACCGGCACGATGTCTCCGCCGATGGCTGCGGTCGCCCTGGTCCTTGGGCTGCGCGGCGACGACGGGGGGTACGCGTTGTGGCGTTCCCGCGCGATCGAGGTCATCGGGGAGCTACCCCGGCACTCCATGTTCGTGTCGATGGTCGACGCGCGGCTCGCCGTACACGCGGGGCGAGTTGAGGACGCCGCGGCGCTTGTCCGCCTGGCGTTCAACGGCATCCGCAGTTGGTCGCCGCCCTATTCGCGGGCGGTGGGCGCCGAACTGGCCGTCGTGGCCGAACTCCCCGAGGCACCGGACCTGCTGTCGGCCGCCGAGCGGCACGAGAGCGCGTGGGCCGCTGCCTGCACCGCCCGCGCCCGAGGCCGCCTGTACGGCGACGTCGCTGCCCTCAACGCATCTGTGGCCGGATGGGAGCGCATCGGTGCCCGGTTCGAACGAGCCTGCACACTCCTGCTGTTACCCGACCGTGCCGCCGAGGGCCGGCGAGACCTCGCCGCACTCGGTGTCGGGGTTTCCGCTCAATGAGTGGATGAGCGGGATGAGGACCCACACCGGGCCCGGTCCCTACCGCCCCCGGTGCAGGACGTGCTCGCCCGGCGTGCCGGCGGGACCGCTGCGGCCCGCGACTTCGCCCGCCAGGTCGACCTGTCCACGCTGGCGCCCCGCGTCGCTGGCCCGCTCCTCGTGGTGGACGGCGGCCAGGACGTCATCCCCGGTGTGACAAACGGTGAGCCGCTGGCCCGCCTTGCCCCGTACGGGAAGTATCTACTCGTTCCGCACGGCGACCACCTGCTCGGCAACGCCCAGCCCGACTGGCTGCCCGCGACCGCCGACTGGTTGGCCGGAGAGATCAGGTGAACCGACTCTCGACATGATCGTCATCTAGGCCTCCTGGACCCTGCGTCGGGGCAGGGGCGTCCTCACCCTGTACTCGGCGACCAAGACAGCAGCACACATCACCGCCGAGGCCTCATACGGCAACGGCCACGTCGAGGCTGTCAAGATCCGTGATGGCTTCGCGGGTCTCGTCGTCAGATGTGCGACCGTTGGGGAGGCGACCCAGATCATGGCGTCTCTCCCCGGCGTACGTGCCGACCGTGGGGACCGAGTCTTCGTACTGGAGAGCCAAGGCCGATCCGACTACGTCGTCAGCATGGCCGTCGGTTGGCATGAGGGCATCCTGCCCCGCACTCAGGGCAGCTTTTTCAACAGCGCGAATGCCCACATGCGACGGTGGCCCACGGATCCGTTGGACGGCCTGAACGCGGGGTTCAACGCCGCCTCCAACCAGGATCTGGTTGGCGCGTTGCACGCAGACCCGACCCGGCACTACCGAAGCTTGGGCGCCACGGCCTCGAGGTCGTCGACGCTACCGGACATGATCGTGCGAAGGCGCGCGGTGATGTCCTGAGTTGGCCAGTCCCACCAGGCAAGTGCCAGAAGGCGGGCGACGTCTTCCTCGCTGTAGCGGAGGCGGATGAGCCTGGCTGGGTTGCCGCCGACGATGCCGTAGTCGGGGACGTCGTCGACGACGACGGACCCGGAAGCGATGACCGCTCCGCTGCCGATCTGGACACCGGGCATCACCATGGCTCGGTATCCGAACCACACGTCGTTGCCCACCACAGTGTCACCCCGTCCGGGCAGGTTGGTGATGAGATCGAAGTGTTCGGCCCAGGAACCACCCATGATCGGGAACGGAAAGGTCGACGGGCCGTCCATGCGGTGGTTGGCGCCGTTCATGATGAAACGCACGCCCTCGCCCAGCGCGCAGAACTTCCCGATGATCAGCTTTTCCGGGCCGTAGTGGTACAGCACATTGCGGGCCTCGAAGGTGGTTGGATCATCCGGGTCGTCGTAATAGGTGAACTCCCCAACCTCGATCAGCGGCGAGGTGACCAGCGGCTTCAGTAGCACCACGCGCGGCTGTTCGGGCATCGGATGCAACACGCCCGGATCGGCCGGAACACCTGCCATCATGATCTCCTTATTGGGCCGCTGAAGGGACCTGACCAAGATCGCAAAGACTCGCCGAACGCTACCACCGCGCCCGTCTACACGGAGCGCACTACCTCGATGTCGCTGTCCGGCCTGGGCGACGGCACCCGTGCCGGCGAGGTGGCCATCCTGCGGGAGACACCGAGCCGGAGAAGTTAGCGCCTCCGACCTCTGCCCGTCGGTCGGCCCGAGACACCCGGAACAGCAGTTGCCTATGCTCGAAGGGTGGAGGAGAAGGAGCAGGCCGTGCTGACCGAGATGCTGCAGGCGGCCGAGGAAGCCGAGCCGGTCGAGGCGGTCCAGGCCGTCACCGGCGCCATCGTCACAGCGTTGAACGCGCTCGGCGTCTCGCTGCTCATCGCCGACCTCAGCGGCCGGGCACTGGTCCGTCTGACCCACCAAGCGGCCATCGGCCGCCCCGGCCGGCGTCAGGGCGAGGAGACCGCAGAGGTTCTCCCCTTCGATGGCGGGCCCTACGAGCAGGCGCTACGCCAACAGACAACCGTGGTGCTACCCGGCGATGGCCGGTGGACGGTGCTCGCACCCGTCACCGAACGCGGCGAGGCCATCGGCCTGCTGGAGATCGACCTGCCCGACGAGCCGGACGCCGCCGTGATCGCACGGATCGCCCGCACCGCGCACGCGCTGGCGTTCGTGGTGATCGCCAACCGCCGGCACACCGACCTGTTCGAATGGGGGCAGCGCACAGCTCCGTTCACCCTGTCCGCCGAGATCCAGCGCCGCCTGCTGCCCGCCTCGTTCACCTGCGAGGCCAGCGCGTTCGCCCTCTCCGGCTGGCTGGAGCCCGCCGCGAGCATCGGCGGGGACACTTTCGACTACAGCGTGGCCCGCGACACACTGCACGTCAGCGTCACCGACGCGATGGGCCACGGCGTGGCCAGCGCGCTGACCGCCACCCTCGGGGTGGGCAGCCTGCGCAACACCCGCCGCCACGGCGACAGTCTCGTCACACAGGCGGAAGCAGCCAACCGGGCCGTCGCCGAGCACGCCAACGTACGCGGCGCCTACGTGACTGCCGTGCTCGGCCGGATCGACCTGACCACCGGGCGTTGCGAGCTACTCAACGCCGGGCACGTTCCGCCGATGCTGGTCCGGGACGGTCGGGCCGCGCCCCTGGAACTGCCCGCAAACTTCCCACTGGGCATGTTTCCCGACGAGGGCTACCGCAGCGGGGAGATCCACCTGGTGCCGGGTGACCGGCTGGTCATCGTCACCGACGGGATGCGCGAACGCAACGCCGCCGACCTGGACCTGCCCGCCGCTCTGCTCCGCATCGCCCACCTGCATCCACGCGAGGCGGTCCGGGCGCTGTCCGACGCGGTGCTGGCGACCGCCGGGCCGGTCCTGGCCGACGACGCCACCCTGCTCATCATCGACTGGTACGGCGGCCATGAGCCGCGATCGAGCACCGCTGGCGCTGACACCACCCGCGCCAGCACCCTTCCTTAATGACGGTGCTCACGACAGCGCTGGTGACGCCTCCTCGGCGTCGTGCACCGTGTCGAAGACGCCGATGACCCGATCCACCGAGGTGATCGACAACACCGTACGCACCGGCTGACTGACCCCGGCCAGGGCGAGCCAGCCGTCCCGCTCCCGCAGGTCCTTGTAGGCGACCACGAGCACGCCGAGGCCACTGGAGTCCATGAACCCGACACCGGTCAGGTCGACGACCACCACCGGGGTATCGCTGTCCACCAGCTTGCGCAGCTGGTCACGCAACTCGGGCGTGGTGCTCATGTCCAAGTCGCCGGCGACCTCCACCACGGTGCCGATTCGCCCCTGCCGCGTCGACAGCGTGAAGTCCACGAAACCCCCTCGATACGGCGTCGCCGGCAGCTCGGCGACACTGCGTGCCGTACCACGGTGCCAGATAACCGCTCGAATCGCTCGTCGACGTGCGCCACCGCCGCGTCAGCCGGCCGTCGCCTCGGCGCAGGGACGGGAGTTGGTCGAGCCGGTGACGCCCCGCAGGCGGTTACCCGGCCTGCGGGGCGTCATCCGATCAGTGGTGGCGCTGGGGCGTGTTGAAGATCGATCAGCTGGGATTCACCGAGATGTTGTACCCGGCCTCGTCGGTCATGCTGCCGTCCGCCTTCCGCCCCTTGACGACCAGGTAGAGGTTGGTCGCCTCGGTTGGGGTCCAGGTGATCGACGCACGGCCCTGCGCGTCGGCGGCGACCGTGTCTGCGGTGCCACCGATCGTGTACTCGAAGGACGTGATCCCAGCCGTGCCGCCACTGAACTCGAAGCGGCCCTCGACGCCGACTCCCCCGCCGGGCATCTCCCGCGGATACACCTCGGAGAAGACATGCGGCGCGGTGCCGACCTGGAACGAGTATTCGGTGACCGGGGAGAGCCGGCCGTCCGCGGTGCGACCCTGCACGGTGAGGGTGTTGAGCCCGTTGCGGTCCGGGGCGAGCGTGACCAGGGTGTTCCAGTTGTCCGCTCTGGGGGCACTCAACTCCGGGCCGTCGTTGAGCCGGTAGCGGTACTCCACCACCTCCGGCGTCCAGGAGGTGCTGAGGAGGAAGTCACCGGGCACACCGATGCCGCCCCTCGGGCTCCACTCGTTGTACTGGCTCCACACCGAGACGCGAGTGTCGCGGACCGGGACTGTCATCTCGCGCTCCGGCGACGTCGTGCCGTCCTGAGCGACACCGGTGACCCGGGCCGAGAACCAGCCATCCCACTGCGGTGTGAACGACACGGTCGCCGTGCCGTCCGGCCCCGCCGCGATGATCTGATATTCGCCGAAGTCCAACGAGTAGCGGAACTCCTTGGTGTCCGGTAGCGCCGAACGGAACGTGAGCGTCATCGGCTGAGCCGCCGCACCACCGTTCGGCGGGTCGGTGATGATGACCGGCGCCTCGAACGGCTGCCAGGTGAAGCTCTTCTCGGGCGACCGAGTGCCATCCGCCAGCAGCGCCCGGACGATCAGCGTGTTGTCGCCGGTGTGCACCGGCGTGACGTTGATTGTCACGCTGGCACCGAAGGAGTCGACGACGGTCTCCGGGCCGCCGTCGAACCGGTAGGCGAAGCCGGTCACGTTCGGCAGTTGGCTGCTCAGATAGAACTCCACCGGCAGGCCGACGCCGTCGATCCGCGTCAGGTGTTCCAGCGTCGGCGAGTACACCGACGGCACCGGATCGAGGACGCTGAACTGGTAGTAGGTCTCGAAGGACTTCGAGCCGTCCGCCTTCACCGACCGTACGACCATGGTGTGCCACCCTGCCGTCGCCGTCCACGGCACCACGGCGGTGTCGTCCGCCGCCGCCGGGACGGTCTGCAGGGTGTCGTCCAGGGAGTACTCGTAGGAGACGACGTCGGTGTTGCGCGGCGTGAACCTGAACGATCCGGTCTTGCCGGCAACCGGCTCGCTGTCGAGGTTGAACTCGGCGGACTCGACCCCGGGGGCATCGGTGACCATGACCCGCAGGGTGTCCTGCCCGATCAGCTTGTTCTTCGCGTAGCTGCTGACGACGACATCGACCTCACCGACCTCGGCGAAGGTGAGCTGCCCGGTCGCCTTACCGTCGACGGCCGGCACCCGGGACTCAGGGCCGCCCTTGATCTGATAGCCGAAGGCGGTCGTCTCGGGCTTCGGCGCGGACAGCGTGATCGTGCTCGGCAGCCCGACCCCACCCAGCTCGATCTGCGCGCTCGGCGCGGTGTCGGCGATCCAGAACCGGTAGGTCCTCTCCGGCCCGCGATTGCCAGCCGCATCGATCGAGTTGACGTAAAGCTCCTCGAGCCAATCCCTCTTCGGGGTGTATTCGAGGATGGCTGAGCCGCCCGGGCGACGCGCCTTGATCTGACCGGAGTCACCCATCGAGTCGTGCCATGCGAAGGCGACGACGTCGCGGTCGCCGTCCGCGTCGAGGCGGAACTTGCCCTTGAGGCCGCTGCCGCCGCCGGGCGTTCCGCCCTCGGGGTAGAGCTTCGAGGAGACGGCCGGCGGGTTCGTCGGTGCCGTCTTGTCCATGACGATGTAGCAGACCTTGCTCCACGGCCCGGCGTCGTAGTAGTCGTTGGCGCGGGCCTGCCAGGCGAGGAGCTCACCATCGGCGTACTGGCTCAGGTCCGTGCCGTAGTTGTAGCTGTAGAACTCGCGGCGCTGGTCTGGGTGGTCGACCGGCCAGATCGCGTAGAGGGTCGACAGGAAGTCGCCCTCGTCGGGGTCGTTCGCGGTAGCCCCGAACTGGGTCGACGCCGCCGCCGGCGACGGCTTGGTGACCGTGCCGCACGGCCGGGCAGGAGCCTCAAGGCGCGGGTCGGTCACCGTCGGCGGGTAGTTGGAGGTGGAGGCCAGCGTCGGCTGCTGGAAGGTGCGGCCCGCGCGCGGGTCCGACTCCTGGGCTGCCGTAATCCGGTATTCGATGGTGATCGACTTCTCGTGCCGGCTGAGCGCGGCGTTGAGGGTCGACACCATGTCGATGCCCAGGTAGCCGGGGCAGTAGATGGAACCCTCGCCGCGGTCGGCGGAGATCAGCTTCTCCAGCTCGGCGGGCGGGTTGTTCCAGGTCGTCCCGGACTTGACCGCAGTCGTACGCCACACCTCGATCGTCGCGGCTGCAGAGCAGTCGGTGACCGTTTCCTCATTTGTGTAGAGGTACGAGTTGTGCACCACCGAGCCCTTGAGCTGGGTCAGGTCATAGGTGAAGTACGAGCGGTAGGTGTGCGCCTTGTTCGCGCTGTCGACAAGTGTGCCGACGGGCGGCGGAACAGCCGGGTTGACGAACTTCTTCGTCGGGCTCTGCGAATCGAGATAGGCCCAGCTCGACAGGGGTGAATTGGCCGAGGTGGCGGCGAGGACCGGCTGGCCGGTAGCCAGGACGGCGGTGGCGGCGCCTACCGCCATTGCCAGCATCGCTGCACCGATGCGTTTCATCTAGACGTCGACCTCCATTTGACGGCGCCTGTGTCGGCGCCGACCGGCGTCATCGTATCGACGGCCCACACGTATTTTCGGCCCGCGAATCCACTGTGTAGCCGATCGGTCTGGGGTCACGACCCCGACGGCAGGGCAGCCCACTCGTCGGCCAGTTCCTCCGGGTCACCGGTGCGAAAGAGCGGCGGTTCGTGCAGCAGGAAGTCGCGGTGGCTGATGTTCCAGGCGTACGCGCCGGCCATTGCGAAGGCCAACACGTCACCCACGCCGATCGGCCCGGCGGTGGCCGACCGGGACAGCACGTCCTTCGGGGTGCAGAGCTGCCCGACGACGGTGACCGGCCCCCCATCGGTGCGCGGGCGGTCGAGGCCGCGCCGGCGGTGCACGGTGAACGGCTGCGGGTGCCCCTTTGCCGCCGGGGTGCGCAGGTGGTGGGTGCCGCCGGCCACCACCACGAACCACTCGCCGTAGGAGCGCTTCACGTCGATGACCTCGGTGAGGTACGCCCCGCAGTAGGCGGTGACCGACCGGCCCGGCTCGATGCGCAGCCGCACTCCCGGGTGCGCATCGAGGACGTCGGCCAGGGCCCGGCCGTAGTCCGCCCAGTCGAATCGTGCTGCCGGGTCGGCGTAGTCCACGGCCATGCCTCCGCCGACGTCGACCTCGACGGCACCCACCTCGGCGACGGCCCAGCGGACCACGGCGGCGGCGACCGTGGCGGCGAGTGGCGCGTCCAGCCCGCTGGCCAGGTGCGCGTGGATTCCGCGTACGTCGATGCCTTCGGGCGGCCGGCGGGCGCACTCGAGCACGTCGGCCGGGTCCATGCCGAACGGGCTGGGCCCGCCACCCATGAGCAGGCTCGCGCCAGGTGCGTCGACCGGCAGGTTCACCCGCAGCAGCACCTGAGCCGCTCTGCCCGAGGCGGTGGCCTGCGCGCCGAGTCGCCGAAGCTCCGCGGGCGATTCGACGTGGATGCGGTGCACCCCGGCGGCGAGGGCGGCGGCGAGGTCCGCGTCGGTCTTGCCCGGCCCGGCGTACGCGGCCGGGGCTCGTCCCGGCAGCACCTCGGCTAACCTCCGCAGCTCGCCACGACTCGCGGCCTCGAACCCGTCGACGACCGGAGCGAGGGTACGCAGAACGCCGGGCTCCGGGTTGGCCTTGACCGCGTAGAGCAGCTCGACCTGCCGAGGCAGCGCCGCCCGGATGGCTTCGACCTGCGCGGCCAACGCGTCGAGGTCGTGGACGTAGACGGGTCGCGTCACCGTGGCCCGCCCATCGGGTTCGGCACCGGCACGAACGGTGCGGCCCGGTCCGCGTCGCGCCGCCACCGGACCAGCAGGTTCGCTTTGGCCACCAGCGGCTCACCGTTCAGCAACGCGCGCAGCTCGGGCGGATCGTCGAGGTCGGCCGCCACCGCCTCGACGACGGTCCGCAACTCCTGCCACAGTCGCCGCTCGATGCCCGGCCGCGCGTCGGCGAGGGCACCGCAGATGCCAGCGAGGTGGTTGACGAACAGGCAGTAGACGATCCGGCGGCGGGCATCCCGGGGACCGTAGCGAACCTGCGTTGGGACACCGTCCGGCCAGGTGGCCCACCGATCGGCGTCGAGCTTCACCCCCTCAAGGTCGCGCAGCAGCATGCGGACCGGACGACGGTCGGGGTCGAGCACGACGACCACGTTCTGCAGGTGCGCCTCGTGCACGACGCCGTGGCTCAGCCAGCAGCGCAACACCGCCGGCACCAGCAGCCCGACGTACGCCCGCCACCAGGCCACCGGATCCGGTGTCACGAACGGCGCGGCGGCCAGCGCCGCCGCCAGCATCGGGGTGTCCCCGGGGCGCAGGTGCGGGCGTAGACCGTTGCGCAGGATCGTCCCGTACGCCTCGTCCGGGCCGGGGGCGTCGACCGTGCGGTAGGCGGGCTCGGCGAGCAGCCCCACCCCGTCCGGCATCGGCACCCGGGCCAGCAGGTCGGTCAGGGCGACCGCGCCGGTGAGTTCGTACCGGGCGTTCTTGCGCAGGCAGTTGGTGATTCGCACGTTCAGGCTGGTCTTGACGAACAGGTCGGCGTCGGGGGCGTAGAGGGTGCGGACGCTCGCCGTCGGCCGTACCGGCACGCCTGCCTCCCCCAGGTCGCGCAGCCGTGGGTGCGTCGGCGGGATGAGCGAGAGCTGCCAGGGGTGCACCGGCAGGACGCGGTGCCCGACCGGGGGTTGCGGTGGGTCGAGGGCCGCGACGAGCGGATCGAACGGCCCGGCACCGGCGACCAGTTCGTCCGGTACGGCGAGCCAGTGCAGCCGGAACGACGTGCGCAGCTCCGGCGCGTACGCACGCCAGCTGGCCGGGTCGCCGCTACGCCACTTCGGGGTGGGGTGGTGCGGGTGGCCGAAGACCAGTGACTGCTCGGACTCGACGTACGCGTCGATGGCGGGCTCACCGGTGGGGGTCGGGTCCTCGGCCGGTCGCTCGGCCAGCAGCCGGGCCACGGTGTCCCGGCTGGCCCGGACCTGCTCGATGAACTCGTCGTTCGCCAGGCCGGTACGGGTGGTGAGTTCCGCCGCGACCAGACCGGCCAGCCTGTCCGCGTCCAGGTCCTCCCACCGTCCGTCGTCAGTCATCCGCTGCACCGGGCCGGCATAGCGGTGCGTGCCGAGCGCCGCAGGTCGGGCGACGGCGCAGCGCAGCGTGACGCCGCAGTGCCACAACGGCAGACGTACGGCTCCGTCGACCACACTCGGGGTGCTGTCCGGAATGGCGAGCTCGCGGATCAGGCAGCCGAAGACGGCGTGGGCGGCGGCCAGGTCGGCGAGCTGGCCGGTGGCGGTGGCGGGCCGAGAGCGCACCTGTGCGCTCGTCATCGTGTCTCCCGGAGGTAGTTCGGGCCGGTACGCAGGTAGTACTTGTTGATGTCGGTGCAGCCCAGCCGCTGTTTGGGCAGCAGGGTGCCGGCGGTCACCATCGCCTTGATGGGCAGGTGGGCGGCCCGCAGGACCCGCTCGGTGAAGGTTCGGATCGCCGGCTCGTCGCCCCAACGGTCGCGGGCGGCGGCGAGGCGGGGCGCCAGCGCCGCGGCGGGTGTCGGCACGGGCAGCCCTCGGGCGGCCAGTGCGATCAGGGGGGCGGCGGCGGCCAGGTGCAGGGTGATGGTGATGAACACGTCGGCCAACTCCTGGGGATCACGCGCCCACATCCGGTCGTCGTTCAAGGCGAGCCCGCTCGGGCCGCCGTGTCGCGCGTCGAGTCGGGCACCGTCGTTGTCCTTGTAGAGCAGGCCGACCGTGCCGTCGGGGTGCACCAGCAGGTGGATGTTCTGCGGGTGCGCCTCGAGGGCGATGCCGTGGCGGAGCCACAGGAAGACGTGCCAGTCGAGCAGCAGGTCAAGGTAGGACTCCAGCAGTGTCCCGGGCCGCTCGGGGCTGATCCGTTCGAGGACCGTGCCGGCGACCGGGTCGGCTGCGGCGAGGGCCGCGACCGGCACCACGTGGACGCCGGCCAGGTCGCGCGGGAAGCGGCGCAGCAGGAAGCCGCGCCGCTCGTCGCCGTCGACGTGCGCCCAGGTGCTCTCGTCGGCGTGCCGGATCCGGCCAGCGAAGGCGGGCTCCGCACTGGCGATCCGGTCGAGCAGCGCGGCGACGGCCGCGCCGTCGCCGAGCGCGCCCGGGTGCAGCGTGCGCCGGTTGCGGGCGCCGAGGCTCGCGGTCGGCAGCGGCAGCTTGAGATGCAGGTACGGGTCGTCGTCGAGCGCCACCGTCCGCATGGAGAGCGTGGGTCGCGCGGAGATCACCGGCAGGTCCGTCACCGGTAACGCGTCGCGTGCGGCGGTGAGCGGATGCGCCGGGAGCATCAGCTGATCCGGTCTCTGTGCGCGCGGCCACCAGGATGGGAGTTCGCCGGTGAGCCGGACGTCCTCGACGGGGGCGGCATACCACCGCAGCGCGATACGTGGGGCGTGCTCTGGGGCGTACCGGAGCAGTTCGTCGTCACTGAGACCGTGCCGGCACCGGTCGGTGGGGTAGACCGGGTGGCCGTGGTGGGCGGCGAGCACGTCGTCCAGGAGCGCCGCAGGCAAGCCGGTCGGGGTGAGCGCGCGTGCGGTGGCCACCTCGGTGAGCACCCGTGGCCGGTTGCGGGCTGCGAGCCGACGGGCGCGCAGGTCCGCGTGGCACTCGGCGCCGAAGTCGCGCCAGCCAGCCTCAGCCTCGGCGTTGCCGTCCGGGGCGAGCACCGTCAACAGCCCTTCCACCGTGTCCGTGCGGTGGGTGACGCCGTTGGCGAGCACCACAACCATCGGCGCGGCACAGCGCAGGGCCTGCTGGAAGCCGTCCGCCCGGACTGGGATGCGCAGCAGGCCACCGGGCCGCGGCACCTGCCACCAGTCTGGCCCGTCCAGTCGGCCGGTGCTGAACAGGCCGACGTGATCCTCACGCAGCAGGGCGTCGAGCACCCGGGCGAACACCTCCCGCTCGCAGTCGTCGGTCACTCGACGATGGTCCACTGCAGGTCGCTGCGGAAGGCGGCCAACGACTGCCGGACGGTGGTCTGGTCGGGGCCGATCGCGTGCAGCACGGCGAGGTAGTCACGGTTCGTCCCGGTGCGCTCGGCGACGTGGCCCACCGCACGCAGCGGTCGGCAGCCCAGCCGGACATCACCGTGGACGGTGTCCAGCCGGCCCGGTGCGGCGGCGAGCCGGCCCGAGGTGTCCGCACAGACGTATTCGACCTGCGCGTACCGGTCGACGGTGGTCGGCAGGCTGAGGGTGGCCAGTGGCTCGCCGAGGTGTAGCCGGATGACGTGTTGGAACAACGGCACGCCGAGCAGGTCGGCGAGGATCAGGTCCATCCGGTCGCCGATGAGGCGGTAGTTGACCTCGATCAGCCGGACTCGGCCGTCGGAGATGACGTACTCGGTGTGGCAGGCGCCGAAGTTGACGCCGAGCGCGTCGAGCCGCGCCCGCAACTGGGTGCTCGTCCGCTCCGCCGGGGGTGACCAGTCGAGGCTCTCCTCGGTGAAGGTCGGTGGCGGGCCGAGGCCGGTGCGCCACCCGCCGAGGGAGGCCACCGTCGTGCCGTCGCCGAGGGTTTCGAAGGTCCGCAGGTCCCCGGCGAGATACTCCTCGACCACCAGGGCCACGTCCGGCCGCCGACCTCGGATCTCGGTGACCCGGGCGACCAGTTCGGCCCGGTCTGCCACCAGGTACGCGTCCTCGCTGGCCACTCCCTCGCGGGGTTTGACCACCGCCGGAAACATCCCGACCGGCACCTCCGGTGCGGCACCGGAGTCGACGGTGACGGTGCGTACCAGATCGAGCCCCGCGGCCGCGATCGCCCGGCGGGCCGCGGCTTTGTCCTTGCAGAGACGGGCGGCGTCGGGATCCTTGCCGGGCAGGCCGAGCTTCCGTGCGGCGATCGCGGTGGCCTCCTGAAGATGGTCGCTATTGGACAGTAGCGCCACCGGTCGGGTCGGTGCCGCCGCCGCGACCACCGCATTCGCATCCCGGACCGCGCACCGCACCACCAGCACGTCCGACGGCCATTGCGCAGGTCGGTCGGTCAGCACGGTGGCCGACAGCCCAAGCGCCGCCGCCGCCGGGAGGAAACCTTCCAGGACGGCGTCGGTGGGGTTGAGCGCGGTCAGATACAGCCGCATGCCGCCTCCGTCGTCGACGACGATTGTCGCGATCAGGGCTGCGGTCACGCCGCAGCTTTGACGCCGTCCACGGTTGGGTGCCCTGCCGCCGTGCCGGCGACGTGACCAGGTTGGTTCGGGAATCGCCGCTGGTGGGCGAGGCCGAGGGCGACGCCGGCCGCCACCAGCACGATCGCGGCGACCGCGACCGCCGGATAGCCGACCCGGTCGGCCGCCGCGAGACCGATGGACGCGGCCACGAACGAGCAGACCAGGCCGAACGACGACAGGACGGTGAAGTCGGTGCCGCCGGTGTCCGGCCGCGAGTAGTCCATGTTGACCGTGTAGAGCACGACGTTGGCGATGGTGTAGGCCACCATGAAGCAGCAGAGCGCGGCCACCGTTCCACCCAGCGGCGCGCGCCCGTTCATCAACGGCAACAGCAGCAGCGTCGACACCGTGAGGGCCACGCCGCCGACCACGAGCACGCCGCTGCGCCCGAACCGCCCGATCCCGAGCCCCGCGACCAGACCCGCCACGATGGCCGGTGCGCTGGTCACCACGCCGCTGACCACGCCGATCCGGCCCAACGACCACCCCGCGTCGACCAGGGCCGGCGTCACCAGGGCGTACGCCATGCCCGCCCCGACGTAGACCAACGGCACCACGCCGAACGTCCACCACCGGCAGCCCGGCTGGCCGAACACCGACAGCAACGCCCGGTAGGCGGTGCCGACCCGGGCCACCCGATCGGTACGCGGAGGCTCCCGGAACCGCCACACCACCAGCAGGCCGACCGCCGTCATCGCGGCCAGCAAGCCGACCGCCGGCACCCAGCCGAACTGGTCGTAGACCAGGACGCAGGCCCCGCCGCCCAGCAGGTTGCCGAGATAACTGGCGGCGACCTGAATGCCGTTGCCGGTCCCCTGAGCCGACTCGGCGAGCATCCGAACGGCGACGGCATCCACGGCGATGTCCTGCGTGGCGGAGAAGAAGACGTACGCGGCGCAGATGGCGATGATCGGGCCGAGCGCGTCGGCCGGGTTGGAGAACGGCAGCAGCGCCAGCAGGGCGAGCACCAGTGCGCTCTGGAGCACGAGCAACCAGGATCGGTAGTGGCCGCGGTGCCGCGAGCCGTACCGGTCGAGGATCGGCGCCCAGAGGAACTTGATGGGCCAGATCAGGCCGACGATCTGCAACAGCGCCAGGGTGTCCAGCGAGGTGCCGCCGTCGCGCAGGATGGCGGTCAGCCCGACGGTGATGAAGCCGACGCCGAGGTACTGGGTGACGTACAGCGCGGTCAGGGTGCCGAGCCGACCCTTCATGCGACTTTCCAGTAGCCGAGGGCTGTCAGCCGGTCCTTGCCCACGCCCAGCGTCCGCCGGATGTGTCGGGTGATGCCGCGGGTGGTGGCTGCCTCGCAGGCCACCCAGTAGTGACCCGCCCCGGTGCCCGGCAGGGCCGCGCAGACCGTGTCGACGAGGTGTTGACCGTCGTCGCGCCGAGGCACCCAGGTGACGTCGTGGTGCGTCCGGGCCCGTGGCACGAGTGACTTCTCGCCCTCGTGGGCGTACTCCAGCCAGACCGTCGCCGGGATGTCGGCACCGGCGTCGAGCAGGCTGTTCACCGCGGGCAGGGACGCCGCGTCGCCGACGAGGTAGAGGTGCTCGGGCGCGGGGTCGGGCAGCTCGAACGCGCTGCCCTGAACGGTCGCGCTGATGGTGTCGCCAACCTGGGCCGTGGTGGCCCAGCGGGCGGCACAGCCGTCGTGGATGGCGAATTCGAGGGTGAACTGGCCGGTGGCCGGGTCGGGGTCCACCAACGTGTACGCGCGCTGGTGTGCCCGGCCGTCGTTGTCGAACCACAGTCGGATCCACATCGTGGGGTGCACCTCGCACGCCTCCAGCAGGCCGCCACCGTCGAGGAGGAGCCGCTGGTAGTGCCCGTCGATCGATTCGGTGCTCAGCACGGTCAACCGAAAGTCCCGGCCTCCCATGGCCTTGAGGACCAGGGCCTCCCAGTTCCGTTTCACGAACCCCTCCAGGTAAGGTCATCCTTGGTTAGGGGAGGTTAACCTAAGTTGCGCCCCCGATGGAACAGAGGACAGCGCCCGATGACGTACCTGGAGAAAGTCGCCGGTCTCGGTGAGTTGTCGTTGCTGACCGTGGACCCCGACCGGCACGCCGCACTCCTGCACGACTGGGTCACCCGACCCCGCAACTCCTTCTGGGGCATGGGTTCCCACACCCCGGAGGAGGTACGCGAGATCTACGCCTTCGTGGACAGCCTGCCGACGCACCACGCGTACCTGATCATGGTTGACGCCGAGCCGGTTGGCCTGTTTCAGACCTACCAGCCCGAGGCGGACCCGGTCGGCGAGCGTTACCTGGTGCAGCCCGGCGACGTGGGGATGCACCTGCTGCTCAGCCCCGACCGACGCCTCGCACGCGGCCTTACCAACGTCGTCGGCCCCGCCCTCGCCCGGTTCCTCTTCGGTGACCCGGCCGCCCAGCGGATCGTGGTCGAGCCGGACATCCGTAACCACCTCGCCCTGCGCCGGCTCGAGATCGAGGGCTTCACCTTCGACTCGGAGATCGACATGCCGGACAAGCGCGCCCAGCTCGCGTTCCTGACGCGCGCTCGGTTCGAGTCGAATCACCCGATCGCAGCGGGCTGACCGTCCAGGGCGTCCAACTTCCGGTGTCGACCGCGCCAGTCTCACCGAACTGCGCGGCGCGCCCGACGCCCAGGTGCCGGGCATCGAACACAGAGCGTTCGGCCCTGATCTGGCGCTCATTCACGGGTCCTCCCCTGCTCAACGGGCGGCCTGGAAGGCGCGGCCGACCAGAGTCGCCTCGGCGCCGTCGCTGAACAACCCGGACCTGTCCTTGTCGGTGGCGGGCAGACCGAACCAGGCGTAACGCTGCACATAGGACAATTGGCCGAGCATGGCGGTGGCCGCGGTGAGGAAGGCAGCCTGCTGCTCCTGGCTCGGGAACTGTTGACCGCCGCCGTCGAAGCGGATCAGTGCGAACTCGGTCAGCCAGATCGGTTTCCTGTACCGCTGGTACACGGCCTGCAGATACTGCCGGAGCTGGTTGACCGCAGTGGCGGTCGCGAAGTCGGCGCCGAACCAGTGCAGCGTGATGAAGTCCACCCGGTGACCGCGGGCCTGGGCACCGGTCATGAACCTGTCCAGCCAGCCTTGCGGCTCCGGGCCGCCCCAAGCGACCGCCGGGCTGCCCAGCCTGCTGCCCGTCGCCATCAACTGCGGCCACAGCTCCAGCGCCTGCTCGACGGTCATGTTCGCCTGCTCGGGCAGGTCCGGCTCGTTGAAGGTGAGCAGATCCGGCCCGGCCCCCTTGGCCCGGGCCAACTCCGCCGCGGTGACGTTCTCCGCACTGCGGATCATGGGCACGAACGTCACACCTCGTGGCGTGCTGACCCCCGGATGCTGGGTGCCCCAGGTGTAATACCAGCCTGCCTTGGAGTTCGCCAACGCCTGACTGGCCCCGCCGAAGTTCCACACCCCGACGCCCTTGCGCGCGGAGCTGACCGCTGGCGCGGCCGGGGCCCTCGACGAGGGTCGCGCGCTCGGTGAGGGTGCACCACTCGGGGAGGCGAAGACGGTAGGTGCGGGCGCGGGAGGCGGCGGGGCAGCCCACGAGGGTGCGGCCGGATCGTCCGGCAGGATCACCACCGCCAGGGTGATGGCGAGAACGGCGGCGACCACCCCGGCGGCGAGGGATGGAACAAGGCCACGGGGCCGGTTCACCGCAAGGTCGACGAGGCTCTGGCCGCCGCCCGCGTCGGTGGGCACACCGCCCGTCGGGGCTTGCCCGGCCGCGTGCTCGGCGGTCAGGCCCGGGGGGTGGTGCCCGGCAGCCTGCGACGCCGCCTGTGGCACGGCGCTCGGGAAATGTGCGCTGAGACCCGCCGGCAGCGGCAGCAACGGGAGGCCGGCGAGCAGCCGGTCGATCGGCAGGAGGTTGGCGCCCAGTCGTGCACAGGACTCGCAGTCACGGACGTGCCGGGCCAGCCGCTTGCGCCACAGCGGGCTGGGAGTGCCGTCCCACTCGGCGGCCACGGCCCGCAGGTTCGGGCAACCGGGGCGGGCACGCAGCGCGCGTACGACGCCTCGGGCGCTCTGGATCTGCTCCTTCATCCGGTGGATCCGCACCGCGACGTGCCCGGGTGACAGCCCCAGCGCGTCGGCGACCTCAGTTCGATCAATCTCGCCGGTCTCCTCCAGCCACCACAGCGAGAGCAACTCCTGGTCGTCCTGGTCGAGCCAGCGGGTCGCCTCGGCGACCTCACGTCGTTGGTCGGTGAGACCGAGCCGGAGGATGGTCATGCCGGCGAAGTCGGAGGCAGGATCGGGCACGTTGTGGATCGCGTCGAGCCCGGCGTCGCGGTTGAGCGCGACACGTCGGCGCTGCTCCCAGTCGCGCACCTGGCGGATGGTGATCGCCACCAGCCAGGACCGGTACGCCGCCGGGTCGTTGAGCGCGGGCAGGTACCGGATCACCCGTACCAAGGTCTCCTGGACCACGTCGTCGACGTCGGCGTGACCGCGGAGCGCACGCCCGACGATGTTGTAGACAAGCGGAAGCGAGGCCGCGACGACGTCGTCGAGCGCGCGCTGGTCGCCCTGTCGGGCCGCGACGACCAACCCGACATCGGGTAGTGCTCGACCGGCTGACGACATGGGTGTCACTCCTTGTGTGCGCATCGGCGCGGCGCCCACGCGATGTGCGCTGACCGCCCTCAAGATCGGAGACTCGCACCAGCAGGTTGGATTACAGAATTCTCTGGCCGCCGCTGGACCAGATGCGAGCCGGGGCCCGCCAGTGGTGCATAGGGGTCGACGACGCCGGGTATGGTGCGGGGTGTCGGTGTCGCCGGGCGTTCGCCCGTGAACGAGACACCCTGATCGGGCGCCAGTGTGAGCGCCGCACCGTCCTGAGGTCGCACGGCGAGAGTTGCCGGGCCCGGGACGCACTCCTTCATCGAAGACAGGAATCCTGCATGACATCGAACGACAACGGTCGACCCGCCCTGTTTCTCGCCACGTCGAATGCCGACGGGCTCGACGGGCCGGCGGTGACCTTCGACAGCAGTGAGGAGGCCATGCGGCGTCTGCGCCACCCGTTCGCGGTGAAGCCTGCCCCGCACGCCCCGGCCGCTGGCGACGACACCGATCGGCGCGGCTGATCCAGCGGGCCCGCACTCACCCAGAAACACGGTGTGAGTTCATACTTTTGGCTAGTAGTTAATCAATCTTTCGGGTAGTGTCCGGGTCATCAAATGAACGACATGACGCGGTGGCGAGGCCCGTGATCGTGGCCTTGCGACAGCGCATTTCGCCCGTACGTGCGCTCCGGCGACAGCCGGTTCGGAGATCTTCCGGTCGATCCGATCGACGGGCATATGCGGGAAGGACCACCCTCATGGCCATCACCGTCGGAACCGCGACCAGCACCCGCTTCGGCCAGCCGAGCAACGACCAGAGCCCGGACGACCTCCTGGCCGCCCTGGCCACGACCCAGGCGAACGACCCGCAACGACCAGCCCTGCGGGACCGCGCAATCGAGGCATGGCTGCCACTCGCCCGGCATCTGGCACGTCGCTACGCCGGGCGCGGCGCACCCGACGAGGACCTGGCCCAGACCGCCTCGGTCGGGCTCATCAAGGCCGTGGACAACTTCGACCACAGCCGAGGCGTCGACTTCACCGGGTACGCCATTCCCACGATCATCGGTGAGATCAAGCGGTACTTCCGGGATCGCACCTGGGCGGTGCGGGTGCCCCGCCGCCTCCAGGAGTTGCGCCTCTCGATCAGCGCGGCGAACAGCACCCTGACCCAGACCCTCGGTCGCTCGCCGACCGTGGCCGACATCGCGTCCCACCTCGACCTGTCCGAGGAGATCGTCCTGGAAGGGCTGGAAGGTGCGCGCGCCTATCGGGCCACCTCGCTGTCCACCCCGGTCGGTGCCGACGGCAACCGGGAACTCGGGGACACCCTCGGCGGCGACGACCGCGAGTTCGACCTCGTCGAGATCCGTGTCGCCCTCGGCCCGGCCCTCGCCACGCTGCCGGAGCGCGAACGTCAGATCCTGAGCCTGCGCTTCCGCGGCAACCTGACCCAGGCCCAGATCGCCGACCGGATGGGTGTCTCGCAGATGCACGTCTCCCGGCTGATCACCCGATCGTTGGCCACGCTGCGTCACCACCTCGCCAACTCCGACCACAGCGCGTTCTGAGGCCGACGCGTCACAGTTGAGCGACGTGACCCACTCGCGGCGGCGTACGACCTGCGAGAACGTCGAGCCACGCGTGTTGGAGGGCCTCCGGCCCAGCACCGACCTGGACGTCGAGCCATTCGCTCACGACGACGGTGAAGCGTTGCCAGGCCTCGGTGAACCGTTGGTCGAGCCCATCGCGACCCCAGTCGTGGCTGCGCTTGCGCATCTGGACCGGTGCGAAGAACACCTCTTCGGCAGCGTCGGCGTTCGGCGTCTGGTTGGTGAGCCCGACCGCGATGTCCCGGACGAGCCGGTCGCCGAGGTGCCGACGCAGGGCGGCACGGGTCGAGGGCGCGCCGGACAGGTCGAGGTAGACGGTCGGGACCGCGTCGAGGACGCCGATGTCGTCGTACGAGACGACCTCGTCGTAGCAGCCGAGGGACCGGGTGAAGGCCACGTTGCCCGGTGAGGTGAGCCCGACCAGGCGCGGCCCGCGACGGCGCAGCTCGAACGCGGTGGCGTACGCGGTCTTGCTCGAAGCCGACGACACCAGCAGCGACTCGGCACCGTAGAAGTCGTTGTCGACGACCTGGTCGGCCAGCATGAACGAGGTGAAGAACAACGGCCGGAACAGGATCAGCAGATCCTCCTGGTCGGGCTGGTACGCCGGGTCCCCGGTGGTCGACCGGTACGCGTTGTAGGGCGACGGCAACGTGGCCCGGTGCGGGCTCGCGTCGCGGAACCCGGACGCGTCCACCCGGTCCGGTCGCACCAACAGGTGCCCCGCGGGTGGGAGGTAACCGTAGATCCGCTGCCCCACCTCGACCCCCGCGACTGTCGACGCGACCACGTCGGCGAAGCCCCACAGCGGCGGGAGGCCCCACTGACCCCCGAGCCCATGAGACGTCGGCGGGAAGAACTCCCAGTAGCGCATCGAGTCGCCGAGCACCGCGTAGGTCACGTTGTTGGCGGTGAGCCCGACGCGGTCCACACGTAGCAGCGCTTCGCCGTCGGCCACGGCGGGTGTGGCGTCATCGACGAGCGTGGTCTGCCCGAGGTCGTCACGTGCCACGGCGAAGGTCCATGAGTCACCCATGAGGTGACGCTAGACAGCCCTCCTGGCGGAGACAAGTGCACTGCGAGTGCAAAATCCCACTGGGTGCGGTCAGGGTCGGAGCTCGGCGAGGTCGCGGAGGTGCGCGAGCGGCAGGTGCGGCGGCCGCCACTCCACGAAGAGGGCCGTGGCGTCGTCCTCAAGCTTGTCGTCCTGGTACGCGACGACGGCGCGCACCAGCCGACGCATCGTCTCCGGGCTGGGCAACCGGTCGTTGAGGGCGCGGTTGACGAAGTCGACGAGCCGGTCCAGCCCGAACTGCTCCCCGTCGGCGCTGCGCGCATCGGTGATGCCGTCGGTGTAGGCGAGGATGCGGTCGCCCGGGTGCAGATCCTCCACATGCACCCGTGGGCGGTGCGCGGACAGGTGGCCCAGCCCGAGCGGCAACGCGGTCGGCCCCGGCAACTCCCGAATGGCCTTGCCGTCGCGCAGCAACATCGCACCGGGATGACCCGCGTTGATCATGCTCAGCCGGCCGGTCTTGCGGTCCAACTCGATGATCAGCCCGGTCGAGAAGAAGTTCGGGTGCTCTGAACGCACCCACCGGTCGATGCTGATCGCCGTGTCGACCAGGTCGAGGCCACACCGGCGGGCATTGCGGTAGGCGCTGACCACAAGTGAGGCCAGGGTGCTCGCCTTGATGCCGTGCCCGCAGGTGTCGAAGAGCCCGACGCTGAGCACGTCGTCGTTCAGCGCGTAGTCGAAGATGTCGCCGCCGACGTCGTAACACGGTTCGAGGATGGCGGTGATCACCAGGTCGTCGGTGGCGAAGGTCAACGGCGGAAGCAGGCCCCACACGATCTCGGCCGCGACCTGCATCGGGAGACGCCGCCGCATCCGCTCGACCACGTCACCGTAGAGCCGGCGGTTGACCAGGATCTGGGCGACGTTGACCGCCACCTCCCAGGCTGGCCCGTCCATGGTCTCGTCGGCGGCTGCCGGCGAGACGATCTCCAGCACGCCCATCCGTTCGCAGCCGAGCAGCAGTGGCACCCAGAGCCGATCCGGGTTGTCGGGCGCGCGCTGGATTTCGAGGTTGGTGAAGGCCCGGCCCGCGAGGGTCGTCTCGATCGGCAACTCGTCCCGGACGAGACCCGCGCCGAGCAGTGGCACGAGGAGAGACTGCGTGTAGTCGGCGAGATAGATCACGATCTCACTGGCGTCGATGGCGGGAGCCGCCCGGGCGACCAACTGCGACAGCTCGTCCGGCCCACCTCGGTGTGCGTTGAGCTGCAGCCAACGCACCACCTCGCCGACGTCGACCACGCTGCGCCTCCCCCTGCCCTCCCCCGACCGTGCGGCCACGGCAGGACAAGCGGTGAGGCTACCTTGCCCCGCCGCGTTCCTCCCCGTGCCGATCGCCCACTCCCGGCCGATCCAATACCCCTTCGTCCCCACCCGCCTCACCCATCTCGCGGATTTTGCAACCTTTGCGAATTAGGTGTGCAAAAGTCCGATTAAGCAAACCCCTGGGGTTCGGTGCGGCCTCCAACCGCCGCACACCCGGCGTCTGGTGAGATGCCTTCGCGAAAGGGCACGTAGTGACAACCAAACTGTTGAGCCATCCGCGGCGCGCGGCCATGTCCGCACTGGCGGCCGTCGCCGCCAGCGGTACCGCCGTCGCCATACTGATTTTCAGCGGTACCGGCGCGAGCGCCGCCGAGGCACCGGTCAACCTGGGGACAGCGGCGAACTTCTCCGTGCTGGCCGGCTCCATGGTCACCAACACCGGGCCGACCTTCCTCGCCCAGGACCTCGGCGTCAGCCCGGGCAGCGCCGCGACCGGCTTCCCGCCCGGCCTCGTCGGCGGCGAGACGCACCTCGGCGACGCCGTCGCCCTGCAGGCCAAGAACGACCTGACCACCGCCTACGTCGACGCCGCCGGACGGACGCCGTTCACCAATCTTCCCGCCGAACTAGGTGGCACCACACTGGTCCCCGGGGTGTACCGGATCGGTGCCGCTCAGCTGACCGGAGCCTTGACTCTCAACAGTCAGTCCGACCCGGGAGCGGTGTTCATCTTCCAGATCAGTTCCACCCTCACCACCGCGTCCGGCAGCAGCGTCGTGTTCATCAACGGGTCCTCGCCCTGCAACGTCTACTGGCAGGTGGGCAGCTCGGCCACGCTCGGCACCGGCACCCAGTTCGTGGGCAACATCATGGCCCAGGAATCGATCACCATGAACACCGGTGCAACCCTCCAAGGCCGCGCCCTGGCACGGACGGGTGCCGTCACCCTGCAGACCAACACCATCAATGCCCCCGTCTGCCTCCAGCCGACGGGGACACCGACGGGGACACCGACGGGGACGCCGACCGGTACGCCGACCGGTACGCCCACGAGCACGCCCACCGGCACACCGACCCAGCCCACGGGTACGCCGACCGGCCAGCCCACGCCCACCCGCACGAGCCTGCCCGTTACCGGCGGTAGCGGCGGTAGCGCTCTGGTGCCCGTCCTGAGCGGGATCGGCGGCGTCGCCGTCGTCAGCGGCGCAGCCCTGCTGCTCCTCTACCGACGCCGGACGACCAACTCCTGACCGAAGTGCCCCGGCGGCCGGCGACAAACCGGCCGCCGGGGCAGCACCACCGACGATCATCCGTCCCCATCGCTCGTCGGTGGGGATTCCACCATCGCGGCGAGGAGGGCGGCCACCGGCACGGTGGCGAAACCCACCCGGGTGTCACTCGCCCCGTACGGCAACCACAGCTCACCGTCGTGGATGACCGCTCCGCACGAGTAGACGACGTTGGGTACATAACCGTCCCGGTCGTTCTCGTCGGGTGACAGGAGCGCACCGGGAAGGCGCGCGACGACCCGCTCCGGTCGATGCAGGTCGAGCAGGAGCGCACCGATCGCGTACCGGCGCATCGGCCCGACACCGTGGGTGAGCACGAGCCAGCCGGCGTCGGTCTCGATCGGAGACCCGCAGTTGCCGACCTGGATCAGCTCCCAACTGTCGCGCGGAGCATGCAGCGGGGTCGGGGCCTGCCAGCGGTTCTCGCCGTCGAGGACGGTCAGGCCAATGGTCTCCCCGTCGGCGCGGCACAACGCCAGGTGCCGGCCGCCGACGGTACGCGGAAACAGCGCGAGACCCTTGTTACGGGCACCCGGCCCCCGCATCGGGGTCATCTCGAAACGGCGCAGGTCGTGGCTGACCAGCGCACGGGTGGCGATGCTCCGGCCGTCGTAGGCGGTGTAGGTGGCCCGGTACACCGGCCCGGACTCATCGACGAAGCGGACGAACCGCGCGTCCTCCATGCCACTGCTCTCTGCCGGGGTGGCTGGCCAGAGCACCCGTTGATGCAGAGCCGTGTCGGCGGGGAAGGCCGTGGCATAGCTACCGGCGTTGGTGCGACGCAGTTGTTCCAGGGTGCCCAACCCGGTACTGCGGGAGAGCAGATCCGGTGGGAGTTTGCCGAGCACCCGCTCGAAGGTGGCCTCGTCGTACCACTCGGGCAGGGCGTCCAGCGCGGTGGCGGTGACCTCGTTGTCGCAGTCCTCCTCGGCGAGGCCGGCAGCGAGCAGGTCCCGGCGGTGCCGTACGCCCACCCGCTGCCCAACGGCCAGCGGGCCGGCCCGGTCGGCGACGCTCAGCTGTCGCCCAGGTCCGAGGACCGCGGTCGCGAACCCGATGGACGACACGTGCCCCTCGCCGATCTGGCGCAGGCTGACCGCGACGCGCAGCTGCCCGGTGCCCAGATCCGTCTGGTCGGGGTGGGCCACCATCGACGGGTTGCACAGGGCAGCGGCCTCGACGGCGTACTCGTGGCTGAAGTAGGCGCCGACCAGCAGCCGGCTGGTCGGAGAGAGATCCCGGGCCCGGGCGGCCCGATGCCGGACCAGGTCGTAATGATGGTGGAACGTGCCGGCCAGGTCGCGGTGCCGGGCACCGAAGCGGTCGAGGGTGTCCCGCAACAGCCGGCCGGTCTCCTCGTCGTCGAGGTGCGCGACCCGGTCGATGAGCGCCCGCGCCCGGGTGCGCACCACCGCCGCGTCCTCACCCGGGACGAAGAGCTTGACGATGACCCGGTGTGGATCCGA
This sequence comes from Micromonospora sp. DT201, assembly GCF_049841575.1. NCBI lineage: Bacteria > Bacillati > Actinomycetota > Actinomycetes > Micromonosporales > Micromonosporaceae > Micromonospora > Micromonospora sp. DT201. The sequence continues at coordinate 160,940 of NZ_JBNCKP010000003.1, read as the reverse complement.
GGCGAGAGTCACGTCCTGCCGGACGGCCTTAACCCCGGTCACGACCACCGTCGCGCGTGCTGCAGGGTGGAGATCAGTGCGAGGGTGGACTCGGCGCCCTGGTTGAGGTTGGGCCCGTGCGGGGTCAACCCGTCGTAGCCTCCGCCGGTCTCCGGATCCCACATCGGCGTGCCGATGTCGTTGTCGCCGAGGAACCACCCGACCGCCTGCCGCACCCCGTTGTCCCACTCGGGGTCGCCGGTGACCGTGGCCGCCGTGGCGCAGGCATCGGCGAACGCGGCGACCTCGATCGGCTGCTGGTCGTGGTGCAGGCGTACCGCGCCGTGCCGCCACCCCCCGGCGGGTACGACCGACAGCCGCCCGTCGAGGAGTTGGACGTCGCGCAACCAGGCCAGCATCCGCAGGCCCTCGTCGAGGGGTGGGCCACCTTCCCGCAGTTGGCTGGCGACGATGACCACCTCGGCGAGAGCCGCGTTGGCGTAGGTCAGCTTCTGCCGTGGCCACGGCCACCTCGGGTCGGAGCCCGGGGGGCCGACCGTGCTGGCCGCGTCCGCCAGCAGGGACGCGGCGACGACATGACCCGGGTGACGGCGGAGCACCTCGGCCGCGCCCAGCCCGGCGAAAGCCATCGCGTGTGGGAACTTGGTGCGCCGGGTCGCACCCCGGCTGAATGCGACAAGCGCCTCCTCCCGTACCCAGGGCGCGGGGCTGCGGGCGACGGCCGTGCCCAGGCCCCACAGCGCCCGGCCCCACCAGTCGCCGAGCCCTGGTTCGTCGGCCCACTGCCGGTCGTGCCCGAGCCGGTTGCGGAAGGCGCCGCCGGCGTCCTGCGCATGGGTCAGGAACGCGAGGTAGCACTCCGCGAGCCGCAGCAACGCGTCGCTCGGCTCCGGCTCGCGGCTGATGACGACCAGGCCGCGGGCGACGTCGTCGGTGCAGTAGCCGTGCTCGCGACGGACGATGGCGTGCCGGGCGTGCTCGAAGAGACCGGTGTCGTCGCTCATCCGGGCCAGGTGCGCGAAGCTCGGCGCGGGCGCTGTCACCCAGCGCCCACGCGTCGCTGTCCAGGGCCGGCCGGTGGTCGCGGTCATGCCGACAACGCGCTGACGACGGGCCGGCGGAGGTCAGAGAGGTCTTCGGCCAGCGTGCCGTAGCGGGCCGCCACCGCCGGCCAACGCAGGTGCGCGGCCAGCGGCCGCACCCGACCGGCCAACCGGGCGGTCAGGCCGGGTTCGGTCAGGACCCGCCGGATCGCCACGGCCAGCGCCGCCGGATTCTGATGAGGTACGACCAGACCCGGCCCGCCGGTCAGCAGCTCGACGGCGTGCGGGAACGCCGTCGCCACAACGGGCACCCCGGCGGCCACCGCTTCGATGAGTACGCCGGAGGTGACCTGTTCGCGGGAGTCGTAGGGCAGGACGACCACGTCCGCGGAGCGGATCAGTCGGCCCAGTGCCTCCTGGTCGTGGTAGACGTCCTGGTAGTCGACGGCGTGCGCGATGCCCAGTTGGGCGCCGAGCTGGTGCAGCCCGGCCCGGTACGCCTCACCGTGGTGCTCGATCACCTTCGGGTGCGTCCGCCCCGCCACCGTGTAGGTCGGTGTCGGTTCGAGATCCTGCAACCGCGCGAGGGCCCGCAACGACCACTCGACACCCTTGCCGGGGCCGAGTAGCCCCCAGGTCAGCAGGTGCGGGCGGGTACGCCGCTCGACGGGTACGCGGGCAAGCTCGACGGCACCGTGCGGGATGACCGTCACCTTGCCCGCTGTGACGGCGTATCCGACGAGCAGTCGGTCGCGGGCGGTGTCGGTCATCGTGACGACCGCCCCGGCGGTGGCCACGATCTGCTCCAACAGGGCTTTCTGCCGGGCCGAGGGCTGGCGGAGCACGGTGTGCAGGACCACGATTGTCGGCACGGTGAGCCGCCGCAGCAAAGGCAGGACGTCCTCGCCGTCGTTGCCGGGGTAGATGCCGTACTCGTGCTGAACGATCACCACGTCGAAGGCGTTCAGGGCAGCCGCCGCGTCCCGCCAGCCGGCCGAGGTACGCGACGACCACGTGTGCACGACCCCGGGCACCGGCCGCTGATCGTCGCCGTGGTCGGTGACCCGAACGATGCCGCCGCGCGTGCCGTCGGCTGTCAACTGGGCAGCGAGCGCAGAGTTGAACGTGGCCAGGCCGCACCGGGTCGGTGGGTGGGTGCTGAGAAATCCGTAGCTGGGCATGAAACTCGGGCCTTCCGGTTGTCGGCTGGCCCCGCAGTTCGGGGCGAGCCTCACGCGGGAACGGCGCACCCCGGTCAGCGTGTGTGACCGGCGGAACGGGCTGGTTCAGCCGTGGATGAGTCAGCCGTGGATGAGCTGGTCGTAGACCGCGAGATAGTCGGTGACCATCCGGTCCGCACCGAAGCGCTGCCGAGCCCGCGCCCGGCAGGCTGCCCGATCGAGGCCGGCGACCCGGGTGACCGCGTCGACGGCCTGGCCGACGGTGTGGACGAGGAAGCCCGTCACCCCCTCGTCGATGACCTCCGGCATGGACCCCCGCTGGTAGGCGACGACCGGAGTGCCGCAGACCATCGACTCCACCACCGACAGGCCGAACGGCTCGTCGAAGGCGATCGGGTGCAGCAGAGCGATGCTGTCGCCCAGCACCTCGGCACGCCGCCGCGGACCCCACCGAACCGAGGAAGACGACCTGGTCGCCGTCGATGTGCGGGGCCACCTGTTCGGCGAAGTACCGCTCGTCCTGCACGATGCCGCAGATGGTCAGGGGCCGGCCCGCGCGGCTGGCGATCTCGATCGCGGTGTGGGTGCCCTTGTCAGGGTGGATCCGGCCGAAGGCGGCCAGCCCAGGGCCGGCATCACTGGTGAACGGCAGCCCGTCGAGGTCGACGCCGTGGTAGACCGTGGCGACGTAGTCGAGCTCGGGTGCCCGGTCGGCGTCGGAGATCGACACGTACGCCGAGCGGGCGCGGGCGTAGGCGGGCAGGATTCCCGCGCCGGAGAAACCGTGCACTGTGGTCAGCAGCGGGGCGCGGCAGTGCTCCGCGAACGCCAGTGGCAGCCAGTCGAGGTGGCTGTGCACCAGATCGAACTGCGCCGAACGGGCCATCGCGTGGGAGACGTGCATCGCCTCCCACACTCGACCGTCCGAGTCCGGGTCGTCGGCGTACCCCCGTGGGCAGACGCCGTCGAGTTCAGCGGAGGTGACGGAGTCCAGTGTCGCGAACAGCGTCACATCGACGCTGCGGCTGGCCAGACCCTCCGCGAGCAGGCCGGTCACCTGCTCCCACGGGCCGTAGTGGTGCGGGGGCGTACGCCAGGCGACCGGTCCGAGCAGCGCAACCCTCACGGGGATGGCGCGTCGGCGAGGTCAGCTGGGTCGAGGTGCAGGGTGGCGAGCAGCCCGGAGTGCTTCGCCGGGTCGACCCGTTCCGGCAGTTCGCGCTCGACCCAGTCGGCCCGGGCCTGCTGGCCCCTGTCGCGAAGTGCGCTGACGATCCTGTGCCTGGCGATCCTCATCTGGTGCTCCCCTGGTTAAGGCGTTCAGAACGATCATTCGCACAGACAGCGGTGTGAACGCTTGTCGCATCCGGACCACCAGCCGTTCCAGCCGCGACGAGCGGCGAATCCGACGGCCGGGGACGTGGTCGGCGATCAACAAACACGACCAGCACGTCGCGGCGATGGGGATGACGATCGATAACGCCCCTGATGGGCTGGTGGCGACGGCGTCTGGCGGCCACCGGGGTCCCGGGCGACGTGTTCACCGTACGCCCTCGCGGTGGGCGGCCGCACATCCACCGGCAGCCGGGCCTGCCGGAACCCGGGCTCATCCTCGCCCCGGTGCAGCGGCACGGCCGGATCCGGCCCCCCGCAAGGCCGGGCCGCGACTTTGCCCGATTTTCGGGCGAAACCTCACTAGCATGAGAGCCCGGAACGCGTAGGCGGGCACCTGATGACGATCGACCAGGCGGTAGGGCTGGCCCGCGAGGATGAGGGCCCCCAGCGCGCGACCCTGCTGGAGCTCTTCCTCGATCTGGTGTTCGTCGCCGCACTCGCCCTGACCTCGCGAACCCTGGCACAGCGTCTCGACTGGGTCGGGATCTTCGAGACCGCGGTGCTGCTCACGGCGATCTGGTGGGTGTGGGCCGCGAGCGCGCTGGCAACCGAACTCCACCATCCCCTCCGACCCCCGATCTTCGTCACGACGATCTGGGTCATGTTCGGGACGATCCTGATGGCGGGCGCGCTGCCCGGAGCGTTCGCCGAGCACGGCCTGGTGTTCGCGGGCGCATACGTGGCGATCCAGGTGGGGCGTGGCATCGTCCTCGTCGCCGCGCTGGCCGGCCCATCGGCGCGACAACGTTCGAATCGACTCCTCTTCTGGAACTGCGTGTCCGCCGTGCCGTGGCTCGCGGGCGCCTTCGTGACCGGCCCGGCGCGGGGCCTGCTGTGGGGCGCCGCGCTAGCCGTCGACTACGGGGCGGCCCTGTTCCGTTATCCCACGCCGAAGATCGGTCGACTGCCCTCGCCTCAGTACGCGGTGGCAGCCGACCACCTGGCGGAGCGCTACCAGCAGATCTTCACGCTCGCCCTCGGCGACCTCATTCTCGTCATCACCCTCACCTACGCCGGCAACGATCTGACGATCGACCGTACGGCGGCACTCCTGGTCGGGTTCGCCACGACCGTGCTGTTGTGGCAGGTCTACGTTCACCGCGCCGGGGCCCTGCTGAAAGCCGCCATCGAAGCCTCCCGGGATCCGGGCGGTTTCGTACGGTCCGCGCCCAACACCCACCTGCTCATGGTGGCCGGCGTCGTGGCCGCCTCCGCCGGCTTCGAAGCCATCATCGCCCACCCCACCGAGGAGTCGTCGCCCTGGTTGGTCGGCGTCGTCCTCGGCGGACCGGCGCTGTTTCTACTTGGACGCGCCCGATTCGAGTACGAGGTGTTCAGCCGCGTCTCGCCCTCCCGGCTGGTCGCGCTGCTCGTGCTGGCGGTCGTGGGACCCGCCCTGCTGCTCGCCCCCGCCCTGGCTGCTGGGCTCACCGCCACTCTCGTACTCGCCGGGGTTGCCGTCAGCGACAGCATCCGGGCCCACGGCAACCCGCCCGAACCGCCGATGCCATCGACGTAGTCGGAGGTCAAGGCTCCAGCACCACCTTGCCCGGCCGGCTGCGGGCCTCGGCGAACACCAGCGCGGCGGTGACCTCGCTGAGCGGGTAGCGGGCGGCGATCTGCGGCACGATCACGCCTTGCCGCAACAGGTCGAGCACGATGCCGAGGTCGGTACGCAGGCGACGGCGGAACGCGGCGCGGCGGGTGAGCTGACCGGCCCAGAAGTTGTAGAAACCGGCCCGGTGCCCGTTCGGCAGCGCGTTCCAGGTGTAGAGGCGGGTCAGCAGCTTCACGAAGACCCACACGACCGACTGGGCGGAGCCCACGGCAGCGGCGTTGCCGTAGACGACAAGCGTGCCGCCGGGGGCGAGCAGGTCGTACGAGGTGCGTACGCCCGGGCCGGCGACCGGGTCGAAGACGGCGTCGACACCGCCCGGCGACAGCTCACGGACGCGCGCGGCCATGCCCGGGTCACGGTAGTCCAGCGGTTCGACGCCGAGTTCGCGCAGCGCGGCGTGATGCCGTGCGGCGGCGGTGCCGATGACCCGCAGGCCCAGGTGGCGTCCGAGTTGGACCAGCACGGTCCCGACACCGCCGTTCGCTCCGTGCACGAGGATGGTCTGCCCGGCCCGCAGGCGCGCACTCTGCAGCATCTGCCAGGCCGTCACGCCGTTGACGACGACGGTCTCGGCGGCGGCGGGATCCAAATCCGCGGGTACGGGGGTCAGGACGTCGATGTCGACAAGCGCGTGGGTGGCCCAGCCGCCGGTCTTGGTGACCGCCGCGACCCGGGTGCCGACAATCGATTCGTCGCCGTCGGGACCGACCGCCCGGACCCTGCCGACCAGGTCGTAGCCGGGCACGAACGGGAACTTCGGCTGGCCGGGGTAGCGGTCGCGGCGCATCTGCTGCTCGGCGTACGAGATGCCGGTGGCCTCGACCTCGACGAGCGCCTGCCCCCGGGTGGGGACGGGCACGGCGCGTCGGTGCAGTTGGAGCCCGTCGGGCTCCACCACGCCGGGCAGCACCACTTCGGTGATCATCGTGTCGGTCGTCATCGGGTACTCCTTTGTTTGTAAGTGTGCACTCACACACTTGTTGAGGTCAAAAAGTGGGCCGCCGTCGCGGCCCAGGGTCGACAGTCGGGTCAGGGGTGGCGGATGCCGGCGGTCAGCGCGCGCGCCCACGGCTCGGGCACCTGCTCCAAGCCGACGGTCACGATCAGATGGCAGAGCTGGCCGTACGCGAAGAACTGCTGCACCTGCGCGTCGCTGGCGCCGGCCCGGTCCTGCACGAAGGTCGCGACCCGGCGATAGCCGGCCCGCACCGCCTCGGCGATCTCGGGGATGTCCGTGACGGCCTGGGCCTGGACCTGGAAGAGCAGCAGATCGCGATCGGCGATCAACTCGGCGTAGGCACCGCCCATCGCGTCGAGGATCTCCTCCGGACTGGCGCCCACGGCACGCTCGGCCCCCTCCTCGATGGCGAGGGCGATCCGCTCGAAGCACGCGCCGGCGGCGGCCACGAACAGACCGAGCTTGCCGGAGAAGAGCCGGAAGACGTACGCCTCGGAGATGCCGGCGGCAGCGGCCACGGTGGTGACCGGGGTTGCGTGGAAGCCGGAGCGCGCGAACGCCGACACTGCGGCGTTCAGGACGGTGACCCGGCGGGCCTCGGCAGTCGATCGCATGTTTGTAAGTGTGCACTCACAAACTAGGTACGTCAAGCCGGGCATGGTCCACACCATGTCGCCGACATTGCGGTATCCGGGGCGCAGGTTACGCCCACATCGGCGACATGGTGTCGATCATGTCGGCGGCGGCCGACCTGAGGCTGCCGGCCGACGCGATCGAGGAGTTGGACGCGTTGGCTCCCTAGTGTTGGTGCGGCCGGTTGCGGACGAGCGCGAGCACGAGCACGGCGGTGACGAGGAAGACGATGCCGTTGACTCGCAACCCCGCCTGGACTCCGGAGGTCAGTGCTTCCGCGAGCGCCGCCCGTACCGAATCAGGCAGCGGCTGGTCGCCGGTGGCACCGGTGGCCGCCGCCGCCTGCACGACGGCCCGGGTGGGTTCGTCGACGTGGTGGGCGGCGAGTCGGTCGGGCAGGTCGGCCAGCATCGTGGTGGTGAGCAGCGTGCCCAGCAGGGACGAGCCGACCACCGAGCCGACCTGGCGGGCGGCGTTGACCGCGCCGGAGGCCATGCCTGCCTGCGCGGGCGCGACGCTCGCCAGCGCTGCGGCGGTCGCCGGCGCCACCACCAGGCCGCCAGCGGCACCAAACAGGGCGAACAGCGCCCAGCGGTGACCGAATGACGCGGTCGCCCCCTGGGCCGCCAGAGCGAAGCTGGCCACCGCTCCGAGGACCAGGCCGAGGGCGAGCGGCGTCTTGAAGCCGGTACGACGAATCACGCGCCCGGCACCGAAGGCGACGACAACGTAGGCGCCGAAGAGCACCAGCATCCGCCAGCCGGTGTCCAGCGGGCTGAGGGCCTGGGCACGCTCGTGGAAGAGGACCAGCAGGATCGCCACGCCGGTGAAGCCGAACAGCGACACCGCGGCGACGACCATGACGGCGCTGAACGAAGCGGACCGGAACAGCCGTACGTCGAGCATGGGCGCGCTGGCCCGCAACTCGACCAGCACGAACCCGACCAGTGCGACAACCGCGATGATCCAGGCGGCCGTCACCACCGGGCTGGTGTAGCCATCCTTGCCGCCCTGGATCATCGCGTAGACGGCGGCTGCGATGGCGACAGTGCCGAGCAACAGGCCGGGCACGTCGAGTCGGGCGGCGCTCGGCCGCGACTCGGCCACCCCGATGGCGGCGACGACGAGGGTGATCACGCCGAGCGTGATCGTCGACAGGTAGACGCTGTGCCACTGGTAGTGCCGCAGCAGCGTGCCGGCGATGAGTGGGCCGATCGCGAGCCCGATACCGGAGGCTGCCGACCATGCGGTGATGACCTCGGTGCGTCGGTGCGGGTCGGTGAAGGTCGCGCCGAGGATCGCGAGGCTGTTCGGCAGGATCAGGGCCCCGCCGAGCCCCGCGACCAACTGCCCGACGATGACCCAGGCCACGGTCGGCGCGCCGGCCACGACGGTAGCGCCAACGATCATCGCGATGACTCCGGCACCGAACATGCGCCTGCGCCCGTAGCGGTTGCCCAGCGTGGCGGCAGACAGCACCACGCTCGCCACCACCAGGGTGTAGGCGCTGGAGATCCAAACCAGGGTGGTCGGGTCGACCTGTAGGTCCTGCTGGATCGTGGTCAGGGCGGAGACCGTCGCGGTGATCTGCAAGAACGTGATCATCGCGCCCAGGCACATGGCGATCAGGGTCACCGGGCGGGAGCCTCGGACCGATGAGCGGCCGATGGCGGCCGATTCGGGTGCGGGCGGGGCCGCGGTGCTGGTGGTCACTGGGCGTCCTCGTGGCTTGTCGGGCTGGCTTGCGTTTGCTGAAGTCAGCAGCCCCAGTGAACCACCTGACTATCCTTTACACAAGTCAGGTACGCTTGACGGCATGGAGGACCTACGGGACGACCGCGACTCCTGGTCGAATGCGAACTGCTCGGTGGCCCGGGCAATGGACATCGTGGGCAGCAGGTCGACGGTCCTGACCCTGCGCGAAGCCCTGCTCGGCACGCGACGATTCGACGATTTCGTCCGCCGGGTCGGCGTCGGTGAGCCCGCCATGGCCGCTCGACTCAAGGAGATGGTCGCCGCAGGCCTGCTCGAACGGATCCCCTACCGGGAGCCGGGGCAACGCACCCGCCACGAGTACCAACTCACGCGCAAGGGCCACGATCTGCTGCCGGCCATCACCGCGCTGCGCAACTGGGGCGACACCTGGGCCGCGGACGACGCCGGCCCGTCCGTCATCGCCAGCCACCACGACTGTGGCCAGCCGGTCCACGCGGTGCTCCGCTGTGCAGCCGGCCACGAGATAGAGGGCGGCGAGATCGACATCAGCGCCGGGCCGGGCCGGATCCGGCGCGACTGACGCCGACCCCAGGCGGCACCGCCGGAGACTTCGCACTTCGCTCTTCGCACTTCGCTCTTCGCTCTTCGCTCGTTCGCGGACGAACTGATCGATCATGAGGACTGAAGCTGTCGTACACCTGTTCTAAAGTCGGGTCATGGTTGAGGAGCTGGCCCAGGCAGACGCGGCGATCGCCGCCTGCGCCACCGCCGCCACCTGGGCCCTCCCCGAGCATGAGCTGGTCGCGGCGCTCGACGCCGCGCACCGCCTCGAGCAACGCCTCGCCGCCGTCAAACTCGCCCTGGTCCGCGAGCTCGACGGCCGCGGCACCGCCCGCGCACAGGGCGCCTCCTCCACCGCCGTCTGGCTGCGCGAACGGCTACACCTCACCGTCCCTGCCGCCCGCCGGCTCGTCGACCTCGCCACCGCACTCGACAACAGCAACCCAGAGGTACGACAAGCGCTAGCCGACGCGCGCATCACCCTGGACCAAGCCCGAGTCATCGCCGACACCGTCACCACCGTGCACAACGCCGCCGGCCCCGAAGCCGCCGACAAAGCCGTCACCGTCCTCGTCGGCTGGGCCGGCCAGTTCGACCCCACCCTCCTGCGCAAACTCGGCACCCGCATCCTCGACCACGTCGCCCCCGACATCGCCGACGCCGCCGCCCGCGCCGCACTGGAAGCAGAGGCCGCCCGCGCCACCCGCGACCGGCACCTCACCCTCTCCGAACTAACCGACGGCCGACTCCGACTCACCGGCACCCTCGACACCGAAACAGCCGGCCTCCTGCGCGCCGCCATCGACCCACTAACCGCACCAACCGGCCCCGACGATCAGCGCTCCCCCGGGCAACGCCGACACGACGCCCTCGCCGACCTCTGCCGACTCACCCTGCGCACCAACGAACTACCCCACCACGGCGGCGACCCCGCCCAAATCGTCGTCACCACCAGCTACGACAACCTCGCCGGCCAGCTCAGCGCGGGCACAGCGGGCACCAGGGTCCAGCTCAGCGCGGGCACCCTCGACACCAGCCTCCAGCTCCGCGCGGGCAATCCCGACACCGGCCTCCAGCTCCGCGCGGGCCTTCCCGACACCAGCCTCCAGCTCGGCGCGGGCACTCTCGACACCGGCCTCCAACTCACCCCGGAAACCGTTCGGCGGCTCGCCTGCGACGCCACGATCCTGCCCGCCGTCCTCGGCGGCACCGGCCAACCACTCGACATCGGCCGACAACGCCGACTCATCACCGGCCCGCTACGACGCGCCCTCGTCCTCCGCGACCGCGGCTGCGCCTTCCCCGGCTGCGACCGCCCACCCCGCTGGTGCGACGCCCACCACATCCACCACTGGGCCAACGGCGGCACCACCAGCCTGGCCAACGCCGTCCTGCTCTGCGGCCACCACCACCGACACATCCACCACAGCGACTGGACCGTCCACCTCGCCAGCGACGGCCACCCCGAATTCACCCCACCCGCCTGGCTCGACCCCGAACAGCTCCCCCGCCGCAATCACTACCACCCGCGCACGTAGGCACGGCCGGCAGTCAGCGACGACACCGCCTCCCGCCAGCGATCAGATCCGTGCGGCGGCTGGTGGCTGGGGTGTCGCCAGGCGCCAGGCCCGGACGAGCGCTGGCACGTCGGGGTATCGGGCGGCAGGCGCAGCCATGGTGGCCCGGTCCACGACGCGACGCTGGTCGCCGTTACCCCGCCAGCCCTGCGGACCATCCCGCCAGCCCTCCGGCGAATCCCGCCAGCCCTGCGGCGAATCCCGCCAGTCCTCCAGCGAATCCCGCCAGCCCTCCGGCGAACGAAGAAGGTGGTGCAGGGTGCGGCCGAGCAGGTGCACCGTGGTCCGCTCGTCGATCACCTCGCCACGGACGAACTCCTCCGCGGCCATGTAGCTGCGTGAGCCGGGCAACCGGTCGGCGTCGAGCACAAACGGGCCGGGCCGGTACTCGTCCAGGTCGATCAGCCGCATCCGGCGGGCGGTGAAGTCGTACAGGAAGCAGCCGTCGTAGAGGTCGACGGCGACCAGGCCTGCGGCGCTGACGGCGAGATGGGCGTCGAGGATCGCGTCGAGCGCCACCTCGATCTGCGGCACCGGCAGCTGCTGGAACCGGGTCAGCCCAGTACGGTCCGTGCCGTGCACGGTGGCGTGGTTGAGCACGGTGCCGTCGTACCAGGGGTAGACGAGCGTCGGGCCGGCATCGCCATGCACTGTCTGTGCTGGACTGACGATCACCGGATGACGGACTGCGGCGTGCACCGCGCAGGCCCGGTCGAGGGACGCTCGTCCCTCAGCCGTGGTGGCCGTCTTGACGAGCCAGCGCCGGCCCGCCTCCTCGACTCCGCAGGACAGGCATCCGGAGTCCTGGGCATCGAAGACCACGAAGGCCGACTCGATCGATGGCACAGGCAACCGACGAGATGACACGGACACCCGACGAGACTACGGCGCCCGCCCGAGGACGACAGGCGCCGCACGCGGACAGCGCCGCACGGGGGCAGCGCCGCACGCGGACAGCGCCGCACGCGGACAGCACCGCACGCGGGCAGCACCGCACGCGGACAGCACCGCACCGGCGGCCCGAAATGACGCGCAAAGTACCCGTTGCGTTACGAGCTTGTTTCCGAAGTTACAGCCAGGTTACGGGCGCTTCTCGATGATCGATACCGCTCCTAGGTTTCGGCCACCGTCATCAGTCGTGGCGGCCGGCACCGAACGTGGAGGCAACGACGTGCCACAACCGAACACACATCGGACCGGACGGGCCAGGCGCGGGGTCAGCATGCTGGCCGCCGTTGCGCTGACCGCGGCCGGCCTGACCAGCCTGCCCGGCAGCGCCACCGCCGCGCCGACCAGCAGCGGACCGACCGGCCGCTACCTCGTTCAGCTCGATGAAGAGCCGCTGGCGACCTACACCGGCGGTGTCCCCGGGATCGCCGCGACCAAGCCGGCCGACGGCGCCAAACTGAACCGCACGTCGGGCAGCGCCAACGCGTACCGGGATCACCTGCGCCAGAAGCGCAAGTCCGTGCTGGACCGGGTCGGCGTTCCTGCCGACCGGACCCGCGTCACCATGGAGACCGCGTTCAACGGCTTCGCCGCCGACCTGACCGGGCCGCAGGCCGCCCGGCTGCGCGCCACCCAGGGTGTGCGGGCGGTGTACGAGAGCCAGACGGTACACGCGACCACCTCCCACACCCCCGATTACCTGGGCCTGACCGGCAAGGGCGGGGTGTGGAAGAAGGAGTTCGGCGGAGACTCCCGCGCGGGCGAAGGCGTCATCGTCGGGGTCATCGACAGCGGCTTCTGGCCGGAGAGCGCGAGCTTCGCGCCACTGCCCAGCCCTCGCCCCGACCAGGCCGTCATCGACGCCAAGTGGAAGGGCACCTGCGACGTTGGCACCGAGGCGCCGGTCACCTGCAACAACAAGGTGATCGGAGCCCGCTGGTACAACGACAGCGGCATCGCCGAAGCGTTTCCGGACGACTACTCCTCGCCTCGTGACCGCAACGGCCACGGCACCCACACGGCCAGCACCGCGGCCGGCCTCAACGGCGTACGGGCGACGTCGGGCACCCAGGACCTGGGCATGATCTCCGGCATGGCGCCGGCCGCGCGACTGGCGATCTACAAGGCGCTGTACGACAACGGCGCGGGCGGGGCGACCGGTACCGACATCGACATCGTGCACGCGATCGACGACGCGGTCGCCGACGGCGTCGACGTGATCAACTACTCGATCGGTGACGACACCGAGCGGTTCGGGGCAGTCGACGCGACGTTCTTCAACGCCGCCGCCGCCGGGGTGTTCGTTGCCGCCGCCGCCGGAAACTCCGGCCCGTTCGCCAACACCGTGGACAACTCGACGCCGTGGCTGACCACGGTGGCCGCGAGCACCACCGACCGACAGAACAACAGGAAGCTCACCCTCGGCGACGGCACCGCCATCACCGGTGCGGGCATGGGTGAGACCGGCGTCGGGCCGGCCCGCCTGGTCTTCGCGAAGGACAGCGCGCTCGACCCGGACGGCGCCTACGGTGCCGGCCTCTGCGCCGACGACACGTTGGATCCGGCCAAGGTCAAGGGCGCGATCGTGCTCTGCGTACGCGGCGAGATCCCTCGTACCGACAAGAGCATCGAGGTGGCCCGGGCCGGCGGGGTCGGCATGGTCCTGTACAACGAGGAGCTGAGCTCCCTCAACGCCGACGTGCAGACCGTGCCGACCGTGCACATCAACGAGGTCGACCTGGCTACTGTCACCGCGTACATCGCAAAGGGCAACGCCACGGCGACCATCTCGCCGAGCAAGCTGGAGACCGTCGAAGCTCCGTCGGTCGCCGCGTTCTCCTCGGCCGGCCCGTCGAACCTGAACGGCGGTGAGCTTCTGAAGCCGGACATCAGCGCGCCCGGTCAGGACATCGTGGCGGCGTTCTCCCCGTCCATCGGCGGGAACGACTTCGCCCTGGAGTCGGGCACCTCGATGGCGGCACCGCACATCGCCGGTATCGCCGCCCTGCTGCTGGCCAAGCACCCCAACTGGTCGCCGGCCGCCGTCCGCTCGGCGCTGATGACCAGCGCGGTGGACAAGACCGACAAGGGCAACCCCATCAAGATCGGCACGTACGACGCCACCCCGCTCAACTACGGTGCCGGCCAGGTCGAGCCGGGCAGCGCCTTCGACCCGGGCCTGGTCTACGACTCCAACCAGCAGGACTGGCACCAGTACCTGTGCGGGGTGTCCGCCGACCGTGGCAGCGACTACGGCCTCGCCGACCTGGAGGGCTGCGACACGATCGGCGCGATCGACACGGCCCAGCTCAACTACCCGTCGATCTCGCTGGGCCAGATGGTGGGGAAGCAGACGGTCACCCGCACCGTCACCAACGTCAGCGACAAGACCAGCACCTACACCTCGTCGGTGCAGGCCCCGCCGGGCTACAAGGTCAAGGTCACCCCGGCCAAGATGCAGATCCGTCCCGGCAAGTCGGCTCGCTTCAATGTGGAGGTCACCAACACCGGCGGCGCGTTCGACACCTGGGCCGACGGTTCGCTGACCTGGCGCGACCAGTTCAAGCACGAGGTACGCAGCCCACTGGTCGTGCGTAACTCCGGGTTGGTCGCCCCCGACGCCATTACCGGCAAGGGCACCTCCGGCAGCGTCCCGATCGCCGCCGAGGTCGGTTACAAGGGTCAGCTGATCTCCCAGCTCTCCGGCCTGACCGCGGGCACCAGCAGCACCGTCACCCTGCAGGGTGACGGACCGAGTTGGGACTGGAGCACGTCGAACAACCTGCCGGTGCCACTGCCCGCATCGATCAGCAGGACCACCCTGCACGTGCCGGCCGGCACCCGCAGCCCGCTCATCCAGGTCACGTCGGAGCGGCCCACCTGCTCCCACATCGACTGGGACGACGAGGAGGGGGTGATGGAGTGCACCGAGTTCAGCCTCAACGTCTATGACAAGGACGGGAAGTTCGTCACCGCCACGGTCAGTGGTCGAGACGGCGCCAAGGTGACGTTGCCGGAGGGCGCCGGCGACTACATCGTCGTCGTCGAGCAGGGGTTCACCGAGAACATCCCGTCCGGCGCGAACGCGTACACCATCACCAGTTACCTGCCGGGCGCGCCGGGCACCTCTACCGGCCGGTTCACCATCGACCCGAAGCAGCGCAGCGTGCAGCCGGGGGCGACGGCGAACCTGACCCTGCGCTGGTCTGGCCTCGCGCCGGGGCAGCGCTACGTCGGGGTGCTGGAGTTCCGCAACGGTGACGGCTCCCTGAAGACCGTCCCGGTCACCGTCCAGTCCTGACGGTGTCGACGCGCCGGCGGCCCGACGTGTGACCCAGGTCATCGTCGGTCCGCCGGCCGACCGTTCGCGCCGGTGGGGGTGATCTGCTCGACCCCACGGTGATCGGCGGCGGCAAGGACAAGACGCGGGGCGGCGGGGGCCCAGTTCCCGTCCGCCCCGAACGTCTGCGCGGACCCGTCGAGTTCGTCGGACGAGCGGCGGAGTTGGCCCAGCTACGCCGGCTCGTCGAAGCGCCGCCGTGCCTGATCCTGTTGGAGGGCGAGCCCGGGATCGGCAAGAGCCGGCTGGTCGCCGAACTGCTCGCCAAACTTCCCGGGCAGCACCTCGTCGGTGAGTGCGACGACGTGCCGGAGCCCTTCCCGCTCGGCGTACTGCTGGACGCGATCCGGGGCAGCGCCGACCGACTCGACGCACTCAGCCCGGTGGCCGGCGCCCTCGCACCGCTGCTACCCGAACTGGCGGACGCGCTACCCGACGCGCCGCCCCCGTTGACCGACCCGGCGGCCGAGCGGCACCGCCTGCTCAGGGCCGTCGCCGCAGTGCTGGCCGCGCTGGGTCCCGCCACGCTGCTGCTCGAAGACCTGCACTGGGCTGACCCGGCGACCTGCGAGTTCCTCGGCTACCTGAGCACCCACCCGGTCGACGGGCTGGCGGTGGTGCTGACCGCCCGCACGCCGACGCCGGGAGGCAGTACGCCGATCCACGACGCGTTGGCGCGGACTCCACCGTGGAGTGTCACCCGGGTGGCGCTCAACCCGTTGGACGCCGACGACGTACGCCGGTTGGCCGCCCGGACCCTGCGGCTCGACGACCCGCCGCAGCAACTGACGGCGACCCTGCTCGACCGCACCGCCGGCATCCCGTTCGTGGTCGAGGAGGTGCTGCGTACGCTCGCCGAGCGGGGTGGCGACCCGTTGGCGGACGACAGCGTCCCGTTCGTCCTGCGGGACGTGCTGCTCTGGCGGCTACGTCCGCTCGACGAGGCCACCCGGGAGGTGCTTGGCGCCGCTGCCGTGCTGGGGCTGGCACCGGATCAGCGCATCCTCGCCTCGGCGCTCAGCCTGGACCGGGTGGCGGTCGGCGCGGCGATGACCGTGGCGCATCGGGCGGGCCTGCTGCACGACGCCGGGGACGGCCTGCGGTTCCGCCACGACCTGGCCCGACAGGTGGTGTACGACCTGGTGCCCCGGGAGAGCCGCGAGTGGCTGCACCTGCGGATCGCACGGGTGCTGGAGCAGGAGCTGCCGAGGCCGGTCGCCCAACTGGCGCACCACTACCGCAGAGCCGGCAGCGGTGCCGACTTCGTCCGCAACGCCGAAGCGGCCGCCGACCTGGCGACCGAGCGCGGCGACGACGCCACCGCCGCCAGCTTCCTGCTCCAGACAATGGACGTCGCCGAGCTTCCCCGGCCGGTACGGGTGCGGCTCGCCGCCAAGCTGGGCCGCTCGGCCATCGACGGGCTCAGCCAGGCGGAGGCGATCCCGGTGCTGGAACGGCTGCTCGCGGACCGACGGTTGCCGCCCGGAGCCCGGGGCGAGCTGGGTCTGGTACTCGGGCGGATGCTGCGCCAGCAGGGCGAGGCGCTGCGCGGGTACACCGAGATCGAGCGCGCGGTGCCGTACCTGCGTGCACCGCGCCGCAAAGCCCCGGCGCTCGCGGTGCTCGCGGCCCCGGACACCGTCGTCGGCCGGCACATCGACGACCACCTGGCCCGCTGCGCGGAGGCGGAGAGCGCCGCAGCGGCCAGCGGGGACCCGGGGGCGCACCTCGCGGTCCGTATCGCCCGAGCCTCGCTGCTACTGGAACTGGGCGACCTGACCGCCTGGACGATCATCTCGGAGCTTCGGGCGTCCGCAGAGTTGGCCGACCGGCCCCGCGAGCATGCCCGGGCCTGTCTGAACTGGGCGCAGGGCGCGTTGCACGCCGGGCACCCGGAGCAGGCGGAAACGCTCCTGGCGGCCGGCCGGGCGCTGGTCGACGAGACCGGGTACGAGCGGCTGACCGCCCTGGTGGAGGCGACCGAGCTGTCGCTGGACCGGGCCGCCGGGCGGCTGGACGGGCTCGCCGATCGGCTCACCCGGCTGGTCGCCAGCACTGAGCGGATGCCGGTCACCCTGCTCGACGCGCGGGCCGAACTGGCGACCGTGCTGGCGCGTACCGCCGCCACCGCAACCTCCGCCGGGGACAGCGAGGGCGGCGACCAGATGGAGTTGGCCGAACGGACGCTGCGCGAGGTGGTGGCCGACGCCCGGCGGGTCGGCGCGATCTGGCCGCTGGTGCAGGCGCTCTCGGCGCTGGCCCGGCTGACGCTGGACGGGAGGCCGGACGAGGCCGTCCGGCACGCGACGGATGCGCTGACGCTGGTACGCGGAAAGGGCATCCTGGCGTGGGCCGCCGAGGCCGTGCTGGTGCTGGCGGAGGCCGCCGCCACAGCGGGTGACCCGGCGCGGGCCGCGGCAGCGGTGACCGAGCTGGAGGTCGGGATCGCGGGCCGCGACGCGCCACTCGCCCTGGCCACCCTGCGCCGGTGCCGGGAACTCGTGCCCAGCTGAGCCGACCCGCTGGTGGTCGCCTCCGACGACGTGCTGGCCGTGCTGACCGACGCGACCGACCCGGTCGCGGCGCTACTCTCAGCCGGCGTGACCGAGGTCGTGGTCAAGCACGGCGCCGGTGGGGCGACCAGCCACCGCGCGGCCGGCACGGTGCACCGTCCAACCCGGACAGTGCCGGTGGACACCGTCGGCGCGGGCGACGCCTTCGTGGCCGGGCTGCTCTCCGCCTGGCTCGACGGCGTCGACGCGCCAGCCCGGCTGGACCGGGCGGTCACCACCGGCGCATTCGCAGTCGCCACCCGGGGCGACTGGGAGGGCCTGCCCGACCGGGCAGAGCTGACGCTGCTCGACCACGGACCCGGCGGTACCGTCCGCTGAGCGGTGCGGCGGCACGGCTGCCGATCACCGCTGACCGGTGTGGCCACCGACCGCCGCCGGAGAACGTTTGGAGGAGCGAGATGGAGCTGACCGAACCAACCGTCTGGAGCACCGACCGGTTGGAGCTTGGCGAAGGGCTGCGCTGGGTCGACGACCGGCTGGTCCTCGTCGACCTGCTGGCCGGACGGCTGCTGGAGACCGGCGGCGACGCGCCGGGTCCGCTGCGGGAGCTGCGCCGCCTCGACGTTCCGCTGGGCGCGGTCGCCCCGGTGGCCGACCGGCCCGGCGACTGGCTGGCAGCCGCCGGGACCGGCGTCACCCTGCTGCCCGCCACCGGGGACTCCCGATCGGTCGCCGACCTGGTCGCCGACGCGCCTGAGCCGACCCGGATGAACGACGCCGTCGCTGACCCGCACGGCCGATTCTGGGCCGGCAGCATGACGTACGCCGCGGTGCCCGGCGGAGGCACGCTCTACCGATTGGCACCGGGCGCGACGCCGGTGCCCGCGGTGACCGGGCTGACCATCCCGAACGGGCCGGCGTTCGACGCAGCCGGCACCACCATGTACCTGGCCGACACGCCGCGCGGCGAGGTCGACCGGTTCACCGTCGACCCCGACACCGGGGCCCTGCACGGACGGGAGCCGTTCCTACGGCTGTCCCCGGCCGACGGCGGCCCGGACGGCATGACGGTCGACGCGGAGGGTCACCTCTGGATCGCGTTCTGGGGCGGCGCGGCGGTACGCCGTTACCGGCCCGACGGCACGCTGGAACGGGAGATCCAGCTACCGGCGAAGCAGCCCGCCGGCATCTGCCTGGGCGGCCCCGACCTGCGCCGACTCTTCATCGGCACCGCCCGCGTGGGGCTGACTGCGGCGGGCCCGGTGGACGGCGCGCTGCTCGCGGTGGACGTCCCGGTCCCCGGCCTGCCCGCCGCACACGCCACCGCCCCCGAGGCCGGCTGACCGGAGGCATATCGGACGCCAGGGCGGGAATAACCGCACCGGAGCGGCGACGGGCCGGCCGGACAGGGGGCGGGACGATGGACAGCGTGGGGCGGGCGTCATGAACGGGCCGGTCGGCGACGAGCCGCTCGGCGAGCTGGAGCTGGTGCACACCTTCACCGGCCCGATGCCGACCGGGGTGAGCGTCTCGCACCGGGGCCGGATCTTCGTCAACTTCCCGAAGTGGGGCGACGAGGTGCCGGCCACCGTCGTCGAGTTGCGGGACGGCCGGGAGGTGCCCTACCCCGACCAGGCGTGGAACGACCCGTCCGGTGCCGACGACGCGGGCGCGTTCGTGTCGGTGCAGAGCATCGTCGTGGACCCGGCCGACCGACTCTGGGTGCTGGACACCGGCAGCCCCATGTTCCAGCCGACGAAGCCGGGCGGCCCGAAACTGGTCCGGGTCGACCTGGACACCAACACGGTCGCCCAGGTGATCACCTTCCCGGCGGACGTGGCGCTGCCGACGACGTACCTCAACGATGTCCGCTTCGACCTGCGGCGCGGCGAGTCGGGGGTCGCGTACATCACCGACTCGGCGGCCTCTGGGCCGAACGGGATCATCGTCGTGGACCTGGCCAGCGGGGCCTCGTGGCGGCGGCTGCACGACCACCCGTCCACCAAGGCGGAGCCGCTGGCGTCGTTCCGCCCGGTGGTGGAGGGCCGGCCGTTCCTCGAACGGCCGGCGGACGGGCCGCCGAAGCCGGTGACCATGGGCTCCGACGGCATCGCCATCTCGGCCGACGGCAACCGGCTGCACTACTGCCCGCTGGCGTCCCGGCGTTGGTACAGCGTGTCCACCGAGGCGCTGGCCGACCCGGGCGTCAACCAGGAGGCGGCCGCGGCGACCGTCGTCGACGAGGGCGACAAGGGCACCGCCTCGGACGGGTTGGAATCCGACGACGCGGGGCGGCTCTACCTCACCTCGTACGAGCACAACGCGGTGCTGCGCCGGCTGCCGGATGGCGAGTACGAGACAGTGGTCCACGACCCACGACTGCTCTGGCCGGACACCATGTCGGTGGCCGTCGACGGGTACCTCTACGTCACCGCCAACCAACTGCACCGGCAGGCGCAGTACCAGCGCGGCCAGGATCTACGACGCAAGCCGTACGCGCTGTTCCGCACCCGCATCGACGCCGGCCCGGTGCTGCTGCGCCGCTGACCGCGGCGCCGCAGCAGCACCCCTCAGGTGGTCGGCAGGGTGCGGTCCAGCAGGTCGAACAGGGCGACCCAGTGCCGCTCGGTGGCCTGCTCGTGGTACATCGGGGTGTCTGCCATGGTGAAGCCGTGGGGGGCACCCTCGTACAGCTCGGAGCGGTATCGCACGCCAGCGGCGTCGAGTGCCTTCTCCAGGGTGGCGATCTGCTCGGGCGTCATCGACTGGTCCTGGTCGGCGTGCCCGAAGTACACCTCGCCGGTGATCGAGTCGACGCCCAGGTGTGGGCTGTCCGGCGCGTCGGTGACGATGCGCCCGCCGTGGAAGCTGGCGATCGCGGCGATGCGGTCCGGGTGCGCCTCGATGGCCCGCAGCGCGTTCGTGCCGCCCATGCAGTAACCGGTGATCGCGACCGGACCTGGCCGGACGTCGTCGCGGGCGGCAAGGAAGTCGAGGTACGCGGTGGTGTCCCGGCTGATCACGTCGGGGGTCAACGCGCTGATCAGCGGCATGATCTTCTCGAAGAGCGCACCGCGCTGATCTGGTTCGGCGAGCGGGGACAGGTCGAACAGCGGCGCCCGGCCAGCCCGGTAGAACAGGTTGGGCGTCAGCACCAGGTAACCCCGGGCCGCAATGTGCTCCGCCATCTCCACCAGGCGCGGGCGCGACCCGAAGGCGTCCATGAAGAGCAGCACCGCCGGGAACGGGCCGTTGCCATCGGGCCGGCTGAGGGACGCGTCCGCGACCCCGTCACCTGTCTGAATGTCCACCGTCGTCGTCTGCACCGGGCCTCCTCGTACGCGAGTTGTTGATCGTCAAGAACGCTACTCCCTGCGCAGCCGGACTTTCTCGACTCCCAACCGGGGACCGCCGATCCGTGGACAAGAGCGGCTGGTGGGCGTGCGGTTCCCCGGCAACTGACATGGGCGCGCGTCGCGTGAACGCGGCGTCAAGAAATGGCGGTGGCCCGTCGCAACGGCGTATCGGCAGGTGCACCTCAGTCGCTCGGTGGTGACGATGGGTCCATGAGTCCTTGGCGGATGACACGCTGGGAACGCGGAGACCTGCCACCCGGCACCGACACGGGCGGCAGCCCCGGCGAGCAGCCGACGCCCCCCGCGACCAGGGCCGACGAGCCCACACGCCGGCACGAGGCGCTGGTCAGCGTCCGGCTCGGCCCGTCCGCACCCGGCAGCCACCTGGTGGAGTACCTGCGGCACGAGCCCTGCGCCGTCGACGCGTGGTGGATCGCCGCCGACGTCGACGCCGTGGTGCGGCTCTCCGCCGACAGCATGACCGTGCTGCACCGCGCGGTGGCGGACCTGCGCCGCCGCGCCGGGGTCGAGGTGGCGGTGGCGAACTACATCCTCCGCGCGCTCGACCTGACCACGATGGCGGACCCGCGTACCGCGAAGGACGCCCCCGCGTTTGTGGTGCCCGCAGCATGAACGGCCCAGCAGTCACCCGACGGATCGTGGTGGGCGTCGACCGGTCGTTCGCCGGGATGCAGGCACTGCGCCGCGCGGTGCAGTTGGCCCGCCGCGACGGCGCGCAGTTGGACGCCGTACGCGCGTGGGTCTTCGCGCCGACCTGGCGGCCAGGCACGCTGACCTGGCGCTGGCAGGACGAGTGCGACCGGGCGGCCCAGGTCTACCTGCGCGGCGTCTTCGACGCGGCACTCGGTGGCCTGCCCCGGGACCTGGCCGTGCGGCTGGTGGTGACCCAGGGGTACGCCGGGCAGGTGCTTGTCGACCATGCGCACCGGGAGTCCGACGTGCTCGTCCTCGGCAGCCCGGAACGCGGCCGGTTCGGCCGGTCGCGCGGGCACGTCACCCGGTACTGCGTGGAACGGGCGACCGTGCCAGTCATCGCGGTGCCCGCCCCGCCCTGGGCCCGGGCCGCGACGATCCGCCGCTTTGCCCACGACCTCGAACGATTCAGCCGATGACCGCCGCTGCTGCGGCACAACCGATGACCGCCGCTGCTGCGGCACAACCGATGACCGCCGCCAGAACGACGGCACGAATGGAAAGGACCAACCCGATCATGGACGAGGCCCCGATAATCTACGCCGTTCCGGTGCGCGATCTGCCGGGACGGCTGGTGCGGACGGTGCGAACCGGCCGTTCGCCACAGGGGCACCGGGTGGGCATCGCCTTCACCCGACCGGAGCTGCTGATCGCCGCGATGGGCGCGGATCAGCCGTGGGAAGAGCTGTGCGAGTCCGCACTGCGCGGCATGCTGCGACCGCTCGGCATCGACGTGATCCAGGTCGACCCGCTGCTGGTTGCGCCGGCGCTCGACCCGAGCGTCGGCGACCGCGCCGCGCCGACCGTGCCGGCCCGGATTCCGGCCGCGCCCGTCGACCCGCGGCCTGCGGCACGCCCGATCCCGATCGGCACCGGAGTCCCGATCGGCACCGGACCGGTCTTCGCTCAGGGCCGGTAGAGCGATCTTCGCTCAGGGCCGGTAGAGCGATCTTCGCTCAGGGCCGGTAGCGGTAGCCCATTCCCGGCTCGGTGATGAGATGGCGGGGGCGGGCCGGGTCGTCCTCCAACTTGCGCCGCAGCTGAGCCAGGTACTGCCGCAGGTAGTTGGTCTCGTTCTGGTATTCCGGCCCCCACACGTCCTGCAGGAGCTGGCGCTGGCTGACCAGCTTGCCGGGGTGGCGCAGCAGCTTCTCCAGCACGCTCCACTGGGTGGGGGTCAGCTTGACCTCGGTGCCGTCGTCCCGCAGCACGCTGTGGTCGGCCAGGTCGACGGTGTGCTGGCCGATCCGCAGTGCCGACACCGCCTCACTGGGCGTGCCGAGGCGGCGGGTCACCGCGCGGATGCGGGCCAGCAGCTCCTCCACCCCGAACGGCTTGGTGACGTAGTCGTCCGCACCAGCGTCGAGCGCCGCGACCTTGTCCTCGCTGCCGGCCCGGCCGGAGAGCACGATGATCGGCACGGCGGTCCATCCGCGTAGGCCCCGGATCACCTCCACCCCGTCGATGTCGGGTAGGCCGAGGTCCAGCACCACCAGGTCGGGCGGGTGGCTGGCGGCGGCCTTCAGCGCAGCGGCACCGGTCGCGGCGATGTCCACCTCGTAGCGGCGGGCGCGCAGGTTGATCCGCAGGGCGCGCAGGATCTGCGGTTCGTCGTCGACGACCAGGATTCGCGTCATTCCTGCGGCCCTTCCGAGCTGGTCTGCGCGGCTGCCGGCAGCCGCAGCACCATGGTGAGCCCACCGCCGGGGGTGGTCTCGGGGGTGATGCTGCCACCCATCGCTTCGGCCAACCCGCGGGACAGGGCAAGACCGAGACCGACACCGGTCTGGTTGTCCCGATCACCGAGGCGTTGGAACGGCAGGAAGACGTGCTCCCACTGCTCCTCCGGGATGCCCGGCCCTCGGTCGATCACCCGTAGCTCGACCTGGCCGGCGTGCGCGCTGGCGGTGATCGTGGGGGGCTGGCCGGGCGGGCTGTAGCGCAGCGCATTGGCGATGATGTTGACCAGCACCCGTTCCAGCAGGCCCGGGTCGGCGGTGGCGGCCGGCAGGTCGGCCGGGATGTCCGTGCCGACGGTCGCGGCCGCCGGGCCAAGTTCGTCCAACGCCAGGGGTACGGCGTCCTCCAGGCCGATCGCAGTCTCCGTGATGCCGAGGACGCCGGCTTGAAGTCGGCTCATGTCCAGGAGGTTGGCGACCAGCCGGGCGAGGCGGTCCAGCGACTCCTCGGCGGTTTCCAGCAACTCCTCGCGGTCGTGCTCGTCGAATTCGATGTCGTGGCTGCGCAGGCTGGTCACGGCCGCCTTCGCGGACGCCAGCGGCGTACGCAGGTCGTGGCTGACCGCGGCGAGCAGCGCGGTGCGCATCCGGTCCGCGGCGGCGAGGGGTCGAGCGGTGGCGGCCTCCTCGGCGAGTCGTTCCTGACGGAGCGCGACGGCGGCCTGGGCGGCGAACGCCTCGACGATCCGCCGGTCGGCGGCCTCCAACCGTCGACCGCAGAGGACGACGGTGATCCGGTCGTCGACCGGTACCGCCGTCTCACCACTTTCGGGGGTGCAGGGCGGCTGATCGCCGACGCTGGCCACGACACCCCAGGCGTGCTCCTCGCGGGCCCGCTCCGGGCGTCCGCTGGCGTCCTCGGCCAGCTCCAGGACGCTCACCGCGCGCAGCCCGAAGGTTTCCCGAAGCTGTTCCAGGAGTGCGGGCAGTGGTCGTTCGCCGCGCAACACGCCACCGGCGACGGCGGCGAGGGTCTGCGCGTCGGCGGCGGCGCGCGCGGCCTCCCGCGTACGACGGGCGGCAACGTCGACGACCCAGCTCACCGCCAATGCCACACCGACGAAGACGGCCAGGGCGAGCAGGTTGTCCGCCTGGGCGATGGTCAACGTGCGGTAGGGCGGGGTGAAGAACCAGTTGAGCAGCAGGGAACCGCCCAGTGCGGCGACAAGCGCCGGCCATACCCCGCCGACCAGCGCCACCCCGACGACCCCGGCGAGGAACAGCAGGATGTCGTTGGTAATCGTCAGGTCGGGCAGAGTTTTCAACAGCAGGGTGAGCAGCGGCACGCCCAGCACGGCCAGTGCGAAGCCGAGCAGCCGCCGACGCCGGGACAGCGCCGCCGGGACGGCTGCCGCCCGACGACCCTTGCCGGCCTGCTTGTGGGTGACCAGGTGCACGTCGATCGACCCGGAGAGCGCGGTGGTGGTCACCCCGACACCCCGGGCGAAGAGCTGCGCGAAGCGACCCCGCCGGCTGGCGCCGAGCACCAGCTGGGTGGCGTTCACGCCCTGGGCGAAGTCCAGCAGCGCGGCCGGCACGTCGGTGCCGAGCACCTGGTGGTAGGTGCCACCGAGGCTCTCCACCAGCACCCGCTGGCGGGCCAGTTGGGCCGGGTCGGCACCGGCCAGACCGTCACTGCGGGCCACGTGGACGGCGAGCAGGTCGGCGCCCTTGCTGCGGGCCGCGACCCGGGCCGCGCGGCGGATCAGCGTCTCGCCCTCCGGGCCGCCGGTCAACGCGACAACGACCCGTTCCCGGGCCTCCCAGGTGGCGGCGATGCCCTGCTGGCTGCGGTAGCGGTCGAGCTGCTCGTCGACCTTGTCCGCCAGCCACAGCAGCGCAAGCTCGCGCAGCGCGGTGAGGTTGCCGACCCGGAAGTAGTTGCCGAGCGCGGCGTCGATCTTGTCGGGTCGGTAGATGTTTCCGTGCGCCATCCGTCGGCGCAGCGCCTCGGGGGTCATGTCGACAAGCTCGACCTGCTCGGCGGCGCGGACGATCTCGTCCGGCACGGTCTCCCGCTGGGTAGTGCCGGTGATCTGGGCGACGACGTCGTTGACGGACTCCAGGTGCTGCACGTTGACCGTGGACAGCACGTCGATCCCCGCGTCGAGCAACTCCTGGACGTCCTGCCAACGCTTGTCGTGGCGGGAACCGGGCACGTTGCTGTGCGCCAACTCGTCGACCACCGCGACTTCCGGGCGGCGGGCCAGCACCGCGTCCAGGTCCATCTCGGTGAACTCGGCGCCGCGGTAGTCCATCGTGCGGCGAGGCACCTGCTCGATGTCGCCGAGCATCGCGGCGGTGTGCTGGCGGCCGTGGGTCTCCACGAAGCCGATCACCACGTCGGTGCCGCGGGCGGCACGCCGCTGGGCCTCCTCCAACACGGCGTATGTCTTGCCGACGCCGGGGGCGGCCCCGAGATAGATGCGCAGTTCTCCGCGTGCCACGGGGTCCATTCTCCCTGGTCAGAATTGCCGGGCGGGGCCGTGCCGGTTGGCACGGCCCCGCCTGCGATTGTGCTCAGCGCGCCGCGAACTGCTTGTCGAGCGCGATGTTGAGCTCCAGCACGTTGACCCCCGGCTCACCCATGAAGCCGAGCGCTCGGCCGCTGGTGTGCTCGTCGATCAGCTTCCGGACCGCAGCCGGGTCCGTGCCGCGCTCTCGCGCGACCCGGTTCACCTGCAGCTCGGCGTACGCCGGGCTGATCTGCGGGTCGAGGCCGCTGGCGCTGGCGGTGACCGCGTCGGCGGGCACTGCCGGGTCGGCGGGCGCGTCGCCCCGGATCGGAGTGACCACACCACCGTCGGCCACGTAGTCCTCGCCGGGCTGGGCGAGCTCCACCGCAACCCCCTCGTACGAGGTGATGAACGGGGTGGCCGGGGCGGCCTGGTTGACGCTGACCACCCGGGTGACCGGGCCGGTCAGACCGTTGGCGCGGAAGACCGCAAGCACGGCACCCAGCCCGTCGTCGGTGCAGAACGGGCGCCGGCCGTCGACGCCGTTGAGCTCGCCGACGGACTTGCTGCGCCCGCACACCTGGGTGAGCAGGCTTTCGCTGGACTCCTCCGGGTCGGTGGCGATGGTGTCGACCACGCTCTCCGGGCCCAGGTTGCTGGCCGAGGTGGCGGTCGGGTCGTACCCGTTGGCACCGGCGGCGGAGGGGCGGGACTGGAAGTAGCGGGCGATGGGGTTGCCGTCCGCGTCGGTGAAGGACTGGCCGATCAGCGAGCTGCCGATCGTCGTCCCGCCCGAGGAGATGAGCGAGCCGTCGGCCTTGTGGTTGAGGCCGGGCAGCTGACCGACCGCTACCAGGGCCAGCGGGTAGACCAGGCCGAGCAGCACGGTGAAGACGAGCACAGCGCGCAGAGCGGCGAGGTGTTGGGAGAGCCAGTTGGGTAGGCGCATCACGAAATCCCCGGGATGAACTGGATGAGCAGGTCAATGAGCTTGATCCCGATGAACGGCACGATGATGCCGCCCAGTCCGTACACCAGCAGGTTGCGGCTGAGCAGCTTCGACGCGGCGGCCGGCCGGTACCGCACGCCCCGCAGGGCGAGCGGGATCAGCGCGATGATCACCAGGGCGTTGAAGATGACCGCGGACAGGATCGCCGACTCCGGGCTGGACAGCCGCATGATGTTCAGCGCGTCCAGGCTCGGGTAGAGGCCGGCGAACATGGCCGGAATGATCGCGAAGTACTTCGCGATGTCGTTGGCGATGCTGAACGTGGTCAAGGCACCGCGGGTGATCAGCAACTGCTTGCCGATCTCCACGATCTCGATCAGCTTCGTCGGGTCGGAGTCGAGGTCGACCATGTTGCCGGCCTCCTTGGCGGCCGACGTACCGGTGTTCATCGCCACCCCGACGTCGGCCTGGGCGAGCGCCGGCGCGTCGTTGGTGCCGTCACCGGTCATCGCGACCAGCCGACCACCCTCCTGCTCCCGCTTGATCAGCGCGAGCTTGTCCTCCGGCGTCGCCTCGGCCAGGAAGTCGTCCACCCCGGCCTCGTCGGCGATCGCCTTCGCGGTACGCGGGTTGTCACCGGTGATCATCACGGTCCGGATGCCCATCCGGCGCATCTCGTCGAACCGCTCCCGCATACCGGACTTGACGACGTCCTTCAGGTGGATGACGCCCAGGGCGCGGGCGGGCTCACCGTCGACGTGCTCGGCGACGACCAGCGGGGTGCCGCCGGTGCTGCTGATCCCGTCCACGATTTCGCCGACCTGCTCGGTCGGGTGTCCGCCGTTCTCGCGTACCCACTTCATCACCGCGGCTGCGGCACCCTTGCGGACCCGGCGGCCCTTTCCGGCGGCCCCAGCGTCCACGCTGGCCTCCGGGGTCAGGTCGACGCCGCTCATCCGGGTCTGCGCGGTGAACGGTACGAAGGTGGCGTGCGGCATCACGCCGGGCTCGCGCTCGCGCAGCCCGAACTCGTTCTTCGCCAGGACGACCACCGAGCGCCCCTCCGGGGTCTCGTCGGCCAGGCTGGACAGTTGCGCGGCGTCGGCCACGGCCTCGGCGGTGACCCCTTCGACAGGTACGAACTCGGCGGCCTGCCGGTTGCCCAGCGTGATGGTGCCGGTCTTGTCGAGCAGGAGGGTGTTGACGTCGCCGGCCGCCTCGACGGCCCGGCCGCTCATGGCCAGGACGTTGCGCTGCACCAGCCGGTCCATGCCGGCGATGCCGATGGCGGAGAGCAGCGCTCCGATGGTGGTGGGGATCAGGCAGACCAGCAGCGAGATCAGCACCACCCCGGTGACGCCGGAGCCGGTGATCGCGCCGGTGTCCGGCGCGGCCGCCTGGTACGCCTTGGAGAAGATGGCCAGGGGCTGGAGGGTGACCACGGCCAGCAGGAAGATGATCGTGAGCGCGGCGAGCAGGATGTTCAGCGCGATCTCGTTCGGCGTCTTCTGCCGGTTGGCACCCTCGACCAGGGCGATCATCCGGTCGATGAAGCTCTCGCCCGGCTTCTGGGTGATCTTCACGACGATCCGGTCGGAGAGCACCTTGGTGCCACCGGTGACCGCGCTGCGGTCACCACCGGACTCGCGGATGACCGGGGCCGACTCGCCGGTGATGGCGGACTCGTCGACGCTGGCGATGCCCTCGACGATGTCGCCGTCACCGGGGATGATGCCGCCCGTCTCGACCAGCACGAAGTCGCCCTGGCGCAGTTCCGACGCGGGTATGGCCTCATCGCGGTAGGCGTTGGCCTTCGCGCCGGGCTTCCAGTCGATCAGGCGCGTGGCGATGGTGTCCTTCTTCGCCTGCCGCAGCGTCGCGGCCTGGGCCTTGCCCCGGCCCTCGGCGACCGCTTCGGCCAGGTTGGCGAAGACCACGGTCAGCCAGAGCCAGATGGTGATCGCCCAGGCGAACACCGACGGGTCGGTCACCGCCAGGACGGTGGTGAAGGCCGCGCCGACCTCCACGAGCAGCATCACCGGGTTGCGCCACAGCGTGGTCGGGTTGAGCTTGCGGACCGCGTCCGGCAGGGACCGGATCAACTGCTTGGGGTCGAGCAGGCCCCCGCCGATCCGGTTGCCCTGGGTGGCGGGCGTGCCGGGGAGTTGCTCTGTTGGGGCGGACGTGACGGACATGTCCTCGTTCCTCATGATGGTCAGAGCCCCTCTGCCAGCGGACCGAGCGCGAGCGCGGGCAGGAAGGTCAGCGCGACGAGGACCACCGTGACGCCGACGACCATGCCGATGAACAGCGGTCGGTGGGTCGGCAGGGTGCCCTCGGACGCAGGGGTGGGTGCTTGGCGGGCCAGCGAGCCGGCCAGCGCGAGCACGAAGATGATCGGCAGGAAGCGACCCAGCAGCATGCACAACCCGAGCGCGGTGTCCCACCAGGTGGTGTTGACCGTGATGCCGCCGAAGGCGGAGCCGTTGTTGTTGCTGGCCGAGGTGAACGCGTACAGCACCTCGGAAAGGCCGTGCGGGCCGACGTTGAGCGCGGTGGAGTTGTTGCCGGTGCCGAACGCGGCCGCCGTACCGACCAGCACCAGGATCGGCGTGATCAGGAAGTAGAGCGAGGCGAACTTGATCTCCCGCGCGCCGATCTTCTTGCCCAGGTACTCGGGGGTGCGGCCCACCATCAGGCCAGCCACGAAGACCGTGATCACCGCGAGGATGAGCAGGCCGTACATACCGGAACCGGTACCGCCCGGCGCTACCTCGCCGAGCATCATGTTGACCATGGTCATCATGCCGCCGAGCGAGGTGAACGAGTCGTGGAACGAGTTCACCGCACCGGTCGAGGTCAGCGTGGTGGCGGCGGCGAAGGTGGCCGAGTTCGACACGTCGAACCGCACCTCCTTGCCCTCCATGGCCGCGCCGATCGCCTGCGGCACCGTGCCGTGGCCGGCCAACTCGAAGACGTTGGTGATGGCGACGCTGATGAACGCGAGGATGCCCATCACCGCGGCGATGGCGTAGCCCTGCCGGTTCTGCCCGACCATCCGGCCGAAGACCCGGGGCAGGCTGAACGGGATCAGGAGGATCAGGAAGATCTGCAGCCAGTTCGTCCAGGCGGTGGGGTTCTCGAACGGGTGCGCGCTGTTGACGTTGTAGAAGCCGCCACCGTTGGTGCCCAGCTCCTTGATCACTTCCTGGCTGGCGACCGGACCACCGGTGATGGTCTGGGTGCCGCCGGTCAGCGTGCTCACGTCGGTGCCGGCCGAGAGGTTCTGCACCGCCCCGCCGATCATCAGCGCGATCGCGCCGAGCACGGCGATCGGCAGCAGGATCCGCAGCACGATCCGGATCAGGTCGACCCAGAAGTTGCCGAGCTGCCCGGTGCGGCTGCGGGCGAAGCCGCGTACGAGCGCGACCGCCACCGCGATGCCGACCGCCGCAGACACGAAGTTCTGCACGGCCAGACCGGCCATCTGCACCAGGTGGCCCATCGTCGACTCACCCGAGTACGACTGCCAGTTGGTGTTGGTCACGAACGAGACGGCCGTGTTCCACGCGCCGTGCGGCACCACCGGATCGAAGCCCAGGGACAGCCACAGGTGGTTTTGCACCCGCTGGAACAGGTACAGGAACAGGATCGAAACCCCGGAGAACGCCAGCACGCTGCGGGCGTACACGCCCCAGCTCTGCTCGGCTGCCGGGTTGACTCCGACCAGTCGGAAGATCCCCCGCTCGACCTTCGACTGCTTCGTGCCGGAGACCGCCCGGAACATGTAGTCGCCGAACGGCTTGTATACGGCGACCAGGGCGGCCACCAGCGTCAGCACAAAGATGACGCCTGCTGTTGTCATGGTCATCAGAAGCGCTCCGGAAACAACAGGGCGAACACCAGGAACGCGCCCAGGACGATCGCGAGCACCAGACCGACGGCGTTTACCGCGTTCACAGCTTCTCCACCGCCCGGACCACCAGGGCGAGCACTGCGAACAGCGCCACCGTCAGGACCACGAACACCACGTCAGACACGCTGACTCCTCATACCGGAAAGGTTCGTCGCGACCGCCTTCCGGTCGCGCCGGGCAATCAAAGCCCCACCACCTGCCGGACGACAGGGGTCATAACGCGACCATGACGGAGGCGAACCTTTTCTTGACGTGGTTTTCACACCCGCCCACTGATCAGGTGAAATGCGGCACAGAGCCCTCAGGAAGAGGGCGTGGGAATGCGCGCGGAAAGGGCACCAGACGCCCCGGATGTGCGGCGATGCGGGCGCGACTGATGTGGCTCAGGTGGTGCGATGTGGCTCAGGTGGTGCGTGTGGCGGTGGTGGTGGGCCGATCAGGCCGGACGGCGGGCCACGAGCACGTCGCGCATGATCGACTGGTCTACCCGGTGCCGCAGCGCGCGGTAGGGCTCCTCGTCGACCACGGTCAGGCCGGCGTCGGCCAGCGCCGCCGCCGCGTCCTCGCGGCTGGCCACGTGGGTGTTCCACGAGATACCGAGCGCACCACCGGGACGCAGCAGCCGCGCCCAGACCGGCGCAGCGTCCGCGAGCAGCGCCAGCGGGTCACGGGTCAACCCCTGGCCGGCGGTACGACTGCCGTGCTGCACGCCGTACGGGGCGTCGGCAACCACCAGGTCGACGGTCTCCGGGCGGAAGAACTCCGCCGAGCGGGCCGTGTCGGCGTTCACCACGTCCAGCAGTTGGGTCTGGCCGGCCTTGTGCTCCTCGCGGGTGGGCGCCAACTCGATGCGCACCCGCCGGCCGACCACCTTGCGCTCCCGCCGCACCGGCCCCGACTCCAGCACCCGGTGCTTGACCCGCTTCTGCTTCAGCCAGGTGGTGATGAACGCCCGGTACGCCTCGACGTCCTTCTGGTCGCGCTCGATCCCGGCGGCGTCGAACCCGTACATCAGAGCCTGGTTGAGGGTGGTGCCCCGACCGCAGAGCGGGTCGAGCACCCGGAACCGCCGACTGGTCAGCTCACCAGCCCAGTCCGAGGCGAGCAGGGTGACGTTGAGTAGCAGCTTGGTGAACTGCTCGTTGGTCTTGCCCGGGTACTTCTGGATGGTGAGCAGGTCGTCGTCGTAGCGGTCCAGTCGGCTCCACTCGACCGGCCGCAGCAACTCCCCGACGATCTCGAACAGCGCGTACCCCGCGGAGAGGTTGCCGAGCACGCTCAGATCCCGCTCGGTCAGCCCGTCACCTGTGAACGTGACGTAGGAGGCCCCGCCGACGACCTCGGTGTCCAGCTCGCCGATTTGCCCGTCGAGCGCCGAAGCGCCAAAGATCTCCAGCTCGGCCCGGGTGAGGTCGACAGCGGAGCGGGCGTACACCCGGTTGGTGGCGGGCAGGATGAGCAGGCCGTAACGCGTCATGATCCGGCGAGTATTTCACAACGGGCCCGGGTCGCCGGGAACCGGAGCGGCCATTGGAGCGACTACCGATACATGGGGTGTGAGCAGTGGCGGGAGGTCCTGTCCGCGCAGTTGGACGGGGAGGAGACCGCCGCCGAACTAACAGCGGTGCAGGGGCACCTCGACGAGTGTGCCGAGTGTCGGGCCTGGTTCACGGCAGCGGCTGCGGTGACCCGTCGGGTTCGTACCCGATTGGTGGCAGATGTGCCCGACCGGACTGCGGCGATCCTGGCCGCGGTCACGGCGGAGCCGGCCCGCCGGTCGTGGTGGCGGCGCTTGGCCGGGCGCGGCCAACTGGTCGCAGGGCTGCGCGCGGCGCTCGGGCTGCTCGGCGCGGTGCAGTTGGTGCTCGGCCTGGCCCAGGTGGGCAGGGGCACGACCGCCGATCACCTGCACCCCACCGGCCAACACCTCTGGCATGAGTCGGCCGCCTGGAACGTGGCGGTGGGCGCCGGTTTCCTCTTCGTGGCAGTGCGCCGCAGCCCGCCGGCCGGGCTGCTGCCGATGCTCAGCGCGTTCGTCGGCACGTTGCTGCTGCTCTCGGTCAACGACCTGGCCACCGGATCGGTCGGCGGGGAGCGGCTGGTCAGCCACGGCTTCCTGGTGGTCGGCTACCTGATCACCGTGCTGCTGTCCCGGCCCGGTCTGCGCCCCGGCGGGCCCGCGCCGCAGCGGCAACCGGCACCGTCACGCTGGCGGTTCCGCGCCGACGAGGTGGACCGGCCGCTACGGGTGGTTCGCTCCGAGCCGTACCCGGTGCAAGCCGCCGATCGTCACGCCGCACCGGCAGCGAGCGCCGACCGGCGGTTCGGCCAGGCCGGCGAACGTCGCGCCGCCTGACCTGACGCCGGCATGAGGGTGCTTCGAGGGACGTCATCGGGGAACGCGCGTGAACAACCGACCGGCGAGGTCGATCCCGGTGATGGCGCCAGCCTCGTCTCGGGTGAAGGAGCCGCGTTGCCCATTCAGGCCGCCTCCGGTGACCAGGTATTCGTCGGCGTCACCGGGCAGCAGGCCGAGATCAGCCGGCGGAAGATCCGGGAGGAGTTCGGTGTCCGTGGCCGGAAGGTCAGTGGCCGCGCGTTTCGCCGCCTGAGTGCCGTACCGCTGGTTCAATCCACCTGCCGCCTGCGCGCACGGTGTGCGCGCAGGTTGGCTGGGTTCCCGCAGACGCGTACGGAGTGCCAGGTCCCGCTGTTGTTGTTTGAGCGGTCGTAGAACGCCACCCGGCAGCGCAGGTTGCGGCAGGTCTTGAGTCGTCGCCGGAGGTCGCCGAGTTGCGCCTCGAACAGCGCCGCGAGGACGAGCGAGATCAGCAGATCAGCCCCGGCCCCGGCGGGGTCGAGCTGCACCGACCCGTTCCGGTCGATCCGAAGCGTGGCACCGGCGGTACGGGATCCGGCCGGGGCGCGGTCTGGCGCCTCGGGGACGGGCTGCCCGACTTCCGGGGTGGCGCGGAATCGGGCGTCGATCTCCTCCCACAGCTCGTCGCGGAAACTCCTCAGTGCCTCAAGCCCCGCAGCGTCGAGCGTGGCCTCGGGGGCCGGCCTCCCGGTGGCTGCCGACCACCGGGACGCCGCATCGTGCGCCCACGCCGTGGCGCTTGTCAGATCGTCAAGGAGGTCCGGCTGCCGTGGTACGCCGGCCGAGATCGTGTTGAGCAGATCCTGGACGAGCCCGAGGCTGCCTGGAGCCGGGTCGATGTCGTACCTCGCAGTGGCGATCCACGGCACGGAGACCACGTCTGTCGTGCGGTTGTGGACCGAGGGCATGATCAGGTCACTTTCCGAGCAGGGCGAGAGCCCCGTACCATAGCGGCCCCCGATTCACCCAGTCCGGGTAGAGGCTCACCATCTCGTCGAAGAACTCGCGGGCTGTCGACTTCTCGGCCAGCAGCCGCTCCACGTTCAGCAGGTACTGCCGGGTCTGGTCGATGCTTGCCGGGTCGTCGGGGAGGTCCCGATTCTTGTGGCCGGCGACGACTGCGCGAGGCGCGAGGGCTTCGACGCGGTCGAGGGCCTTGAGCCATTCCCGCAGGCCACCGTCGACCGTCTCGACGATGTATTGGTGCACCCCGTTGTAGACGACGTCGCCGGCCACCACGAGGCCGATCGATGGCACGTGCAGGACGGTGGTCTTGTCGGTGTCGGTGTGCCCGGTCTCGACCGCCTGGATGAGATTGCCCTCAAGCAGGAACCCTTCGGTCGGCACGGGCACGGCGATGACCGGCGATTCCGGGATCAGACCGGGGAAGACCCGGTCGAACAACTCGCTCCGCCCGACGGTGGCCTGCTGGTGCATCACGTCGATGGTGCCGGGCGTCGCGTAGGTGACCGCGCCGGGGAAGCGCTTGACCAACTCGCCGGCGCCGAACCAGTGGTCGCCGTGCCCGTGCGTGGCGTAGATGTACGTCAGCCGCTTGCCCGACTGTGCGATCCAGTCACCCACCTTCGAGATCTGCTCGTGGGTGAACGGCGGGTCCACGAGGAGCGCCTCCTCGGCGCCGGAGATCAGCGTGGACGCAGTGGGGCTCCAGTTGATCCGCGACCCGTCCGGCATGCGCTGGTCACCCGCACGAACCGGGCCATCCACGACGAAAACCTCATA
Organism: Micromonospora sp. DT201; assembly: GCF_049841575.1. Classification (NCBI taxonomy): domain Bacteria; kingdom Bacillati; phylum Actinomycetota; class Actinomycetes; order Micromonosporales; family Micromonosporaceae; genus Micromonospora; species Micromonospora sp. DT201. The sequence continues at coordinate 126,204 of NZ_JBNCKP010000003.1, read as the reverse complement.
TGACAGGGCAGATGTGGTCATGTCTCCTCCTACGAATGACGGCGATGAACCGCGTGGGTACCCACCGACCGCTGAAATAACCATAGCCGCCATGCCTATTTCGGCGGTGCCGCTGCTCCCGTAACCTGGGTCACTACTGGCCGGCCGGACCATCACCTGAGATGACCTGCGGGATGACCTGCTCGACGATGGTCAGCAGGGTGGTGGTGAGCAGCAGGTGCACCTGGGCGCGGGTCAACACCCCGCGCTGGAGCCACTCCCGGGCGGTCGACGTGGCCAGCCCGCCGTACGCCCGGACCATCCCGCGCAACTCCTCGCGATGCTCCGCCTCGTCGGCCAGCCCGACGGCGACGAGCATGCGGTCCGCAGCGACCTCCTCGGCTTCGGCGAGCACCCGCTCCACGTCGGCGTCGCCGCCCATCCCCCGGGCGGTGACGGCCGCCAACCAGGAGGTGCTGTGCCGGGACACCACGTCGAGAAACCAGGAGACGCTGGCATCGACCCGGGTCCGAAGATCACCCTTGGGCAACCGTTCCAGGGCAACCTCCGGAATGGTCACCATGACCCGGACGACCTCCAGGTAGAGGTCCTTCTTCGCACCGAAGTAGTGGTTGACCAGGCCACGAGCGACGCCGGCCTCCCGGGCGATGTCGGTGGTCGACACGTCCACGTACGGGCGTTCGCCGAACAACCGGACCGCGCAGGCCAGGATCTGCCCGCGCCGGGCATCCGGCTCCAAACGGCGGCGGCGAGGAGCCGTCTCGACACTCATCTGCCCGACCCTATCGACCGCTCACCGCGCCAGGCCTAGCGTCAACCGCCGCCCCACCTCGATCAAGTGATGAGAAGTAGGTGCCAGAGCCGTTCCTGACCTACTTCTCATCACTTGATCACCGCAGGCCCTGACGTCGCCGGACCAGGTGGCGGCCCAGGCTGGCGAACATCGTGACCCGGGCTCCGTCGAGCAGGGCCGGAGGCGTGGCTCTCCTGCCTCGATCGTCGCTCAGTCCCGCCCCACCTGTGGGGCAGCTCTACAGGGAGCAGGCGCACACCAGGACCCCACAGCGCCGCTGAGCCACCCTCACGCCTGACGTCCCCGGACGCCCCGATGGCCGCGGGCCGGCTGCGGATCACGACTTATTGACAGGCCGCCAACAGCGCGCGAGGGTGGTGCACATGCCGACGCCCTCGATCGATGGCTCCCCCGCACCCTGGCGCGAGCCGGAGCACGACGACCTGGCCGACCTGGCACGCACCTTCTTCACCAAGGACGTGCTGCCGCACACCGAGCGCCTGCTGGCGCAGGGCCACCCGGACCGCAAGCACTACCGGCGCGCCGGTGAGCTGGGGCTGCTCGGCCTGTCCGTCCCCCTGGAGTACGGCGGCGGGGGCGGCGGGTTCACCCACGAGGCCGTACTGCTGCACGAGCAGGCGTACACGGGGGAGAGCAGCCTCGGCTTGGCCGTCCACAGCGGCATCGTCACCGGCTACCTGGTGGCGTACGGCAGCGAGGAACAGAAGCGACGGTGGCTGCCCGGCCTGTGCAGCGGTGAACTGGTCGGCGCGATCGCGATGACCGAGCCCGACGGCGGCTCCGATCTACAGGCGATGCGTAGCCGGGCGGTCCGCGACGGAGACGACTACCTCGTCACCGGCGCGAAGACGTTCATCACCAACGGCGGCCTGGCCGATCTGATCATCGTGGCCGTGAAGACCGACCCCGAGCAGCGTGCGGCCGGCGTCTCGCTGCTCGTTTGCGAGGTCGGTGGCGACCCGGAGGGCTTCCGTCGGGGCCGACTGCTGTCCAAGATCGGGCTGCACGCCAACGACACCGCCGAGCTGTTCTTCGACGAGTTCCGGGTGCCGGCGGCCAACCTGCTCGGCGGTGCCGAAGGGCTGGGCTTCATCCAGCTCATGCAGCAACTTCCGCAGGAACGGCTGGTCATCGGCGTCGGCGCGGTCGCGGCCATGGAACGGGCCGTCGATCTGACCGTCGCGTACGCCAAGGAGCGCACCGCCTTCGGCAAGACGCTGATGGGCCACCAGAACACCCGGATGGTGCTCGCCGAATGCGCCACCCGCACCCGGGTCAGCCGCGTCTTCCTGGACGACTGCATCGTCCGGCACACCCGCGGCGACCTGGACGTGGCGACCGCGGCGATGGCAAAGTCCTGGCTCACCGACGGGCAGTGCGAGGTCATCGACCGGTGCCTTCAGCTCTTCGGCGGCTACGGCTACACGACGGAATACCCGATCGCCCGGATGTACGCCGACGCCCGCGTCCAGAAGATCTACGGCGGCACCAACGAGATCATGAAGGAGCTGATCGCCCGTGCCCTCTGAGGCGTACGTCTTCGACGCCGTTCGCACCCCGCGCGGACGCGGCGACCGGCTGGCCGCCCGTCCCACCGAACCGACGGGCGTTGCGTGACGGCGGCCGGTGCTCCCCCCGGGCCCGGGCCGCTCGCGGGGGTTCGGGTCGTCGAGCTGGCAAGTCTCGCCCCGGCACCGTTCGGCTGCATGGTGCTCGCCGACCTCGGCGCGGACGTGGTGCGGGTGGACCGGCCGGGCGCCCCGGGAGCGGGAAGGCTCGCCGCGCCGACCGGCGGGCCGTTGCAACGCGGCCGGCGAATCACCGCACTGGACCTGAAAACACCGGCCGGGGTGGCGGCCCTGCTGCGCCTGGTCGAGCGGGCGGACGTGCTGGTCGAGGCGTACCGGCCGGGGGTGGCCGAGCGGCTCGGCTTCGGGCCGGAGATCTGCCAGGCCCGCAACCCCCGACTGGTGTACGCGCGGATGACCGGCTGGGGTCAGGACGGCCCGCTGGCAGCCCGCGCCGGGCACGACATCGACTACATAGCGGTGGCCGGGGCGTTGGAACCGCTGGGCCGCGCCGGCGAACGCCCGTACGCGCCGATGAACCTGCTCGGCGACTTCGGCGGGGGCGGAATGCTGCTCGCCGTCGGTGTGCTGGCCGCACTGCTGGAACGGGAACGCTCCGGCATCGGCCAGGTGGTCGACGCGGCGATGGTGGACGGGTCGGCGCTGCTCACGTCGTTCCTGCACGGACTGCTCGGCACCGGCCTGTGGTCCGCGCCCCGCGGGCGCAACATGTTCGACGGCGGGGCACCGTTCTACGACACGTACCGCACCGCCGACGGCGGATTCATGGCCGTCGGCGCGATGGAACCGGCCTTCTACGCCGTACTGCTCACCGGCCTCGACCTCGCCGACGACCCCGACCTGCCCGACCAGTACGACCCGAGCGGCTGGGACGAACTGCGCCGTCGGTTCGCCGAACGGTTCGCCGAACGGACCCGGGACGAGTGGACGGCGGTCTTCGCCGAGTCGGACGCCTGCGTCGCACCGGTGCTCGCCCCCGGCGAGGCCCACCAACACCCGCACAACGCCGCCCGAGGCACCTTTGTCGAGGTGGGCGGCGAGATCCAGCCTGCCCCGGCACCCCGCTTCGACCGCACACCGGCTGCCCGCCCGACCCCCGCGCCGGATCCGGAACAGGACACCCTGTCGGTCGAGGAGATCATCGTCGAGTGGCGGTGACTTCGGGAGACCACTTAGGGAGCCGACGAGCATGGGTACGGACAGTTGGATGGGCCGCATCAACGGAATTCTTTACGGGATCCAGTTCGACCAGGATCTCGATGACACGGTGGTGGCCCGAGTCGCCGACGGGGTGCTTGGTGGGGTCTACCCGGGGGATCGGGCCGAGATGCTGGACGCGCTCGATCAGGCGCTCCGCTACGCCGGCCCCCTCAACGACGAGATCGAAACCCACCACAGCGAGCAGAGCATCCGCGCCTTCCTCAACCAACTCTCCGCCGTCCTGACAGCGCGCGCATAAGTTCTTGATACCGACCCCGGTTGATCAAGAGGTCTGCGTCAAGGAATCGCCCCTGGACGACGCGAACCTCTTGATCAACCGGGGTCGGCGGGTGGGGCGGAGGCGGGTGGGGCGGTGGCGGGTGGGGCGGTGGCGGGTGGGGCGGTGGCGGGTGGGGCGGTGGCGGGTGGGGCGGTGGTACCAGGTCGCGAAGAGGGCTATCGCCAGGAGCAGCTCTGCCAGGTCGCCGCCGTAGTACATGAGTTGGGCGGCCGACTGGAACGCCGCCGGGTCACGGTCGGTAAGGCCGGGCGGAAGGGTGCCGGCCTGGGCGTACAGGTACTTGGCCAGCACGGCGTGGCCAGCCGCTGCGCCGAGCAGCGCGCCGACCCGTACCGCCAGCCCGGGGCGACGCGGCGCCGGGTCCGGCCCGGCCAACGACCAGGCGAACAGGTACCCGGCGGCCAGGTAGTGCAGGTGCAGCGTGTGGTGCAGGGCAGGTTGGCGCTCCGCCGTCGCGTACAACGGGGTGAGCAGCACCATTGCCAACCCACCCGTGCTGAGCAGCGCGGCGGTGACCGGGTGGGCGATCAGGTGCAGCGGGCGGGCGCGCAGCAGCCGGCCCAGCCGCCGGCGCGCCGGCGGTGGGGCGACCCGCAGAAGCAGGGTCACCGGGGCACCGAGCACCAGCCCGAGCGGGGCCAGCATGCCGAGTAGGAGGTGCTGCGCCATGTGCCCGCGCGGCTCGTCGGGAAGCTGGGCCAGCGGGCCCACGGCGACAGCCAGCAACGCGCATCCGGCGAGCCAGGCCGCGGTGCGCCGGTGGTCCCAACCCCTCGGGTCACGCACGGCGGCCAGCAGATAACCGCCCGCCAGCAACACGACCGGGAGCAGCGGCAACCAACCCGGCCCATCCGCCACGTGCCCACCGTGCGCGATCGGCGTTGGCACGGACCAGCCCGGCCCATCCGCCACGTGCCCGCCATCCGCGATCGGCGGTGGCACGAACCAGCCTGGCAGGTCGGGAGGGGCCGCCGTCACCTCGGGCCGTCGCCCTGCTGCCGGGACCGGGCCCACCACACCAGCGCGGCGCCAGCCAGCAGCAGCACCGCGCCGGCCACATTCCAGACCAGGTCGTACGGCACCAGATGTACGCCGTAGCGAATCTGGTGCAGCCGAAGCACCTTGTGGTCGACCAACCCGTCGAAGAGCTGGAACCCTCCGGCGCCGAGCAGGAAGCCACCCCAGGTCAGCCGGGACGACAGGGCGCGCCGTCGGCGCAGGTCGGCGAACCAGAAGAACCCGCCGACCAGGGCAATCACCTCGGCGGCGTGCAGAAGGCCGTCCGAGAGCAGGGCCACCGACGGGGTGGACCGGTCGTAGAAGTGGTGCCAGGCCAGCAACTGGTGGAAGACGATCTCATCCACCGCAGCCATGATCGCGATGCCGATCACAACGCCGGCAAGCATGGACGAACGGGCATCCAGCCCGTCGGCAGTACGCGCCCGCGTACTCGGCACGATCGAGTCGGCCACCACACACCTCGCATCCGCGTCAGGCCGGGTCGGTAGGGCCGCTCGGGCCAGGCCGGTGAGGCCGCTCGGGCCAGGCCAGTCGGGGACAAACTACCCTAAAATGGACCAGCCATGCCCAACCGACAACCTTCCGAGCGTCCGCCCCGCGCTGATCAACACAAGGTCGGCGATGTTGCGGTGTCCGGCCTGGCGGATACCGCAACATCCGCGATCTTGTGTTGATCAAGGCGAGGTCCGGGATCGGGCGCGTCTGAGCGGCCGCGGCCTCCCCGTTTCGCGACTCCGGCACGACTAGCGGCATGATCATGGAGCCTGGAGGGAGCGGAACCGGAGAGCAACCGAACCCGACGGCCACCGAACCCAACGGTGACCGAACCCAACGGTGACCGAGCAAGACCAGACCACCGAGCAAGACCAGACCACCGAGCAAGACCAGGCCACCGAGCAAGACCAGGCCACCGAGCCGAGAAGGAGGTGCCCGTGCCGGACGCGGACGAACTCGTCGCCAACGCGCTCGCGGCGTTGCGCGGCACTGACGTACGGCAGGCCGAACGGCAGCTGGACCAACTGATGGTCGGCACCGGTGCCGCGGACGGCACCACGGCGGTGGATGCGGCGCTGCTGCGTCGCCTGGTCCGGGGCTTGGGCCGGCTCTGGCCGCGCGGCTGGCAACCGGTCGACGTGGACCGGATCACCAGCCGGCGGCTCGACGCCCGCGCGGCGCGGCTGGTCCGCGACGCGATGGCCGTCCAGCGGCGGGAGCAGGCAGATCCGGTCCCGGCCTGGTTTGACGAGCAGTTGCGCGAGTTGGCCATCAAGGTGCGGGCGGACGGCGAGAACATGCTGGCCGACGACGAGAACGTGCTGGCCGCCTGGTCCGCCCGTGCCGCACTGGACCGGGTCGACGCGCTCCGCATGGCCGTGGACGTCCTCGCGCTGGTGGAGAGCCTGCCGCCGATCGCGGTGCTGCGCCCGCCGCCCGGGTCGACCGGTGCGGCGACCGCCCGGATTTCCGGTACGGCACGCAGTGGGTCGCCGATGCTGGACCGGGTACGGGCGCTGCTGGCCAAGGCCGAGTCGACGACCTTCCCGGCTGAGGCAGAGGCGCTGACGGGTAAGGCGCAGGAGCTGATCGCCCGGCACAGCATCGACGAGGCGCTGCTGGCCGCCGGGTCGGAGCGCGGTGACCTGCCCGGTGGGGTGCGGCTCAGCACCGACACCCCGTACGCGGGGGCGAAGGCGCTGTTGGTGCAGGAGGTGGCGGCGGCGAACCGGTGCGAGGCGGTCTGGTCCGACGATCTCGGCTTCGCGACCGTGCTGGGCTGGCCGGCCGACCTGGTGGCGGTGGAGTTGCTCTACACCTCGCTGCTGGTGCAGGCCACCGCGGCGATGCTGCGTGGGCGCGCAGTACGACGGCCGGGGTCGGGGCGTCGGACGAAGGTCTGGGACGAGTCCTTCCTCAACGCGTTCGCGCTACGGATCGGCGAGCGGCTGCGAGCGGCCACCGAGGCGGCAACCGACGCGGCGGACCAGGCAGCGGCCGAGACGGCCGGGGCGGAGCGGCTCTTGCCGGTGCTCGCCGCGCGGGGTGAGGCGGTCCGGGAGCGGCTGGACACGCTCTTCCCGGGCGTGACCCGGCACCGGCTCAGCGTCCGCGACGCCGAGGGTTGGTCGTCCGGTACCTCGGCAGCCGACCGCGCGTCGTTGGACGTCGGCGGCGGGCGCAAACCCCGACAGGTGCTCGGCCGACCCGACCGGCACTGACCCGACCAGCGCGGGACCCAACCGGCACTGACCCGACCAGCGCGGGACCCAACCGGCACTGACCCGACCAGCGCGGGACCCGACCGGCACTGACCCGACCGGCGTGGGACCACCGCTGTCTCGACTTTCTGCGATTTTCTTCGGTACGCGGTAGGGAACGGGGTGTCGGCTCCGACCCTCCGGTGAGCCGCGCCCCGACCGGGGTGCGACCGAGGCCTGAGGAGTATCGGCGTGAAGTACATGCTGCTGATCTGGAACCGTCCCGGCTTCACCGAGGAACTGACCGAGCGGGAGCGTACGGCCCTGTTCGGCGAGGTCGACGAGATCATGAAGGAGTTGACCGAGACCGGCGAGCTGGTGGGCGGGCAGGCGCTGGCCAACCCGTCGCAGTCGTTGACGGTTCGGCTCGTCGACGGCAACACCGAGGTCGTCGACGGGCCGTTCATGGAGAGCAAGGAGCAGTTCGCCGGCTATCTGGCCGTCGACTGTGACAGCCCGCAGCGTGCCGCCGAGATCGCCGCCCGTTGGCCGGACGTACGTTATGGCGGCGCGATGGAGGTCCGCCCGATCATGGACGAGGCCGGGACGGAGATGTGACCGACGACCGGACGGTCGAGGATCTGCTGCGCATGCTCGCGCCGCAGGTCCTCGGCCTGCTGGTCCGCCGGCACGGCCAGTTCGACAGGTGCGAGGACGCGGTCCAGGAGGCACTGCTCGCCGCCGCGACGCAGTGGCCCGGGCAGGGCGTACCGGATAATCCGCGCGCGTGGTTGCTCACGGTGGCCACCCGCCGGCTCACCGACGAGTGGCGCAGCGAGAGCGCCCGCCGGGATCGCGAGGTGGCGGTGGCGCTGCGCGAGCCGGCGTACGCCGGGGTGGCGGCGCCGGCCGACGCGGAGCCGGCGGTGGCGGACGCCGACGACACCCTCGCGTTGCTGTTCCTCTGCTGTCACCCGGCGCTGACCGCATCGGCGCAGGTGGCGCTCACCTTGCGGGCTGTCGGCGGTCTGAGCACCGCCCAGATCGCCCGGGCGCACCTGGTGCCGGAGGCGACGATGAGCCAGCGGATCCGCCGGGCCAAGCAGCGGATCGAGGCGGCTGGGGCCCGGTTCACCATGCCCGAGCCGGGTGAGCGGGACGAGCGGGTGCGCACGGTGCTGCGGGTGCTCTACCTGATCTTCAATGAGGGGTACACCGTGTCCAGCGGGCCGGACCTGCACCGGGCCGAGCTGACCGGCGAGGCGATCCGGCTGGCCCGCATCCTGCACGGGCTGCTGCCCGATGACGGCGAGGTGGCCGGGTTGCTGGCGCTGATGCTGCTCACCGACGCGCACCGGGCGGCTCGGGTCGGCGCGGGTGGGGAACTGGTGCCGCTCGCCGAGCAGGACCGCAGTCGGTGGGACGCAGCCGCCATCGCGGAGGGGATCGCGCTGATCACCGAGGCGTTGACCTGGTCGCCGCCCGGCCCCTACCAGCTCCAGGCGGCGATCGCCGCGGTGCACGCCGAGGCGCCGACGGCGGCGGAGACGGACTGGCGGCAGATCGTCGCGCTGTACCGGCTGCTGGCCCGGATCGCGCCGAACCCGATGGTCACGCTCAACCAGGCGGTGGCGGTGGCGATGGTGGACGGGCCACGGGCCGGGCTTGCCCTGCTCACGTCGTTGGACGCCGACGAGCGCACCGCCGGCCACCACCGGCTTGCCGCCGTCCGGGCCCACCTGTTCGAGCTGGCCGGGGAGGCGGGCGCGGCGCGGGAGGCGTACCTGGCGGCGGCACGAGGCACCACGAGCCTGCCCGAGCAGCGATACCTGGAGCTGAAGGCCGCCCGGCTGACGGGGCAACGATGAGGCCGACGGCGCGGAGCGGCTCCCCCGACGACCGACGACGGGCGGTCAGACTTCGGGTTCGATGGCCGGGCAGGTGGCGCCCCGGGCGGGCACCACCCGATCGATCAGGTAGGAGTCGACAGCCTGCCCCACACACGGGCTGGTGGTGTAGCTGCCGTGCCCCCACCCCTGGTAGGTGAGCAGCACACCGTGCCTGCCCAACTGCCGCGCCACGTTGGTGGACCAGTCGTACCCGCTCGCCGGGTCGTGCACAGTGGCGGCGAGCAGCAGCGGCACGTCGGTGCGGACCCGCAGGCGGTGCTGCGGGTTGGCGACCGGCTGCGGGGTGCCCAGGCAGGTCGCGAGGGCGAACAGCGCTGTCGGATAGCGCAGGTCGGGCGCGAGCCGGGCGGTCCGGCGCAGGTGTCCGGCGTACTCACGGTAGTCGCGGACGGGCAGGCTCCAGTCCTGGCAGAAGACCGCGAAGGGGTACGACGCCACGGCGTCGGCGGCAGATGGGTCGGCGCTTCGAAGGGTGGTGGGGGCATCCATCTTGCCCAGCCACTCGGCCAGTCCTGGCCACCGCCACGTGTCGTAGAGCTTCTTGTGGGCGAGCCGGCTCAGCTCGAACGGGGTGAGCGCGACCCCGGGGCGGTCCGGGTCGGTCAGCGTGCCGCGCTCGGCCCGCTCGTGCAGCCCGGCCCAGATCGCCCGGAAGTCCTGCCCGCGCAGGACGCACGCGGTGGACCTGTCACACCAGGCGAAGAACTCGTCGAGCGCACCCTCCGAGGTGACGGCCTGGCTGTCGAGGAAGGCTCGGGTGCCGACGCTGTGGTCCATCGCGGCCTCCAGCACCATGGCGCGGACCCGGTCGGGGTACAGCTCCGCGTACCGCTCGCCGAGCAGGGTGCCGTACGAGCTGCCGTGGAAGGTCAGCTGCCGCTCGCCAAGTGCGGCGCGGACCGCGTCCAGGTCGCGGGCGGCGCTTGTGGTGTCGACGTGGTCGTAGAGCGGCCCGGTACGGGCCCGGCAGTCGGCGCGCAGCAGTGCGTTGCTCGCAAGCGTGGCGTCGAACTGGGCCTGGTCGGCGATCAGTTGCGGTTGCTTCGCGAGCAGGTCCCGGGAACAGACCACCGGGTGGCTGCCGCCGGTGCCGCGCGGGTCGAAGCTGACGATGTCGAACCGGCGGCGCAGCTCGGCGCTGAACCGGGAGCTGCCGTTCACCACCCGGTCGACCCCGCTGTCGCCCGGCCCGCCGGGGCCGAACACCAGTGACCCCTGGCGGGCAGCCTGGTCGGTGGCGACCCGGCGGGCGAGAGCCAGGTCGAAGCGCTCCCCCCGAGGTCGGTTCCAGTCGACCGGCAGCGACAGGGTGCCGCACTCGGCGGTGGCGTCCGTGGGGCAGGGCTGCCAGTCGATGGCGGGAAGGGCCGCGGCCGGGCTCGCCGGGGTCAGCCCGGCAGCCGTGAGGGCCAGGGCGGTCGCCCAGCCCACGGCGGATTTGCGTACGCGCAGCATGAGGTGCTGTCCTCTCCTCGAAGGAGCGTTACCGGTGAAACTCGCCATTGGGCGAGGTGATGCTGCTTCCACCCGGGCCGTCGAGTAGCCGCTCGACGGCCCGGGGCCTTCGTCCGCCGCGGTCAGTCGACCTCGCGGAGGACGCGTTCGAGCGTGGTCATCCGGGTTTCCATCCCGCCCAGCCGGCCATCCATGGCCGCGAGCAGTCGGGCGTTCTCCGCCTGGGCCTGAGCGGCCGTCTCGGCGAGCCGGCGGTAGTCGTCCGTGCGGGCCGACTCGAAGCGGGCCCGCCGAGTCTTGGCGAGCTGGACGACGGTCACCGTGAACACGCTGATCAGCAGGGCGAAGACGCCGATCGCCCCGACCACCTCGGTCCAGTCGTGGTCGCTCATCCCGGTCATCGGTCCGCTCCTGGTTGATCGGCCGAGTCGGGCACGGTCAGCGTCTCGACTGCCGCCGCGATGATCTCGGGGGTGAGTGTGAGCACGAACGGCTCCACCTCGTAGTAGTTCATGGCCTTTCCGTCCTCCGACAACTCGAGGCTGGCGGTGACCAGCCCGGCCGCCGCCAGTTTCCGTAGGTGGACCTGCAACAGCGCTCGGCTGATGCCCAGTTGCCGGGCCAGCCCGCTGACGTAGGCACGCTCGTGGGCCAGCGCGGCGACGACCCGCAGCCGGTGCGGGTTGGCCAACGTGGCCAGCACCCGGACCAGGTCGTCACCGGTCGGCGGTGGAGCGCTGCTCATAACCAGCCCTTGCACATGCCAATAGAAGTTAGCAGGTATCGGCGCGTGACGGTGGGGGTCGGTGGCGGAATCAGGGGGATCTCAGGGTCACCGGCAGGGCCGGACACGCAGAACGCCGGGCCGGTGAGTGATCACCGGCCCGGCGCGCGGGTTACGTCGTACGTCAGCTCTTGAAGGCGTCCTTGATCTTCTCGCCGGCCTGCTTGAGCTTCGCCGTGGACTGGTCAGCGCGACCCTCGGCCTCGAGCTGCTCGTTATCGGTGGCGCGACCAGCGCCTTCCTTCAGCTTGCCGGCCGCATCCTCGGTGGCGTTGTTGATCTTGTCGTCGATACCCATTGCCAACCTCCATTGCAAGCGTCGCTACAACCCACAAGTACCCCCGCCGTCGCCGGTCCAACCATTACCGCCGTCACAGCCCACGATCGCCAGCAGCCGGACGGAACCGGCGCAGCCGCAGACTGTTGGCCACCACGAAGACCGAGGACAGCGCCATCGTGGCGCCAGCGATCATCGGGTTGAGCAGCCCGGCGGCGGCCAACGGCAGGGCCGCCACGTTGTAGCCGAACGCCCAGAACAGGTTGCCCCGGATGATGCCGAGCGTGCGTCGGGACAACCGGATGGCGTCCACGGCGGCGTCCAGGTCGCCGCGGACGAGAGTGAGGTCGGACGCCTCGATCGCGACATCGGTGCCGGTGCCCATGGCCAGCCCCAGGTCGGCCTGGGCCAGCGCCGGGGCGTCGTTGACCCCGTCACCGACCATCGCCACCGACCGTCCCTGCGCCTGGAGCCGCTTCACCACGTCGACCTTTCCGGCCGGAAGCACCTCGGCGATCACCTCGTCGACGCCCACCTCAGCGGCGATCGCGCGGGCCACGGTGGTGTTGTCCCCCGTCAGAAGGACCGGAGTGAGCCCCAGCGCCCGCAGCCGGGCCACCGCCGCCCGGCTGGTCGGCCGAACCACGTCGGCGACCGCGAGCACGCCCCTGGCCCGGCCGTCCCAGCCCGCGACGATCGCCGTACGACCGGCGGCCTCCGCTGCGCTGACGGCCTCCTCGACCTCCAGGGGTACGTCGATCTCGCGCTCACGCAGCAGCCGAGCCCGGCCGACCAGCACGACCCGCCCGTCGACCGTGCCTGTCACGCCCAGCCCTTCCAGGTTGGCGAAGCCCGTCACAGGGGGCAGCGACCCGGCCTCGGCGGCACCCGCCGCGACCGCACGGGCAATCGGGTGCTCGGAGGCGGCCTCCACCGCCCCGGCGAGCCGGAGCAGCTCGGCCCGGTCCTCGCCACTCGCCGGCACCACGTCCACCAGGGTCATCCGGCCGGTCGTCACGGTGCCGGTCTTGTCCAGCACCACGGTGTCCACCCGGCGGGTCGACTCCAGCACCTCCGGCCCCTTGATCAGCACACCGAGTTGGGCGCCCCGGCCGGTGCCGACCAGCAGCGCGGTCGGGGTGGCCAGGCCAAGGGCGCAGGGGCAGGCGATGATCAGTACGGCCACGGCGGCGGTGAACGCGGCGGTCGGGCCGGCCCCGGTGCCGAGCCACCAGCCGAGCGTGCCGACGGCCAGCGTGATGACGATGGGCACGAAGACACCGGAGATCCGGTCCGCCAGGCGCTGCACGGCCGCCTTGCCGCTCTGTGCCTGCTCTACCAGATCGGCCATGCGGGCGAGTTGGGTGTCCGCGCCGATCCGCGTGGCGCTGACCACCAGTCGCCCGCCCGCGTTGATGGTGGCGCCGACCACGCCATCACCCGGGCCGACCTCGACCGGCACCGACTCACCGGTGAGCATGCTGGCGTCGACGGCGGAGGTGCCCTCGTCGACCACACCGTCGGTGGCGATCTTTTCCCCGGGGCGGACCACGAACCGGTCACCGACGGCGAGCTGGTCGACGGGGATCAGGGTCTCCACCCCGTCGCGCAGCACCGCCACCTCCTTGGCACCGAGTTCGAGCAGGGCGCGCAGGGCGGCACCGGCGGTCCGCTTGGATCGCGCCTCGAAGTAGCGACCGGCCAGGATGAAAACGGTCACCCCCGCGGCCGCCTCCAGGTAGATGTTGCCGGCACCGTCGGTGCGGGTGATGGCGAAGCGGAACGGGTGCGTCATCCCCGGCATGCCGGCGTCACCAAGGAAGAGCGCCCAGAGCGACCAGCCGAACGCGGCCAGGGTGCCGAGCGAGACCAGCGTGTCCATGGTGGCAGCGCCGTGCCGCAGATTCGTCCAGGCAGCCCGGTGGAACGGCAGCCCACCCCAGACCACCACCGGGGCGGCCAGGGTCAGCGACAGCCACTGCCAGTAGTCGAACTGCCAGGCTGGGACCATGGCCAGCAGGACCACCGGCACGCTCAGGACCACCGAAACCCAGAGCCGGGTACGCGGGCCCTTCAGCGGATCCGCAGCCGGCTCGGCGGTCGGCGGGGCGGGCAACGCCGCCGTGTAGCCGGTCTTCTGCACGGTCTCGATCAGGTCGTCCGGCGTGACGCCGTCGGCGTACCGGATGGTCGCCTTCTCGGTGGCGTAGTTGACGGTGGCGCTCACCCCGTCCATCCGGTTGAGCTTCTTTTCGATCCGGGCGGCGCAGGCGGCGCAGGTCATCCCGCCGATCGCCAATTCGACCCGGTTCGGTGCCTCGGGCAGCGGCCTGCTGGTGGTGGTCATCGTCTGGTCCCGTCAGTTGTGCCCGTGTCCGGGGGTGCCGTGCTCGGCACCGTCGGTCGGCGCGGGTCCGCTCGGGTCGCTCTCGGTCGGCGGGGCGACGGCGGGCGAGGTGCCGGTGCTGACGGTGAATTCGGCGGTGTGCACCGCCCCGCCGTGCCGGAAGTCGAGGTAGAGCCGGTAGCTGCCAGCCGAGGGCACCTCGACGAGGAAGGTGACGGCCGGGCCGGGGCGGGTCCGCCCGTCGCCAGGCGTCCCGTCCGGGTGCACATGCAGGTACGCCAGATCGCCCCGGCGCAACGCCACCAGGTGCCCGTACGCGCCGAGGTAGGGCTCCAGGTCGGTGACCGGCTGCCCGTCTCGGCTGACGGTGAGGGTGAGCGGTGACGTGTGGCCGGGCTGCGGCGCGCCGGTCAGGGTGACCGTGTAGCCGTCGACGGTGGTGGTGGTCGCCGGGGCGGGCAACGGCCGTTCGGTCAGCTCGCCGGGGATGGTCACGTCCACGCCGAGGGTCAGCGGCTCTCCCCCGGTGGGGGTGAAGTCGGCGAACGCCCGCCACTGCCCCGCGCCGGCCAGCGGGGTCTCGACCCGCCAGGTGCCGTCCGGGGCCAGCTCGGGGTGCACATGACGGAAACCGGAGAGGTCTCGCCGGGCGACGATCAGGTGCATCCGCTTGTCGTGTGCCACGTCGTACCGGGTCACCGGGTGGCCGTCCGGGCCGGTGATCCGGAAGGCGAACTCGTCGGGCTGGGCATCGACGGGGTCGAGGGTGTAACCGCGGTCGGAGACGAGCAGGCCGCCGGGGAGCCGGTCGACCGCGTCGTCGTCTGCTCCCGTCGCTTGGGGGGCATGGGCGTCGTGCCTGCCCTCGACGACCGGGGTGCGGTCGACCACCCGGCCGATCCCGTAGGTCGCGCTGAACACCGCCGCGAGGCCGACGGCGAACCCGGCCAGTCTCGTCACCGTGCGCATGCCGGCCCTCCGCTCACGCGTCCACGAGGTCGTAACCGGCCTCGTCGACGGCGGCCCGGACGACCTGCACGTCCAGCGGTTGGTCGCTGCTGACGGTGACCCGGCCGGCCGCGAGGTCGACCTGGACGTCACGCACGCCCGCGATGGCGCCCACCTCGGCGCTCACCGCGCTGACGCAGTGCCCACAGGTCATGCCCTGCACCTGGTACGTCGTGTTGACCATTGGATCGTCTCCCTTTTCGGTACCGGTACCCGGTGGGGGTATCCCGTCAGAAGTGCACGTTACCATACCCCCCAGGGGTAGGTTATCCTGGCGCCATGACCGCTCCCACCCCGATCCGCGGGTACACCGCCAGCAAGGACCAGCTGCTCGCGCGGCTCCGCCGAGTCGAGGGGCAGGTCCGCGGCATCGAGAAGATGGTCGACGACGACCGCTACTGCATCGACGTGCTGACCCAGATCTCCGCGATCCAGGCCGCACTCGACAAGGTGGCGCTGGGGCTGCTCGACGGGCACGCCCGGCACTGCATGCACGAGGGAGCGGCCGAGGGTCGGGCCGACGAGATGGCCACCGAGATGATGGCGGCGGTCGGCCGGCTGATGAAGCGCGGCTGACGGCCCCAGCCGGACCGCGCGGAGGCACTGGCCGCACTCATCGCACCGCGAACGGATCGCTCCGACGAGCCGGATCAGACGCGAACCCCGCCCCCATCCTCCGCCACGAAACGGTGGCCGGAATCGATCGGGAGCACGGATACGGCATGGCGACACTGCTCAGCGTGACCAGATCAGCAACAAACCTGAGAACCGCGTCACTGGTCACGCAACGCTATGACGAAAAGACACTTTTGGTCGGCATCCAGGCGTAGCTCAGCCGGTCGACTCTCGGGTAACCTCGCTGCCGGTTACCGATGAAGGCGCGAAGCGGCGCCTGCGGTGCCACCGCCCAATCGCCAACCGGCGAACCGGGGACCCAGGTACGTGGGGTGAATCCGCGTCAGCGGCAGGGGCCACTTCCGCCCCGAACCCGTCAGCTAACCCGGTCGGCGGTCGACGGAAGGGAACATTGTGACGGCACCCCTACGCCGCTGGCTGACACCCGTGGTGGCCGTGATCGCCGCACTGACCGTGCTCGCTGGCCCCCTCCCGGCCAACGCCGCCCCGACGACCCCCACACCGTCCGGGCACGAGGAGGACAACGAGCCCCAGCTGATCACCGACGTCATCGAGCAGGCCAACCGCGACTACTCCGCCGCCAAGTCCAGACTGGACAAATCCAAGAAGCGGCAGCTGGAGCTGGCGTTGGAGGTCGACCGGGCCAAGGCCGAGCTGGACGCGCTGGCCCCACAGGTCGGGCAGATCGCCGCCCAGTCGTACCGAACCGGTCGGATGGGCGCCCTCGCGATGCTGCTCGAGAGCGACGCTCCCGACACGTTCGTCGAACGGGCCGCAGCGCTCGACGAGATGAACATGGTGAATGAGCAGAAGCTCTCCCAGGTCAATGCGGTGAAGTCCCGCGCCGAGCAGGCCAAGCTTGCCCTCGACACCGAGGTCCGCGAGCAGCAGAAGCAGACCGCCCTGATGGCGAAGCGGAAGAGTGAGGCGGACAAGGCGCTCGCCCTCGTCGGCGGGAAGGGTTTCACCGGCGGCCTGGTGGACGCCACCTCGCCGGTCGCCAAGATCGGCCCGGGGCGCAGCGCCGACGGTGAGTGGAAGGCCCAGTCGTGCAGCGAGGATGACCCCACCACCTCCGGATGCATCACGCCCCGCACGCTGCACGCGTACAAGGAGGTCAAGCGGGCCGGCTTCAACCGGTTCGTCGGCTGCTACCGCTCCGGCGGGCCGTGGGAGCACCCGAAGGGCCGCGCCTGCGACTGGTCGCTGCAGAAGAGCGGATTCGCCCCGTGGCACAACGAGGACACCCGGAAGTACGGCAACAACGTCGCCGCGTTCCTCATCCGTAACGCCGACCGACTCGGCATCTACTACGTGATCTGGAACCGACAGATCTGGTTCCCGGCGACCGGCTGGAAGTCGTACAGCGGGCCGTCGAACCACACCGACCACGTGCACATGTCCCTGCTCTGACCGGCAGGATCCTCCGTCGAGGGCCGTTCCGCGTCGCGGAGCGGCCCTCGTCGCGTCAGGCGGCGGCCGCCGGGTCGGTCGACTCGCTGGGCACGTCGAGCGTCGCGATGCCGGCCGGCACGGCGGCCACCGGGCGCACCACTCCGGCGGCGAGCTGATACGACACACCCACCACCGCGCAGCGCCCCTGTGCCACCTCCTCGGCCAGCACAGGTGACTGCCCGAGCAGCGTTTCAACGGTCTGCGCGATGTGGATGTCGACGATGCCGTCGATGTCGTCGACGCCCTCCGCCTCGGCCCGGCGCAGGCTGGGCAGCACGGCGTCGACCACCGCACGCAGGTGCCCACGAGGTTGAGTGCCGGTCGCGGCGGACTCCCGCGCCGCCTGGACCGCGCCGCAGGAGTCGTGGCCGAGCACCACCACCAGCGGAGTGCCGAGCACGGTCACCGCGTACTCCACGCTGCCGAGCACCTCCGGGCCGGCGGTGTGCCCGGCCGTGCGGACCACGAACAGGTCGCCGAGGCCCCGGTCAAAGATGATCTCGGCGGCCAGGCGGGAGTCGGAGCAGCCGACGATCACCGCGAAGGGGTGCTGCCCGCCGGCCACGGCAGCCCGGTGCCCGGCGTCCTGGTTGGGGTGGCGTGGGGCACCGCTGACGAAGCGCCGGTTTCCAGCGATCAGCTCGGCGTACGCCCGGGCCGGCTCGCTGGTTGCGGACGTCCAGTCGGTGGTCCGCTGCGGACCCGGCTGCCCGCCGGGCGTTCCGGGACGACTCATCCCCGCACCTCGTCTTCACGCATCTGACCTGGTCAACCGGCTCTTCAGCCGGGCTGGCGGCGGGCGCTGGCCCGGCTCCACCGTCACACGCACCGTAAGATGCGTCAAGGGATGCGTGATTTAGATTTCATACGTTGACCCCGGGTCGACCCTGGGCGACACACCGAGGGCAGGGCGGACGAGACTCCCGAGGGCAGACATCCGAAAGAGGCGGTCAGACGATGGCGAGCACTGCGACGGGCGGCACCGGAGGCGGGCGGAACTGGACGTTCCTCACCAACCACGGGCACGTTCTGCTGGCCATCGCCCGCGACCCCACCGCCCGGCTGCGCGACGTCGCGGCCGAGGTCGGCGTGACCGAACGGGCCGCGCAGGCAATCGTCGCCGACCTGGAGGCGGGCGGTTACCTGCATCGCACCCGCGTCGGGCGGCGCAACGAATACACCCTCAACCCGTCCGGCCGGTTCCGGCACCCCGCCGAGGCCGACCGTCAGGTCGGTGCCCTGCTCGCGCTGTTCGCCGAAACACCCGCCACCGAGATGAGCCCCCCGGGCCTGACCTCATCGCCGGGCCGCCCGCCCGACCGGTCACAGCGGTAATCTCTGCGGGTGCGCGAATGCCCGCCGTTGAGCGCGACCCCCATGTTCCGCCGTACCGGCCGTGCCACCCGCAGCGTCCTCAGTGGAGCCCTGGCGGCTCTGCTCGGCGCCGCCCTGGTGGCACCCGCCCCGGCGCGGGCGGCACCGCCCACGTGCGGCCCAGCCGGCGAGGAGGGCCTGGCAGCAATGCCCTGGGGGCTGCGCCGGCTGGAGCCGTCCTCGGCGTGGCCGCTGTCGCGCGGTGCTGGAATGACGGTGGCAGTGATCGACTCCGGGGTCTCCGCGGTTCACCCACTACTCGCGGGCCAGGTGCTCGAGGGCCGCGACTTCAGCGACCTGCCGCCCAACCATGGCCAGTGCGACCTGATCGGGCACGGCACGATGATCGCCGGCATCATCGCCGGCCGGGAAGGCACGGGCGTCCCGTTCAGCGGCGTCGCCCCGGCTGCCCGCATCCTGCCGATCCGGGTCCTGCCGGACCTCAAGGACACTAACGACCTGCAACTACCCGTGCAGATCGCCGCCGCCATCGACTGGGCGGTCGAGCAGGGCGCCGACGTGATCAACCTGTCCCTGACGACAATTCCCCTCCCCGAACTGACGGCGGCCGTCGAGCGTGCGCTGGCCAAGCGGGTGGTGCTGGTCGCTGCCGCCGGCAACCGGACGGAGGACAGTCAGAACAGGCCGGGGTACCCAGCCGCGTACCCCGGGGTGATCGCTGTCGGCGGGGTCGACGAGCAGGGCGGTCACGTCGGCACCTCGATCAGCGGCGACTACGTCGACATCGCCGCACCAGGGTTGAACATCATTGGGCCGGCACCCCGGGGGTCCGGCTACCGCGCCGAACCGAACGGTGGCACCAGCTTTGCGGCCGCGTACGTCTCGGGAGTGGCCGCACTGGTCCGGTCCGCCTACCCGAACCTCAACCCGCAGCAGGTCGCCGAGCGGCTGGAGCGCACAGCCGACAACCCCCCGGAAGGCCACAACGGCGACATCGGTTACGGCGTCGTCAACCCGTACCGGGCGGTGTCGAGCCTGCTGGGCACCCGGGCGAACCCCCCTGCCAGCGCGATCCCGGCACCCGTCGTACGCGACGACCCACTGAGTTGGCAACGCCCTGCGGCCATCTGGGCGGCTGCGGTCGGTGGGCTGCTCACCGTGCTGCTGCTGATCGCACGACCGATCGTGGCCCGAGGCCGCCAGCGCGGCTGGCGCCCTGGCCGCCGCACCGACTCACCGGCTGCCGGCTGACCGCTGCTGCGCCGACGCCAAACACAATGCGGCTCCGGCCCGGGTGAACCGGACCGGAGCCGCATCGGCGAATGCCTCAGCCTGCTCAGCTGTGCTGATCAGGCGCCGCCACCCCACACCTTGGAGTTGCTCATCTCGGTGCTGACGTAGTTTTCGCGGGCGATGCCGACGGCACCGCCGATCTCGTTCAGGATCCGGTTGATGTCCCGGACCGCCGTGTCCCACTTTGCCTGGTGCTGCTCGTAGGCAACCCGGTCCTCGCCGTCCCACTGGAGCTTGGACAGCATCGACCGCAGCCCGTCGAGCTTTTCGTCGATGGTCTTCGAGATGGACTGCATCTGCTGGTTGCTGCTCTCGAGGACAGCGTAGTCAACTTTGATCGTCACGATTTCCTCCTCTGCTGACTGCGGATCACGGGTTGAGAGCAGAGTGGAACTTGTCCAGCATCTGCTGCTGCTCTTCGTCGTTGACCTGGTGCGTCGTACCCGACTGGTCGAGCAGGTCAGCGATGCTGTCCATCGCCGTCAGCAGTTTGACGGTGTCCTCGTTCCAGCGCGACATCAGCGACTGGAAGCCCGTGGACGCCTGGCCCTTCCACGCCATGGCCAGGTCGTCGACCACGTTCCACAGCTTCTTGAGCTCGCCGTCGACCTCGCTGCGCGTGGACCGCACGTCACTCGCGGCGGTATGTAGAGTCGCAGCTTCGACCTCGAACGCCATGCTTCACACCCTTCCGTCATGTTGTGGTGGCGGCTTCGCCGCACCCCTCCCCCGCGGCAAGGCACCAACACCCCACCGACGGACACTCCAGTTAAGACCGTAGCCGAACCAGTCGAGCCTTCGCAGCCCTGGCCGGCGGCGTTCGATGGATAGTGGCGAATCGGGCCGAGACGGTCCGCCACCACCACCGAACGCCTACTCCGCTCAGGACGGCTCGGACCACGCGGTCTGGATCAGTTGCTGGCCATCTCGTCGGCGGACCAGCGTGCCCCGGCCGGGCGGCTGTGGGCTCGGTCGCAACGTGCCGAAGACCGCGCCCTCCTCCCGGTTTCCGGACATCAGCAGACCCGGCGAGTCCAGCTCACGCAGTCGCTGCAGCACCGGCTCGTAGAGCGCCCGGGACACACCACCGACCCGACGCGTGATGATCAGGTGCAGACCGATGTCGCGTGCCTGCGGCAACAACTCGTGCAGGGCGCTGAGCGGGTTGCTGCCACCGGACGCCACCAGGTCGTAGTCGTCCACCAGGATGTACAGGTCCGGACCCTTCCACCAGCTGCGATCGCGCAACTGGGCAGTGGTCACGTCCGGGCCGGGCAACCGGTTGTTCAACGCGCTGCGAATCGAACCGAGCCCCTGGGCGAACGCCTGATTCGACGGGGCGTAGTCGAGCAGGTGGTCGCCCTCCACCGCCCCCAGCAGGCCACGCCGGTAGTCGGCGATCACCAGCCGGGCCTGGGCTGGCGTGTACCGCTCGGTGATGCCCCGGGCGATCAGGCGCAGCATGTTGGTCTTGCCACACTCGGCATCGCCAAAGACCGTCAGGTGCGGCTCGTTGACCAGATCCAGGTAGACCGGCGCGAGCGCCGACTCGTTGACACCAACCGGCAGACCAGGTGCCGACCGGTCGATGATCCGGGCCAGCTCGGCCACCGACATCCGGCGCGGCAGCAGCCGCACCTTCGGCGCCGGACGGCCCGGCCAGTTCGCCGCCACATGCCCGGCCAGGGACACCGACGCCTCGCTCAGGTCCTCGATGTCCCGACGGCCATCGAGTCGCGAGATAGCAGTGAGGAAGTGCAGCTTGTCCCGGGTCAGACCGCGGCCGGGCGACTTCTCCGGCACGTTCGTCGCCGCCCGGCGGTCGATCTCGGACTCCGACGCATCACCGAGGCGCAGCTCCAGCTTGGTGCCGAGCAGATCACGCATGTTGATCCGGATCTCCGCCCACCGCACAGCGGTGAGCACCACGTGCACGCCGAAGCCAAGGCCCCGGTTGGCCAGCGTGGTGATGGTCTGCTCCAGCTCCTCGTACTCCTGGCGCAGCGTGTTCCAACCGTCCACCACCAGGAACAGGTCACCGAACGGGTCATCGGCGAACTCACCGGCCGCTCGGCGACGACGGTAACTGGCCACCGAGTCGATGCCGTGCTGGGCGAAGCGCGCCTCCCGGTCGTCCAGGACGGCGACCACCTCAGCCACCGTCCGGCGTACCGCCTCGACGTCGCGCCGACCGGCCACCCCGGCCATGTGCGGCAGACGCTCCAGGCTGCGCAGCGCGCCTCCACCGAAGTCCAGGCAGAAGAACTGCACCTCGCGTGGCGTGTGGGTGAGCGCCAGCGAGGCGAGCATCGTACGAAGCATCGTGCTCTTGCCACTCATCGACCGGCCGACGATGACCACGTTGCCGCCGGCCCCGGCCAGCTCGACCATCATCGGGTCACGGCGCTGCTCGTACGGGCGGTCCACCACCCCGACCGGCACGGTGAGCCGCCCACGCCCAGGCCAGGACGCGGTGCACAGCCCGTAGGTCGGGTCGACCGCCAGTGGGCCGAGCAGCTCGCCCAGACCCGGCGGGTCGGACAGCGGCGGGAGCCACACCTGGTGGGCTGGACGGCCCCGACCCTTGAGCTGATCGATCAGCACGTCGAGCATCGCCACGGCCTTGCCGTCGGCCGGCTGCTCGGGCTCCGGAGCGGTGTCCACCGGCACCTGCGGGACCTGCGCCGCGATGAAGTCGAGGCCGTACGGCACGATCCGACGCTGCACCAGCGCCTGCGACGTTGCGGCCTGCTGGCCCGGCGCCCGGTAGACCCCTGACACGTACGCGGCCCGGAACCGCAGCATCGTGCTGGTGTCCGTCTTCAGGTAGCCGTGACCCGGCGCGTTCGGCAGCTCGTACGCGTCCGGTACGCCGAGCACGATCCGGCTCTCCACCGCGGAGAAGGTACGCAGACCGATCCGGTACGACAGGTGGGTGTCCAGGCCACGCAGCTTGCCCTCTTCGAGCCGTTGGCTGGCCAGCAGCAGGTGCACGCCCAGCGACCGACCCAACCGGCCGATCATCACGAACAGGTCGATGAAGTCGGGCTTGGCGGCGAGCAACTCGCTGAACTCGTCACAGATGATCAACAGGCTGGGCATCGGGGCCAGCGGCTCACCGGCCGCCCGGGCCTTCTCGTACTCGAAGCGGGAGACATAGTTGCCGGCCGCCCGCAGCAGCTCCTGCCGGCGCACCATCTCGCCAGCAAGCGCGTCGCGCATCCGGTCGACCAGCGGCAACTCGTCGGCCAGGTTGGTGATCACCGCGCTGGTGTGCGGCAGCGCCTCCAGCGAGGCGAACGTCGCGCCACCCTTGAAGTCCACCAGGACGAAGTTCAGCTCCTCCGACGAGTGAGTCACCGCCAACGCGGCCACCACCGTACGGAGCAGTTCGCTCTTGCCAGACCCGGTAGCACCGATCACCAGACCATGCGGGCCCATGCCCTCGTGCGCCGACTCCTTGAAGTCCAGCTCGACCACGTTGCCGTCCGGTCCGACACCGAGCGGGATACGCAGCCGGTCCCGGTGACCGCGCGGGCGCCAGGTGCTCTGCACGTCCACCGTCGCGGCGTCACCCACACCGAGCAGGTCCGGCAGTTCCATGCTGCGGGACAGCGGCTCCTCGTTGCTGGTCTGCTGCTGGGAGAGCCGGTAGGGGGCGATCTGCCGGGCCAGGCCCTCGGCTGCCTCGGCGCTGAGTTGGTCGGGGCGACCCAGCGGCGACGACGAGCTGCCCCGGACCAGGTCGAGTGAGCTTCCGTCAGCCACGTCGAGGCAGAGCAGCCAGCGACCGGCATCGCGCGGCACCGTCCCGGAGAGGTCGATCACCGTGGTGCCGAGCAGCCCCGGACCCACCAGCTGGCAGGTCGGTGAGATCTCGCCACCGTCGATCACCACAACCAGGTGCGGTGCGGTGGTCAACGGCTTGGCCTCCGGCGCGAACCGAGGTCGTCCACCCAGCTCACCGGCGAGCGACGCCTCGGCTTCGGCCAGACTGGCGAAGACCAGACGGCGGGCACCGGCGGCGTCCGTACGGCCACTGTGGTGGGCGTGTGGCAGCCACTTCACCCAGCCCCAGGACGACTGCCGATCGGGCGCGGCGACCACCACGACCATGAGGTCGTCCGGGGCGTGGAAGGTCGCCAGCTGCCCGAGCGCCGCCCGGGTCAGGTCGAGCACGGGTGCGCGGTCGCCGCGCAGCACCACCCGGCTGAACGCGCGCACCGACAGCGCCGTTGGCAACTCGGGCACGGTGGAGTGTGCGCGGACGAACCGACGAAGCGCGATGGCGCTCATCGGCTCCAGGTCTTCCACCGGCTTCGTCTCCGGCGGAACGATCTCCACCGCCAGTCGCTGCGGGCCGAGCGCGATCCTGGTCTCGCCGAAGTCGTCCTCGGTGATCCGCCGCTCCCAGAGCCGCCGGGATGCCGCGATCGACCAGAGTGCGTCGGGCTCCGGGTGCCGCCAGGCCATCGCCGCCCGCTGCTGCTCCGCGGCACGCCGGGTGCGCTTACGCATCTGGGCCAGGTAGCGCATGTAGTCGCGCCGGTCGGCGTTCAGCTCGGCCTTGTCCTTGCCGCCGTTGTTGGCCAGCGAACCGATCGCCATGCCGAGCATCGAGACGCCGAAGAGACCACCAGCGACGTACGTCATCATGCCGCCGCCCTTGCCGGCGTAGAGGAACGCCATCGCGCCGACCCCGCAGAACATCGGCAGGATCATGAGCAGCTGCCCCATCCCGCGGGGCGTCGGCTCGGGCAGCTCAGGAGGCGACTCCAGCAGCACCTCACCGCGCGGTAAAGCCGGTCCCGGCTGACGCGGAAGCCGGCGGAACACCACCGTGCTCACGGCTGTCTCCTCCCCAGAAGCGGCCCTGATGACGTGCCGTCGCGGACAGGAGCCCGCGGGTGGGCATCGTACGTGCCCGTCATCGTAGGTAATCTGCCCTGGGCGCGGTGGACCCGGAGCGTGGTTTCGCGGCCAGCCGATCACAGACGCACACCTGGAGGCCACTGTGGCGACGAAGACGGCGACCGGTGGTTTGAGCCGAATCACCATCGTGGCCCCGCGTACTCGAATGGACTTGGCGCTGCCATCGGACGTACCGATGGCCGACCTGCTCCCCACCCTGCTGCGCTACGCCGGCGAGGACATGGCCGACGAGGGTGCGCGGCACGGCGGGTGGGCTCTGTCCCGCCTTGGCGGTGCACCCCTGGACGGTGGGCGTACCGCCGCGCAGCTCAGCGTCCGTGACGGTGAAGTGCTCTACTTCAACCCCCGGTCCGCGGCAGCGCCGGAGATCGTCTTCGACGACGTGGTGGATGCCGTCGCCACCGCGACCAACCAACGCCCCGGCGCCTGGCAGGTCGCCGCGACCCGGTCCTTCGCGGTGGTCTTCGCCGCGTCGGCGCTCGGCGCCGGCGCGCTGGCCGCGCTCTTCGCCGGGCCGCCACACCTGCCCGGCGCGCTGGCGGCCCTGCTGGTCGCGGTGACGCTGCTGGTTGGCGCGGCGGTGCTGTCCCGGGCCGCCGCCGACAGTCGCACCGGCGCGCTGCTGGCCATGGTCGGCCTGGTGCATGCCGCCACCGGCGGCCTGTTGCTGCTCGCCGGCGACCGACCGCTGACCGGGCTGGCCGGCCCGCACGTCCTTCTCGCGGCGACCGCCGCCGTGGTCGCCGGTGCGGTGGCCGTGCTGGCGGTCGGCGACCGGTACCCCCTCTTCTTCGCCGCGATCGGGGTGGGTGCCGCGACCGGGTTGGGTGCGCTGCTCTGCCTGGTCTTCGGCCTCGACGCGCCGGCCTCGGCGGCGGTGGTGGCGGCTGTCGCGTTCGGCATGGTGCCGGCGCTGCCGATGGCGGCCTACCGGCTGGCGCGGTTGCCGGTGCCGTCGATCCCGACCGGTCCGGACGACCTGAAGACCGACAGCGAGTCGGTGGACGGCCGGCAGGTGCTCCAGCGCAGTGAACGCGCCGACCAGTTCATGACCGGTCTGCTGTGGACCGTCTCGGTGTTGGTGCTGGGGGCGCAGCTCGTGCTGGCCCTGGACGGGAGCATGCCGGCGGTGCTGCTGTGCCTGGTGCTGGCCGTGCTGTCGCTGCTGCGGGCCCGACCGCTCCTGGGCCGCGCCCAGCGCACCCCCGTGCTGCTGACCGGCACCGTGGGGCTGGGTCTGGCGGCCGCGAGCGCCTTCGGCGGCGGGTCACTGCCGGTCCGGCTCGGTCTGATCCTCGGCGGGCTGGTGCTGGCCGGCGTGGTCAGCCTGATCTACGGTCTGACCGTCGCCGGCAAGCGCATCTCGCCGGTCTGGGGCCGACTGCTCGACATCGCCGAGATCATGCTGATCGTCGCGCTGGTGCCGCTCGCCTTCTGGGTTTGTGGCATCTACGGCTGGATCGTCAACCTCCGGCCCTGACCGCCCGCCGCCGTCGCGCCGGTCAGCGCGGTTGCGTTCGGGTGGACTCGCCAAGCGCCGATGCGACCGGCGCGGTGGCATAGACGCCCGGACCGTGCTGACCGTCCATGGGTCGAGTGGCCGAGCCCGTCCGTTGCGCGACGTCTCGGACCACCTTGACCAGCGCCTCGACGTGGTTGTCCGTCGCCGCGACCCGCAGCAGCGGCGCCGCAACCCGGCCATCCCCCGATACCGTGGCGGCCACCGTGTGCGACGGCGCCGAGGTCGCGGTGATCGCGTCCACGAGCGGGCCGAGCGGCACGTCCGAACGGCCTCGCAGAACCATGCAACGGTGGGTCCAGCCGCCGCCGCGCAGCCCTCGCCAGGTTTCCGCGGGTGCCTCCGGCCCCAGGTCCAACCCGGCGGCCGAGACGATGGCCGTGCGCAACTCCTCACGGCCCAGCGGCCGGTAAGCCAGGCCCGCGGAGGTGAGCGCCTTACCCAGCCGACCGATCCCGGCAGCCACGGTCCGGTGCACACCGGGGAGCCCGCCGCCCCGGCTCACCGCCTCCACCCGGGCGTCGCGGATGGTGAGCCGCAGCGCCACCCAGACGGTCCGGTGCGCCGCAGGCGGGGCACCGGGTGCCGGATACCAGACCATGGTGTGTGCGACGACCTGGGTCCGGGAGACCGGGGCGCTGAACTCCCCGAGCACCTGTAGCACGCGGTCGACCGTGGCGGCGCTCACCGAACCGACCGTCGCACCGCTTGCAGCCTGCAGCGCGACCGCGGCGAACCAGCCCTGGTCGTCCTGTCCGATGCCCAGCCGGGTGCCACGGTCGGTCAACTCGATGATGCTCAGCTCGGGGGCGAGCGCCGCCAGCCGCGGGTCGGTAGCCGTGCCGCCACCCAGCGCGGCTGCCGCGCGTTCGCCGCGTCGCCGCATCCGTCGGCGCAGCAGCAGGTCCTCGAACCACCAACGGCCGCCTCGGCGAGCGAAGGTGGCCGCGACGATCAGCACCGCAACGCCACCCATCGCGGCGAGCAGCCAGCTGGGCCCGGCCGACGCGGCCCAGACGCCGACCGCGCACAACTCCAGCACGACGACTTGCCCCACCAACATGGGACCAACCCGTCCACGGCCGGGTCGGTCGGTCGGCGGCGTCGACCGCGTCGCAACGTCGGTCTGGTCCGTGGCCGCTCGGGCGGGTCGCGCCTGAACCTGCGTCATCGCTGACTGTCCCTCCTGCACGGTACGGCTCTGCACCGGGTCGGTCCGGTGCCGGCCACGAGCGGTGGTCACAAGCAAACACCGTCGGCCCCTTATCGTAGGGAAACCCGCGACGGCGCTCCGACCTGATCGTCGCGGATCCACCCCGCCGGAGGTAAGTCATGCGGACCCGCCGCGATCAGGTGCAGGCGTACCGCTTCGTCACCCGCCGGATCGTCTCCGCTTTGCTGTCGGGCGACCCGGAGACCACCAACCTGCCGATGCGACGGCTCGGCATGGCTGTCTTCGGCAGTGTCATCACCGCCGCCATCGTGCTCGGCGGGGTAGGTGCGTACGGCCAGTTGACCGGCAACGCCGCGCCCCTGACGGACCAGAGCCTGGTCATTGAACGGGAGACCGGCGCGACGTACGTGTTCATGAGCGGGCAGTTGCATCCGACGCTCAACTTCACGTCGGCTCGCCTGATCCTGAACGATCCCGCTGCCGAGGTGCGGACGATGTCGCAGGCGTCACTGCGTGACCGCCCCCGCGGGCTCACCCTCGGCATCGTCGGGGCACCGGACGCTCTGCCGGACCGCAAGTCGCTGACCGGGCTGCCCTGGTCGGTCTGCGACGTGCCCGACCCGGTCGACCCCGAGCATTCCAGCACTCGGCTGGTGATCGACCGGGCGCTGCCCGGCGGCGTGCCGCTGGGCGACCGTGCGGTGCTGGTCGTGGTGGACGAGCAGAGGTACCTGCTCACCAACAACGCCCGACTCCAGGTGCCCGACGGTGACCAGACGATCACGGCGCTGCAGATGCCCGACGCCACGCAGCTGCGGGTCGGACAGCAACTGCTCAACGCCATACCGGCCGGGCCACCGCTGCGCAAGCCGTCGCTGCGTGGCGAGGGTGAGAGCAGCACCCGGAACGTGGCGGGCCGGCCGTCCACCATCGGTCAGGTGTTCAGAGCCGCCGGGCGGCACTACGTACTGACCCGGGAAGGTCTCGTCTCAATCAGTGAGATCACTGCTCTGCTGATGGTCCGTGGCGGTGGCCAGATCACCGACATCACGCCGGATCAGGCTGGCGAGTTCTATGTCGAGCAGCGGGTGGACGAGGAAGGGCTGCCGGCGACGAGGCCTTCCCTCTACCCGGCCAGGTCGGGTCAGACGACGCTCTGCGCGACGTATCGGGCAGGCACCGCGGGCGGCCCGCCGGTCACCACCCTGGAGGTGTTCGACCGGGCGCCCGCCGAGCTGACCGCGACCGATCCGGGCCTGGTGCCGGTGCGCCAGACCAAGCGGGACGCCGTGCGCACCGCCGAGGCGGTGCTGCTGCCCGGCGGAAAGGGTGTCATCGCGCAGGCCTCGCCCGGTGCCGGGACCAGCGGGTCCGGTGCCGCCGGGTCGACGATCTACCTGATCAGCCCGCAGGGCATTCGGTATCCGCTCGGCTCGGCGGAGACGCTGGCCGTGCTCGGCTACGGCGGGGTCACCCCGCTGGCGGTGCCCGGCTCGCTTCTCGCACTGATCCCGACCGGACCCACCCTGGCTCACGAGGACGCGTTGGCGGTCTTCGCAGCCGACGTGCCGGCCCCGGCCGCACCACCGTCGGCTGCCCCACCGTCGTCGGCATCGCCGTCGAAGACTCCACCGCCGTCGGCATCGCCGACGAAGACTCCACCGCCGTCGGCATCGCCGTCGAAGACTCCACCGGCTGTCGCCCCAACGTCTGCCGCCCCGCCGAGCGGAGGGGCGGGCGGCGGGATGCCCATGGAATCGACAGGTGCCGACAGCTGAGCAGGTCTGACGGGTCGCCCGGAGTGGCCGCGGTGGACTAATCTGAATACTGCTGACGGCTGTCAACCAGAACGACGGGGATGTTGCCATGACCGGGCGTACGGAAGTCGACCTGCTGTCCCTAGAGGACTTCCACCAGCACCTGGCATCTCGGCTAAGCCAGGCCGAGTCGGTGCTGCGCAAGCTCAACACCGAGATGCAGTGCCGCCCTCCGGCATTGGGCTCGTTCTTCGACGCCACCGACCAGGCACGTCGCTACAGCGAGGTGCATCAGTCCTATGTCGACCAGGCCGAACGGATCCGGCAGGCGGTGCTGGCGGCTCAGCAGGCGACCAACACGATCCTGACCAACTACCGCACCGCCGAGGCGCGTAACGCCGCCAACGCCACGGACGTCACCGCGGCGCTGAACGGGGTCGATCGGGCGTTGCAGCCGAAGGAGGACGGGCGTGTCTGAATACACCCAGCGCTACCAGGGCAAAAGCCATCAGGAGCTGTACGACGGCGTGATGGCAGGCAAGCCGGAGCAGATCGACGGCGTTGCCACCCAGTGGGCCGAGCTCAAGGGAATCCTGGACGGTCTCGGCCGTGAGTTGCACGGCGACCTCGAAAAGCTCGGCAACACCTGGACGGGTTCGGCAGGTCGGGAGTTCCATCGGCGGCTCAGCCTGATCGTCGCCCACAGCGACGCGGTGGGCGAAGGGATGGCCGGCATCAAGCAGGGGCTGACCATGATGGCCGACCATCTGCGCACCGCCCACAAGCAGGCCGAGAGCCCAGAGGAGACCGACGACAACGACAAGGCGATCGGCGGCGCGATCAAGGGTGCCACCACCTTTGGTCTGCCTGGCGCGGTGGTCATGGGCATCATGGGTCACCAGCAGGACAAGCAGGAGCAGGAGAAGGCCCACCAGCGGATGGTGAACCTGGTGGCCGAGTTGGCCAGCAGTTACGAGATCTCCGCCTACGACCGGTTGGTCGATCCGCCCCTTCCCGATCCGGACACTCCGAGCAGCGTCAGCAACGAACGGAACACGCCGCAGAGTGTTTCGGCCGTTGCCAAGGCGAGCGCCGGGCCCAACAGCACCCATGTCACCGCACACACCGGCGACATGACCATTGCGAAACCCGGTCACGCCGCCCCGCCGCCGCCGGTCATCGGTGACAACTTGGTGCCTGGCCACGACGGCTCGGGCACCGGCGCTACGCCGGCCATCGCCATCGGCCCGGGCGGTGCTGGCAGCGACTACGTTGCCGGCGGCACGTCCCTCGCCGGTGCGGATCCGCTGATCGGCGGCGGGCTGCTCATTGGTGGTGCTGCCGGGTTGGGCGTGTCCGGGCCGACCACGGTGCCCGCTGGCGGCGGCACAGGCCCCGGCCTGCTCTTCGGCGCGCAAAGCGGCGCACCGGCCGGTGGGGTGCTGCGCACCGCGGCGCTCGCCGGTTCGGGCGGCAGCACGCCCACCACGTCGGCTCGTCCGGCCGGTGGTGCTCCCCCGGCTGAAGGTCGCTCCGCCAGCGGGGTCGGGCGCAGCATGGACGGCCAGCGCGGCGGGAGCGGCGGCCGGGCAGCCACGACCGGTGGCAACACCCGCCCGGGCTCTGGCCGCGGGGCGGGCGGCAACGCTGGGGTCCTCGGCGGGAAAGGTCAATCTCAGGACGACGATTCCGATGAGCGGATGACCTGGCTGACCGAGGACGAGATGGTGTGGCGGGACGGCGGGAACGCCGCGCCACCGGTGCTCGGCAGCGGCGACTGACCACGATCCGCCGCGTGCGAGCCTTCGCCAGCGGCGGTGCCACACGAACGAGGCGTCGTGCCCCGGCCCGGTCCAGATCCGGCCGGGGCACGGTCCGTCCCGAGCCTCGTCCATCAACGCGTCCACAATGTGCAGGGTGGCGGCTGTCACGCCAGACCGGGCCGTCGCCGTACTGCGGCACGGCGAGGTGGGCGATAGGTTGGTCAGGTGACGTCCGCAGCGCCTGTCCGCCCAGCCCGCTGGGCTGTGCTGCGGTCACTGCGTGAGCTGACCCGGCTGGCGGTCACCGCGCTGGTGCTCGCGGTCGGCCTCGGCGGCGCTCTCGCCGCGACCTCACCGCCGGCCCCGACGCAGCTACGGCCCAGCGCCGTGAGCAGCCGGGTTGCCACTGTCCGCCCCGATGCTGCGCCGGCCACCGAGCGTGCCAGCCAGCCCGTTACCGCCCGGCCGGCTGGCACGGTCGACACCGCTGCGGTTGCCGGTCCGATCGCGGAGGGCCCGGGGCACGCGCCGGCCATCGATCCCGGCCGCGGCGTTCCTGCGCGGCGCGGCCCACCCACCCGCTGATCTAGGCCCGGCGATTCCCGGGGCCTGGTCCCGGGTAATTCGTCGCCGCACCTGAGTCGCCCCGACGAGACGTCCCGTCATCCGGCCGACCGGTGCTGTCAGGCCTCACTTGCCCCCGTCGATACCCGCTTCGACCGCGAGGTGCTGATCATGCAATCCATCCTCTCCACCGTCCTGCCTGACCTGTCCCGGGCTGCCGTCATCTGGCTGAGCCTGCTCGGGGTGGTCGGGGTCGCTGTCTCCGTTCTCCTGCTGCGACCCGGCCGGCTCCGCCTCGATCCGGGCGCCCGGATCCGCCGCGCGGCCATGCCGAGTCAACTCGAACAGGCGCACGAGGAACGGGAGCAGAGCCGCTACGCGCAGGAGGTTGCGGTGGCCGCAGCGCGAGCGACCACCACCGCGCAGCGCCGTCGGGCGGAGTGGGTGACCGCGCAGGAGGCGGTCGAGGCAGCCTGGCAGGCGTACGAGGCGGCCGAGGCAGCCGTCCGGCGGCTCGGCGCGGCGGCCTCGATGCCCCTGCCGCGCACCGCCCAAACTCCCGCCGAGTACGTGGATCGCGAGCGCTACCTGCACCGTGCCGCGCTGGATGCGTACTGGCGGCGGGAGCTGTCGGTGGAGCAGCTCAGCGAGGTCTTCGCGCACCGTGACGGCTGGGATCCGCGGTTGCACCCGGTCGAGCAGGAACTGGTGCTGCAGCGGGCGATTCGGGACAATCTGGCGGCCAGGCACGCCGCTGCTCGCGAGCAGGAGCAGGTTGCGTGGCGGGCGGCGGAGTTGGCCATGGCGGCGGCCCGGAGTCTGCGCGAGGAAGCCCACGCTGCCACTGGGCGACGGGTCGAGGAGTCGGCGTCGGTGCTGCCGCTCAGCGAGGTTGCCCGGCCGTCGGTCGAGCAGACCCGGGAGAACAAGGTCATCGCCCGAGGGCGCGCGACGGTGCCCGCGTTCTGAGCCGCGCGGCGTCGGGTGGGTTAGCGTGACGGCATGTCCCGACAGGCGTGGGTCCTCGTGGTGATCGCCGGCATCCTGGCGATCGCCACGCTGGTCGGTGCCGTGGTGTTGGCGGTGCGGGTGGTGCGTACGCGACGGCTGCTGACCGGGCTCGGCGCCGGCGGCAAGGTCGCCTTCTACGGGGCGCTGATCTACACGATCTTCCCGGTGGACGTGCTCCCGGATCCGATCTATCTGGATGACATGGGTGTCCTGGCCGCCGCGCTGATCTACCTCACCCGGCTGGTGCAACAGCGCCGGGCGAGCGGCAGCCAGCTGCCCGATCAGCCGGATGCCCAGCCGGGCCGGGGCCGCGTCCGTCGCCGCGTGCCATGATCGAGGTCGGTTCGGTGAACAGGGGACGGGCATGGCGGGCGATCATCGGTTGGATGTGCGCGATGAGCGTGTTGTCGCCTTCTGCGCAGAACGGCACCTCGCGACGCTGACAACTCTGCGTGCCGACGGCACCCCGCACGTCGTACCGGTCGGGGTGACCCTCGATCCGACGGCCGGACTGGCCCGGGTCATCACCTCCGGCGACTCTCGCAAGGCCCGCCAGGTGGCCGCCGCCGGCGCGGCGGGCGCGGCGGTGGCCGTGTGCCACGTGGATGGCCGCCGCTGGCTGACCATCGAGGGCCGGGCGGTCGTTCGGACGGATCGGGCTGCCGTCGCGGAGGCGGAGCGCCGCTACGCCGAGCGTTATCGGACCCCACGGCCGAACCCGGAACGGGTCGTCATCGAGATCACCGTGACCGGGCTGCTCGGGAGCCTCTGACCCCCTGCCTGCACGGGCTTTGCCGGACGGTCGTCGCATACCGGTAAGTGCGCCTCTGAGGCATATCGGCCCGGCCGTCTCTGACCCGCGCTCGTGTGACCGACCTGAAACCGGCGGCGAAAGGTTAGCGGAATCCCGCCCCGCCGGCGGCCGTTACACCTGATCGCGACGCCCGTAGCCGCAGCCGGCGGAATGCCTGCCGGTGCAGAGCCGTTGTCAACCCGGTACGCCCACGGCCGAGACCGGCCGCTGGTCGTCGCCCCTGTGCTGACCGAGCGCCATTCCCGGTGCTGCCGCCCTCCGCCAGTCGGAGGCGCCAACCCCCTGAACGGAGACTCGATCATGAACCCGATCGTCCAGAAGAGCGGTTTGTCCGTTGTCGGCCTACTGGTCGCCGGTGGTTGCGCCCTCGGCCCGGCGGTAGCCGCGCAGGCCGCCCCGGTGCAGGCTGCCCCGACCTCGTCGAGCCAGACCAACCGGACCGCCGAGCGGATCCTCGACATCGACTACCAAGCTCAGCCGAACTTCTACTACTGCGGCCCGGCCGCGACGCGAATCGCCCTGTCGGCCCAGGGCAAGGCGCTCTCCCAGGACGCGGTGGCCAAGCTGTTGGGCACCACCGAGGCGGGTACGCCCTCGGCCCTGGACACCACGCGAGTGCTGAACGAACTGACCGGCGGCAAGTACCGGACCACCGAAATTCGTGACTCGGTGGCCCGTCCCGATCAGGTCGAGCAGCTGCGTCGGGACGTGCTCGCCGCGGTGGACGCCGGCCGACCGGTGGTCGCCAACATCAAGGGCACGACGGTCGACACCGACGGCAACCCGCACTCGTACGAGGGCGGCCACTACCTGACCCTCGTCGGCTACCGCGACGGTGGCGACACCATCCGGGTCGCCGACCCGGCCGACCCGGCGCTGGGCGAGTACTGGGTGAGCCTGCCCAAGGTCGCCAACTGGATCGCCGAGCGCGGCTACTCCGCCTGACCTCCGATGGTTCACCGGGCCGGTCTTTCCCTTGCGGGAAGGCCGGCCCGGCCCTCGTTGCGCCTGCGGGAGGCCCGGTGCGCGCTTCGACGAGCTCGGGCGCCTCGCGTCGGCCGGACCCGGTTCATTTGTCGCCGGACCGGCGGGTGGACCGCGGCCTCGCCGGCCCCGGCCGCCCGACGCACGATCCGATTGGCCTCGTCGGGTTCGAGCCCGCATGCCCGGAGCAGGTCGCTGGCCGCAGTACGTAGCCCGGTGACGAGCGACTCGCCGAACGAATCGACCCCACTCGCGGAGGTCCGCCCGGCCAACTCGGCGCACTGCTCGACCAACCGGCGGGTACGCGAGGGGTCGTCACCGTACTTGCGCTCCCTACGCATCTCCGCCACCGCCTGACCCAACCGGCTGATCGAGTCCGGCAGTTCCGGCGGGAGCGGCTCGTCGTACTGCAGAGCGGTCGTCGACCAGCGGGCCATGGCGCGGCTGTCCAGCAGCAACCGCTCGAGGTGATCCGCGCTGCGGGCGTACCGGTGGTACTGCTCGCGGCGGTGCCAGCGGACCGGAGCGATCGTCACCACCTCCTCCGCCCCGCTGAGCGCATCGTGCAGCCGACTCAGGTCGTCCTCGGTGCCACGGAACCGCTCCAGGACGCCCATCGTCCGGTCGACGTCGCGTGCCCGGATCGCATGCGCCAACTCGTCGAGCTGCTCGCAGAGAGTCGTGTAGATCGGCGCTGCGGCCCGGTCCAGCACTCGAATCGGGTTGACCGGTAACAGCAGCGCGACCACCACCAGGCCGACCGCCCCACCGACGAGCGCATCGAAGATCCGGGGCACCTCCAGGCCGCGGTCCATCGGGGCCAGCGTGGCGATCAGCACGGCGGTACCGCCGGCCTGACCAACAAGCGGACCGCCCTTACCGGCCACCAGCAACGCAGCGGCAATGGCCAGCGCGACCACCACGCCGGTCTGCCACGGGCCCGAGCCGAGGACGTAACGCAGCGCGTCGCCGATGACGATGCCCAGGGCCACTCCGGCCAACAGCGCGAAGGTGCGTCGGGCCCGCTGCCCGATGGCGGTGGCGATCGTACCGACGGCGGCGGCGGGAGCGAAGACGTGCGACCCGGGGCCGAGCAGATTCTTGGCGAGCAGGGCGGCGATCGCCGCAGCCAGCCCGGCCTGGAGGGAGATCACCAGGGTGACCTCCCACTGCCTTGCCCGGATCCGTCCAGCCTCTCCGCTGCGGTGTCGCACCCGTTGGACGGCCCGGCTGCTCCGCTCGGCGGCCTCGTCGAGCCGCGACTGCTCGCGGTCGGCGGGTGAGCGGTCGTCGGCCATGGCGGCGGTTACCCCGGCGACGGCAGGACAATCCTGCCGGTCCGGCATCACCGCCACCGCAGGCACCACGAACATCGTTGAACCCACGACGGGGGTGTCGGCGAGCGCCCGGGTGGGTACCGACTCGCCGAGATCGAGGAGGACCAACATGGCGGCAGAGGAACCCGGAGCGGCGACAGGCGGCCCCGGACCGCGCCAGACGTGGGAGGCGCTGCCCTGGCTGGTCCGGACCGCGGTGTTGTGGAGCGCCTGCCTGGTGGTGATCGTCGCCGGGTTCTATTTGCTGGGCCGGATCGCCGTCCTGCTGGCGCCGCTGGCCATCGCGCTGGCCGCCACGATCTTCCTCACTGCGCTGCTCGACCCGGTGCTACTGCTGCTGCGCCGGCTGCGTCTGCCTGCGGCACTTGCCGCGCTGTGCACCGTACTGCTGCTGCTCGGCATCCTGGTCGGCGTCGGCGCCTTGGTGTGGAACCTGACCGCCAGTCAGTTCGACCAGCTCAGCCAGGAGTTGACGCAGGGGGTCGAACGCAGCCGGGACTTCGTGACGTCCACGCTGCCGGTCACCGACGCACAGTTGGACCGGCTGGTCGACCAGGCTCGGCAGGGGCTGAGTGGCAGCTCTCCGGACCCGGTGGCCGGTGCCCGGACCGCGACCGAGGTTTTCGGCTCCGCGCTGCTCGCTCTGGTGCTGCTCTTCTTCCTGCTCAAGGACGGCCGGTCGATGTGGCACTGGGTGCTGTCGCGGGTGTCCGGCCCGAATCAGCCCGTGCTGGCCGAGGCTGGCCGAGCCGGTTGGCAGACGTTGGGTGCGTACAGCCGAGGCACCATGTTGATCGCCGCCATCGACGCGCTCGGCATCGGCTTGGCCCTGGTGGTGCTGCGAGTGCCGCTCGCCCTGCCACTAGCACTGATCACCTTCCTCGGCGGTTTCGTGCCGATCATCGGGGCGACGGTGGCCGGCGCGGTGGCGGTGCTGGTGGCACTGGCTGCGAACGGCCCCACCACCGCACTGCTCACCCTTGCCGCGGTGATCGCCGTGCAGCAGATCGAGGGCAACCTGCTGGAGCCACTGATCATGAAACGACAGGTCAGACTGCACCCGGCGGTGATCCTGGTGGCGGTCACCGCGGGCACGCTGATCGCGGGGATAGCAGGCGCCTTCGTCAGCGTCCCCATCACCGCAGTCCTCTGGCGTGTCATCGACACCGTCCAACAGCGCCGCTCCGCCTCGACCCTCACATCGCCAAACTGATCATCGACTGAGGTGGGTGGTGAACCAGGTACCGGCCTCGTCGGCGACCTGCTCCAGCGTGCCGGGTTCCTCGAACAGATGAGTGGCACCGGGGACAACCCGCAGCTCGCCAACCTCACCCAGCTCGGCCAGCGCCCGCTTGTTGAGCGTGATCACTTCCTCGTCCAAGCCGCCCACCAGCAGCAACGTCGGGGTACGCACCTGGGTCAGCGCGTCTCCGGACAGGTCCGGCCGACCGCCCCGGCTGACCACGGCACCCACCCGGTCCGCGCGGGACGCAGCCGCGACCAGTGCGGCGGCGGCCCCCGTGCTGGCCCCGAACAAGCCGATCGGAACGGCACCGGCGGGACGCTCGACCGCCAACCAGTCGACTATCCCGGCCAGCCGACTGGCCAGCAGCCCGATGTCGAACCGCAGCTCGGCAGTGCGGGCGTCCACCTCGTCCTCGATCGGGCTGAGCAGATCCACCAGCACCGTCGCGAGCCCTCGATCGTTCAGCGAACGAGCCACCGCCACGTTGCGAGGGCTGTGCCGGGAGCTGCCGCTGCCGTGCGAGAAGAGCACCACACCGACCGGTTGGGCGGGCACCATCAGGTCGGCGGGGAGTTGAGCCTCCCCCACCGGGATGGTCACCGTGCTGCGTTGCTCGTCCATGCCCCACCTCCACGTGCTCGCCTGCGGCCCGGGTACCCCGCCCACCGGACCGCACGCACCCGAGCGGCCCCGCTGCGGGCCGCGTTTGTGGAAAGGACCTTCGGGTACGCGACGAGCGACCGCAGACCGTGTCGGCGCACCGCGCCCCGACGGATCGCGAGGATCGCCATGGCCAAGCAACAGACGTCCCGACAGCAGCAGATGGACGAGCGGAACCGGCGCGAACAGGACGTCGAGCGCAACAAGGACTTCGGGGACCGGGCCGTTGAGGCCCGCCTGCCCGACGATCCCCGGGCGATGGCGCCCCGGGACGCGATTGGGCGGCCGTCGACCGGCGAACCCATCTGACGTGACGTAGGCGCTGGCGGTCGGGGCGGGAGCACTCCCGCCCCGACCGTCACTCGTTGTTCATGCGCTCGGGCAACCGCAGCAGCGGTGACCTGCCCGGTGGCTGCTCAGGCAGCGGGCCGGACGGCTCAGCCGGCGGCACCGGCACCGTCACCGGCTCGTCGCAGGTGACCCGCAGCACCTGGTCGTGGTGGCGCAGCTCCACCACATCATCCGGGCCGCCATGACGCAGCGAGTACGTCGTCTGGTGCGGCCGGACATCCACCCGCAACGACAGCCCTCGCCACTGCAGGGAGAACTCCAGTCGGTTGAGTCGGCTGGAGAGGCGGGGCGCGAAGGACAGCTCGCCGTCGTGGTCCCGCAGACCGCCGAGCCCACCGACCAGGGCGAGCCACGCGCCGGCCAGCGACGCCATGTGCACCCCGTCGCGGGTGTTCTCGTTGAGGTCGTGCAGGTCCATCAGCGCGGCCTCGCGCAGGTAGGTGTGTGCCAACTCCGGGTGGCCCACCTCGGCGGCGAGCACGGCCTGGGTGCAGGCCGACAACGACGAGTCGCGTACGGTGCGGCGCTCGTAGTAGAGGAAGTTGCGCACCTTCTGCTCGGGGGTGAACGCGTCCCCCCGCCAGTGCATGGCGAGGACCAGGTCGGCCTGTTTGACCACCTGCTTGCGGTACAGCTCGAAGTAGGGGTAGTGCAGCAGCAGCGGGTACTTTTCCGCTGGCGTGTGCGGGAAGTCCCACTCCTGGAGGCGGGTGAAGCCCTCCACCTGCTGGTGGACGTCGAGCTCCTCGTCGTACGGGACGTGCATGGAGGTGGCGGCGTCGCGCCAGCTCGCTGCCTCCTCGTCGGTGACCCCGAGGTGGAACGCCTCGTCCCGGTAGCGCATCACCACGTCGGCGGCAGCGAGCAGGTTCCGCTGGGCCATCAGGTTTGTGTAGATGTTGTCGTTCTTAACGGCGGTGTACTCATCCGGGCCGGTGACGCCGTCGATGTGGAACTGCCCGTGCCGGTCGTGGTGGCCTATCGAGCGCCACAGCCGGGCGGTCTCCACCAGCAACTCGAGCCCGACCTCCCGCTCGAACAGGGTGTCGCCGGTGACCATCACGTAGCGGCGGCTGGCGTCGGCGATGTCGGCGGCGATGTGGAAGGCGGCTGTGCCGGCCGGCCAGTACCCGGAGGATTCCGGCCCCTCGATGGTCCGCCAGGGGAACGCCGCACCGCTGAGGTTGAGCGTTTCGGCGCGTTCCCTCGCCGAGTCCAGCGTGCCGTGCCGCCACTGCAAGGCGCTGCGCACCGCACTCGGCTGGGTGTACGTGAGCACCGGCAGGACGAACATCTCGGTGTCCCAGAATGCGTGCCCGTCGTAGCCGGGGCCGGTCAGCCCTTTCGCCGAGATCGGCCGTTGTTCGGCCCGGGCGCCGGCCTGGAGGACGTGAAAGAGACCGAATCGGACCGCCTGCTGCACTTCGGGGTCGCCCTCGACCAACACGTCGGCGGCGTCCCAGAACGCGTCGAGGTAGTTGCGCTGCTCCCGGTGCAGCCCCTCCCAGCCGTCCAGCCGGGCACCGGCCAGCGCCGCACCCACCTGGTCGCGCAGGGCAGGAAGCGACCGCCGGCTCGACCAGCTGTACGTCAGATACTTGATCACCCGCAGCTTCTCGCCGGGTTTGAGCACGCAGGCGATCGTCGTGCGCACCCAGTCCTGGTACCCCTCGGATTCGATTGTGGTGCGGTCCGGGCCGTGCACCTCGTGCTCCATCGCGGCGGCGACCCGCAGCCCGGAGACCTTGGTGCGGTGGATCAGCTGGCCACCATCCGGCGTGGTCAGCTCCTCCTCGGCCTGCAAGGGTGACTCGAGCACCGCCGCGACCCGAGGGTCCTTGCTCTGCGCGGGCAGCGACTCGTTGGCCACCAACTCGGACTGCACGATCAGCCGCAGCGGGCCGTCGACGGCCTCCACCTCGTAGCTGATGGCGGCGACCGACCGCTGGGTGAACGAGACCAGGCGGGTGCTGCGGACCTTGACCTCCCGGCCGGCGGGCGAGCGCCAGTGCAGCTCTCGGTGCAGGGTGCCGGCCCGCAGGTCGAGGATCCGCTCGTGGGCCAGCAATTCCCCGTAGCGCACGTCGAGCGGTTCGTCGTCGACGAGCAGGCGGATCAGTTTGCCGTTGGTGACGTTGACGATGGTCTGCCCGGACTCGGGGAAGCCGTAACCCGCCTCCGCGTACGGCAGCGGACGCAACTCGTAGAACGAGTTGAGATAGGTGCCGGGCAGGCCGTGGGGTTCACCCTCGTCGAGATTGCCCCGCAGCCCGACGTGCCCGTTGGAGAGCGCGAAGACCGACTCCGACTGCGCCAGCACGTCCATGTCGAGCCGGGTCTCGCGGATGTGCCACGGCTCGACCGGATAGGCCCGCTCCCGGATCACGCGGGGTCCCGTTCCGCGGCCGAGTGGTGCGCGGCAGAGTTGCGGGCTGCCGGAGTCAACGGCTCGGCGATGTCGAGCAGGTCAGCGAGGTCCTTCACCACGCGGTCGGCACCGTGCGCGAGCAACTCGTCAGCCTGCCCGACCCGGTCGACGCCGATCACGTAACCGAAGCCACCGGCTCGGCCGGCAGCCACCCCGGAGAGCGCGTCCTCGAAGACGGCGGCTTGCGCCGGGTCGACGCCGAGCAGCTTGGCCCCAGCGAGGAAGGTGTCGGGGTGCGGTTTTCCCCGCAGCCCCTGATCCCGGGCGACCAGCCCGTCGACCCGGGCTTCCAGCAGTGATGCCAGCCCTGCTGCGGCGACCACCTCAGCCCCGTTGGCGCTCGCGGTCACCACGGCTCGGCGTAGCCCGGCGGCCGTTGCCGCCTTCAGGTAGTGCACCGACCCTGGGTAGACCTCGACGCCGGAGTCGCGCAGGCGCTGTAGCAGCAGGACGTTCTTGCGGTTGCCCAGGCCGTTGACGGTTTCGGCCTCCGGCGGGTCGTCCGGGGTGCCTTCGGGCAGCACGATTTTGCGGGAGGCGAGGAACGACCGGACGCCGTCGGCACGGGGCCGACCGTCGACGTAGCGGTTGTAGTCCGGACCGGGATCGAAGGGTTGGAACGGTTCGCCGGAGGCCGCGGCGCGCTGCCGGAGAAAGTCGTCGAACGTCCGCGTCCAGGCGGCGTTGTGCACTCGGGCGGTCTGCGTCAGCACACCGTCCAGATCGAAGAGACAGGCGGTCACGTGACCAGGTAGGCCCAGCACGGTACGAATCTATCCACCCTGCCGGGCCCGTAAACCCGTTTCCGCCAGTTAGGCCGGAACACCCCAGACGGGACAATGACCACGCACGCGACGGGCGCGGGCCGGGCCCGGCATCCCAAACCAGACAAACCACCCAAGGCGGCGCGACATGGCTTGGCTACGAATAGCCTGGCCCGGGAGATGATCCACTCCATGTCGCCGACATTGCGGCATTCCTGGCGCGGGATACCCCTAGATCGGCGACATGGTGTCGATCATGCTGACCTCCGCCTCATTGCCGATGCTCAGAGGTTGGCGATCGTCCGCAGGATCTCCGCGTAGAAGTTGCCGTCGATGCTGCGGAAGAAGGCGAAATCCTGGCCCGGGTCGCCGAAGAACGGGCGCAGCGTCCATGCCAGCTGGGTGCCGACGAAGCCGAAGAGCAGGATCCAGATGTAGAGCAGGGTCATGCTGGCCGGACGCTGCGTCGGCTCGCCCCGTCGCACTGGCGGCGTGCCCCACGGGCGCTGCGCCACCGGGTAACCGGGCGGGAACGCGTGGCCGGCCGGTTGGCCAGCCGGGTGTCCGGCCCACTGCGCCGGAACGGGAGCCGGGGCCTGCGCGGGGGTGGCCGCACCATTCGAAGCCGACGCGGCCACCGCCGCTGCAGCCGGTACGGGCACCGGCTCGGCACCCTCACCGGCGACCGGCACGGCAGCCGGCACCGAGCCGGCGGGCACGGCAGCCGGCACGGCCTGGACCGGAGCGTCGACCTGGGCCTGGGCCGGCACGGCCGCCGGGGCGAGGAGGCCGTTGTCTCGGTGATTTGTCACTGTGGACTGTTGGCAGACGGCAGGACACCAGGTGGCGCGCCCGCCACCCCCGCTTCGGCGAGTCGTCAGCGCCAGCCCACATCGATCCGGGCGCCACGCTCGTCGAAGAAGTGCAGCGCGTCCATCCGGACCGAGACGGCGAGCGAGTGACCGGCACTGACCGCCGGGTACGGTGCCAGTCGCACCGCCAGCTCCGCCGGGCGGCGGTGGTGCCGGCCCGGATCGGGAAGCACGCTGGTCTGGGTGCCGCCGCTGGGGACATCCTGCGGCTCCACCGGCTTGCCGGTGAGTCGCTGCATCACCGAGCCGAACCGACGCAGACCACGCTGGCCCACCGGCGGTGGTTCGAGCGGCGCACCCATCTCGTCGACCATGATCGCGGTCGCACCGATGTCGAGAAACGCCAGCGACTCGTGCCCGTGGTGCTCCAGGTAGCGGATCCGCCCGCGCAGCACGTCGCCGGGGCTGTCCGGGGCGACCGGGGTGAGCGCCTCCGCTCGCATGCCGACCACGATCCGCTCACCGTGGTAATGGGCGACCGCCCGACTGCGAATGTCGTTCCAGGGCAGGTAGAGCGACTGCTCACCGAGGTTGAGCGTGACGTACCGGTCGAGGTGAACGTAGACCGACGCCTCCAGCAGGTTCATCCGCGGGCTGCCCAGGAAGGCGGCCACGTAGAGCGTCGCTGGCCGGCCGTACACCTGGGTGGGTGTGCCCACGTCCTGGAGCACGCCACGACGCATGATGGCCACCCGGTCGGCCATGGTGAGCGCCTCGGCCTGGTCGTGGGTGACGTAGACGGTGGTGACGCCCAGCTCCCGGGTCAGACCCGAGATCTCCGCACGCAGCTCGGCGCGGAGGCCGCTGTCGAGGTTGGACAGGGGTTCGTCCATGAGGAACAGGCCGGGCCTGCGGACGATCGCCCGGCCCATCGCCACCCGCTGACGCTGCCCACCGGAGAGCTGACCCGGCTTGCGGGCCAACACGTCACCGATGCCCAGCGCGCTGGCCACGTCGCCGACCCGCTCACCCCGCGGTTCCGGCTCCACCCCGGCCAGCCGCAGCGGAAAGGCGATGTTGTCGCCGACAGTCATGTGCGGGTAGAGCGCGAAATCCTGGAAGACCATAGCGA
Source organism: Micromonospora sp. DT201 (assembly GCF_049841575.1). Classification (NCBI taxonomy): domain Bacteria; kingdom Bacillati; phylum Actinomycetota; class Actinomycetes; order Micromonosporales; family Micromonosporaceae; genus Micromonospora; species Micromonospora sp. DT201. Next base: position 83,337 of record NZ_JBNCKP010000003.1, on the reverse strand, counting down.
TCTTGCGATCCCGTGGAGGCAGGTCGTTCGCCAACTCCCCGTCGAGCATGACCGCACCCGTGGTCGGCTCCTCCAACCCCGCGATCATCCGGAGCACGGTGGACTTGCCGCAGCCGGACGGCCCAAGCAGCACCATGAACTCGCCGTCGTTCACATCCAGGTTGATGCTGTCGACGGCCAGCGTGCCATCCCGGAAAACCTTGGTCACATCCTTGAGCGTGACGGTGCTCACCGTCTTCCCCCCCAGCGCGTCAGCCGAACCCCAGAAGACTGTGACCAGGATCATCGGTTTAGCACATCGGGTAAACGTCTTATGTTCGGAAAATGACGCTGCCATTAAACGACAACAGGACGATCAGCAGCGCGACGACCGCTCGCTCGGCTCGCCCAAGAACACCTGGCGCACCACCCGCTCCGCCGCACGCCCGTCGTCCAATGTGCAGAACCGGCCTCGAAAGTGCTCGCGGGCCTTGGCTGCCGCTTCCGAGCGCACGGCGTCGGTGCGGAACAGGTCGAGCAGATCGGCGAAAGTGGTGGCCACCGCGCCCGGCGGCTCGGATGTCACATCGAAGTAGACACCCCGGGCCAGCCGGTACGCCTCCCAGTCCGGGGTGTAGAGCACGATCGGCCGGTCCAGCACCGCATAGTCGAACATCGCCGACGAGTAGTCCGTGACCAATACGTCCGCCATCAGGTAGAGATCCTCCACCCGCTGGTAGCCGCTGACATCGCGCACCCGCTCCCAGTCCTTCGGCTGGCCGGGACGTCGGTCACGATCGTGGAAGTAGTGGCTGCGCATCAGCAGCCGGCCCGAGTCACCCAGCGCCCGCACGAACTGGTCCGGGTCGAACGGCGGCCGGTAGCCGGGGAGGTGCTCGCGGTGCGTCGGGGCGTACAACACGACCTGCTCGTCGGGGTCCAGGCCGAACTCCGCGCGTAGCCGGCGTACCTCCTCCGGCCCGGCTGTGACCAGGCGATCGTTGCGCGGGTAGCCCACCTCCAGGGTCGTGTACGTGGCCGGGTACGCCCGATCCCACATCTGGGTGGTGAAGCTGTTCGCGCTGACGCTGTAATCCCAGCGGTCCACCCGGCGCAGCAGCCCGGCGAAGTTCATCCGGCCCGCGCCGATCGGGTAGCGCTGCTGGTCCAGGCCCATCACCTTGACCGGTGTGCCGTGGTGGGTCTGCAGGTGCACCTGCTCGGGTCGCTTCCGGACGAAGTCCGGAAAGTTGACGTTGTTGACCAACCACCGGGCGCGGGCGAGCACCCGGAAGTACGCCGGGGTGCCGGCGACGACGTACTCCACCCCGTCCGGCACGGTGTCCACCCGGTCCCGACGCACGATCCACACCCCGCGCACCCCCGGTGCCAACTGGCGGGCGACCTCGTAGATCGCCGCCGGGTTGCAGGAGTACCCCCGGTACCAGTAGGCGGCGTACACCGCGAGCATCGGATCGATCGGCCGACGCAGCTCCGCCCGGTAGTACTCGCGCAGCATGCCGTCGCGGGTCAGCCGGGCGCCGCGCCGAGCGACCGGGCCAACGCGACGCCGGGCGGCGCGGGCCTTCCTGCGGGCGGTGTCGCGGGCCCGGCTGGCGGCCCGCAACGCGCTGAAGGTGCGCCACCGGCCGGAGGCGACGAGCCGGTGCTTGATTCCCTCCACCCCGTCCGGCACCGGATAGCCACCCGGCGGCAGCCAGCGTTCGTAGTCGGCGGTGATCTGCGCGAAGAACGCCGGCCGCAACCCGGGGGCGATCCGCTGGCCGTTGCCGAGCACGGTCAGGTAGTGCCAGATCATCCGCTCGAAGACCGCCGGCCGCAGGGCGTCCGTCGTCGACCCCCACGAATCCATCAGGTGGAAGACCCGGTGCCACTGGGGGAAGACCTCGAAGTGCCGGTCCCCCCGGGTCCGGGTGATCGCGCCGGCGCGGCGTTGCCGATAGTTGACGCAGACCCGATCCAGTACGCCGATCCGCTGCGCCGCCATCAGCACCGGGTAACTGAACGAGACATCCTCGTACCAGCCGGGCGCGAAGCGCAGCCCCAAGTCGACCAGGAACTCCCGGCGGACCAGCCGGTTCCACGCGGTGTGCAGCAGCCGCATCGCCTCCGGCCGGTCCCGCAGCCGGAAGGTGCCCACGCCGGGTGACTCCGGGAACACCTCAGCCATGGCACTGCGGGTGGCGGTGTCGTTCCAGTGGGTGCGGACGTGGTCGACCAGCAGCACGTCCGGGTGGGTGCCGCGCAACCGCTCGGCGACCTCCGTCAGGCACTCCGGGGCCAGCCAGTCGTCGCCGTCGAGGAACCACACGTACTCGCCGACGGCCCGGTCCAGCCCGATGTTGCGGGCTGGACCGAGGCCAACGTTCTCCGGCAGCCGGACCGAGCGGACCCGCTGGTCGCGGGCCGCGTACTCGTCGATGATGTCGCCGCTGGCGTCCGGCGAGCAGTCGTCGACGGCGATCAACTCGATGTCGGTCTCCGGCTGGCCGAGGATCGAGTCCAGGCATTCGCGCAGGTATCCCTGCACCCGGAAGGCCGGTACCACGAAACTGATCAGGGTCATCCGGCCGTCCCTCCGTCAGCGTGGCGCGGCACCTCCAGCGCCCACCGGCGCGACCGAAGCCCGCGCGCTACGGGCCGGTCGGACGAACCAGGCCAGGACGACGCTCACCACGAAAACCACGAGAAGGTACGCACCGAGTGTAGCCAGCCCAACACCTGCCGCGCCGACAATCACCGCGAGGGCCAGCAGAGCGCAACGCCCGTCCCAGCCCAGCGTGGCCACGTGCAGAGGTGGTGCCGCCTGCCGTTTCTCCAGCCGGGCGGTCAGGTCGTAGTGGTGCACGGTGAGCACGAAGACGTACCCGAAGATCAGCCAACCTGGCACGTCACCAACCACCCCGACCGCGATGGCGAACAGGTACTCGGCGGCTCGCAACGCCGCAGGCACCAGCCAGTCCAGCGGCCCGTTGTGCGCCGCCCCGGCACCCAGGCCGCCGACCAGCAGCACCAGCAGCACCAACGGCACCGCCCAGCGCAGCCCGTCGGGCGCGTCGCTCAGCAGCGCCGCGACCAGCAGCACCGCCGGGCCGAGCGCGGCGATCACCGCCAGGGTGAGTGGCCCCATCGGGCGGACCACCGGCAGCCGGCGGGCCAACGGCCCGTCGTCGCGGTGCAGGGTGGCATCGACCGTGTCCAGCACCGGCACCCACATCCAGCGGGCGCGCAGCGTCCGCAGAGCCCCGGTGTACGCGAACGCCAACGCACCCCAGACCAGCACCGCGATCAGGCTGACCAGTGGATTGAACAGCGCCACGGTCAGCGCGATCAGCGCCCACCGCTCGCCGATCGGGAAGACGACGGTCCGCTTCAGCCAGTACGACACCGAGCCGGTGTCGGCCTGCACCCGGGTCGACGCCGCGTTGAGCCGGTCACCGATCCCGCCGCCAGCACCCGTCGCCGTACGCGGTCGACGGGCCGCCTCGTCGTGCAGCACCCCGTACCAGGTGTCGGTCATGTGCCGGACGGTCTGCAACGTCATCGCGGCGATCGCCAGCGCCCACCCGTTACCCAGCCCGGCGTGGCTCACCCCGAAGCCCAGCCCGGCGTAGACCAGGTATTCCTTGGCGCGGTCGGCCATCGTGTCCAGCCAGCCGCCCCACGCGCTGAAGTGTCGGGTGTAGCGGGCCAACTGGCCGTCCACGCAGTCCAGCACGAAGCCGAGATAGAGCAGCACCGCACCGCTGACCAGGGCGGGTCGCCCGCCGACCCCGAACAGCACCGCCGCCGCCAGCGCGAAGAGCACCGAGATCGCCGTCACCCCGGTCGGGGTGAGCCGGAGCCGGGCCGACAACCGCACCACCTGCGGCGACCAGGTGCTGACGAAGTAGGTGGTGAAGAAGTCGTCCTTCTCCTTCACCGACAGCCGCAGCTCGGCCCGGTCCTCATCGACGGCGGCCACCGCCGCCTCGGCAGCGGCTAGCCCGGCCGCGTCCTCGACCCGATGCGCGACGAGCAGGCGTACCCGCTGGGCGAAGATCAGAGTGCCGAGCGCCGCGAGACCCGCGAAGAGCCGGTCCACTGCGGGCCCGGGGGTGCCCGCCGCCCGCGCGGCGGCGGAGAGGGTCGGCAGGTCGTCCACACCGACCCGCAACGCACCGCCGAACACGCCCGTGACGTCCCCGTCGAGGGCGGCCGCCGCGCCGGCGTCGACCACCTGGCCGCGTTCCTCCCGCACGGCGCTCCGCCCGGACACCGGCGGGTCGCCGAGCACCAGCGCCACCGTGGGCCCCACCGGGCTGGTGGCCAGGTGCCGCAGTACGGCGGTGTGCGCGACCAGGTCGGTGCCGGTGATCAGCACGGGGGCGGTGGCGGTGTCGACAAGCGCGGTCAACTCGTCCAGGTTCGCGGCGAAGCGCACCTCGTCCGCCCCGGCCCGGCGCAACTGTGCGGCCAGGCGATCGGCCAGCGGCTCGCCGGTCGCGGTGGTCAGGCCCGCCGCGGGCGTCCCGGCGGCGAGCACGATCGCGAGCGTCACCGCGGGACCGCGGCGTGGTACGCGTCGAGTGCCTCGGCGATCGTGCCGTCGAGCGTCAACCGGCCCGCGTCGAGGTACAACCCCCGACGGCAGAACCGGGTCAGGTCCTTTTCGTTGTGTGACACCAGCACCAGCGTGCGCCCCTCCCCGAGCAGACGATCAATCGTTGCGTAGCACTTCTTGCGGAACTCCGCGTCTCCGACCGCGGTCACCTCGTCCATCAGCAGAATCGGATGCGGCAGGTGCGAGATGATGGCGAAGCCCAGCCGCACCTTCATCCCCGACGAGTAGTGCCGCACCGACGTGTCGATGGCCCGCTCCACCTGCTCACCGGCGAACTCGACGATCTCGTCGAAGTGGCCCTTCAGATAGCTCGTCGACAGCCCGTGCAGCCCACCGACCAGGTGCAGGTTCTCCCGCCCGGTCAGGTCGTTGGAGAAACCGGCGGACAACTCCAGCAACGGTGCCACCGCACCGTGCACCCGGATGGTGCCCTCGTCCGGGATGAGCACCCCGGCGATCAGCCGCAGCAGGGTGCTCTTGCCGGTGCCGTTGCGGCCGATCACACCGATGGTCTCGCCGGGCTCGGCGGTGAACGACACGTCGCGCAGCGGCCAGAACTGGCCCGGCAGGGCACCCCGTCCACCCCGGTGGATGAACAATTCCCGCAGCCGCAGTTGGCGGCGACGGTTGCGGACGAACCGGATGCCCAGTCCGTCGGCCTCGATGATCGGCGCGGCCATCTCAAAGTTCCTTGAGCACGGCAGGTTCCAACCGGCGGAACGACCACCAGCCGACGGCCAACACCAGCAGGCTGCCGACGGCCGTGGTGGCGAGCAGCCGGGCGTCCGGGAACTCATCCGGGTACCAGATCGCATGGTGCAGCTGGAAGATCCCGACCAGCGGGTTCAACTCGTACACCACCTTCAGCCAGCCGGGCAGGTCGGACTCCCGGACCAGGCTGAGCGGATAGATGATCGGCGTGGCGTAGAACAGCACCCGGATGATCAGCCGCATGAACCGTTCCACGTCGCGCATCAGCACGTTCCACGCGGACAGCAGCAGGGCGATCCCGGTCAACAGGACCAACTGCAGTGCGACCGCGAGCGGCAGGGACAGCAGCGACCAGCCCGGATGGATCCGACCGTGCACCGCGTAGATCACCGCGATGGCGATCAGGATCGGCAGGCCGGCAGCGTACTCGGCGAACCGGCCGGTGACCCGGCCGATCGGGAAGACCTGACGCGGCACGTTCATCGTGGTGATCAGCCGGGACTGGCCGGTCAGCGCGTTGGTCGCCTCGCTCAGCGCCGAACTGGTCCACATCCAGGCGAAGATTCCGGTGATCAGGAACAGCGGGTAGGACCCGGCCGCCTCGCCGAGGTGCCGACCGGTGTCGGAGGAGTAGAGCACCCCGAACACGAACCAGTAGATGGCACCCATGCCGAGCGGCTCGATCAACGACCAGAAGTAGCCAAGCACCGACTGCTGGTACTTGACCGCCAGGTCCCGCCTGACCAGGATGCGCAGCGAGTTACGGTGCGACCACAGGGCCGCGACGCCAGAGGTCACCGCGAGCCTCCCGCCTCCTGAAACGGACGACAGGTTAGCAGTCGGTGAACGAATGCCCCGAATCGGCTGGACTCAGCACTCGATCACATTGACGGCCAGACCGCCACGCGCCGTCTCCTTGTATTTGACCTTCATGTCGGCGCCCGTCTCCCGCATGGTCTTGATGACCTTGTCCAGCGACACCGCGTGCACGCCATCGCCGCGCAGCGCCAGCCGTGCGGCCGTGATCGCCTTGATGCTAGCCACCGCGTTCCGCTCGATGCAGGGGATCTGCACCAGGCCACCCACCGGGTCACAGGTCAACCCGAGGTTGTGCTCCATCCCGATCTCGGCCGCGTTCTCCACCTGCTCCGGGGTGCCACCGAGCGCCTCGGCCAGCCCCGCCGCCGCCATCGAGCACGCCGACCCAACCTCACCCTGGCAGCCGACCTCCGCGCCGGAGATCGACGCGTTCTCCTTGAACAGCACGCCGATCGCACCGGCCGCCAGCAGGAACCGCACGACGCCGTCGTCATCGGCGCTCGGCACGAACCGGGTGTAGTAGTGCAGCACCGCCGGAATGATCCCCGCAGCGCCGTTGGTCGGCGCGGTGACCACCCGGCCGCCCGCCGCGTTCTCCTCGTTGACCGCGAGAGCGAACAGCGTCACCCAGTCCATCGCGTGCAGCGGGTCGGTCGTCCCGGCGTCCGCCTCCAGGCCGCGCCGCAGCTCCGCCGCACGCCGCCGAACCTTCAACCCACCAGGGAGTACGCCGTCCCGCTCGCAACCGGCCTGCACGCACTCCTGCATGACCCGCCAGATCTCCAGCAGACCGGCCCGAATGTCCGCCTCGCTGCGCCAGGAACGCTCGTTGGCCAGCATCACCTCGCTGATCGACAGGCCGGTGGCGGTGGTCTGCTCCAGCAGTTGCGCCCCGGTCAGGAAGGGGTACCGCACTACCGTGCTGTCCGGCTTGATCCGGTCTGCGCCCGCCGCCGCCTCGTCCACCACGAAACCGCCACCGACTGAGTAGTAGGTGCGGCTGCGCAGCTCGGCGCCGGCCCGGTCGTAGGCCGCGAAGGTCATCCCGTTCGGGTGGTACGGCAGCGACCGGCGGCGGTGCAGCGTCAGGTCCCGATCCGGGTCAAAGTCGATCTCGTGCGCGTCGAGGATGTTGATCCGCCGCTCGGCCCGGATCCGCTCGACCCGAGGGCCGACGGTGTCCGTGTCGACGGTCTCCGGCGACTCGCCCGCCAACCCGAGCAGCACCGCCGGGCCGCTGCCGTGGCCGTGCCCGGTGGCACCCAGCGAGCCGAACAGCTCAGCCTGCACCCGCGCGGTGTCGGTGAGCAGCCCGTCGGCCTTGAGCCCGGCAACGAACGTGCGCGCGGCCCGCATCGGCCCCACCGTGTGCGAGCTGGACGGCCCGATGCCGACGCTGAAGAGGTCGAAAACACTGATCATGGCTGCGCTTCCTCGCCGTCGGCCCGGCGTACGGGATCCGACCCGGTCGTGGCCACCGGTCTGGCGGCCCCGCTCGTGGCTGTGTGGTGCCGGTCACCCGGGGGTGTGGGTGCCCGATCAGCCAGCCTACCCGCCCAGATCAGCGCCCAGCCCTCCGCTCGAAGGCGGGCACCTGACCGCCGTCTTCCCGCTACCAGAAGATCACGCTCGATCCAGGTCCCGGTGGTCTCCGCCGCCCCCGAGGCCACTACATCCAGGCTCAAGCACGATCTTGACCGGCTCCGGCTTTGGCTTTCTCCAGGGGCGTCAGGGAGGGGCGGCCCGGGTAAAGCACCTACGGGTCCACGAGTTGCCGATCCTCCTCGAGACCGAGGGCGAGCTGGCCACCCCTGTCTACCGTGGATTGCAGACGCGGCGCACCGCCGCAGAGTGGGAGTACGACGATGAGTCGCAAACTGGTCCGGCCCCGCGAGGGGCGCATGATCGCCGGTGTCTGCGCCGGCCTGGCCCGCCGGTTCAACACCTCGCCGTTCATGGTCCGGCTTCTGTTCCTGCTGTCCCTGCTGCTGCCCGGCACCCAGGTGATCGTCTACGTCGTGCTGTGGGTCCTGATGCCGAACGAGGACCGCTACCTGGCCTCCACCCAGCACTGATCCTCCGTCGGCACCAGCCCTTCAAGGCGGCCCCTTCAAGGCGGCACCGAACAGGTGCCGATCCCGCCATGATCCACTCCACATCGGCGACATGGGGGTATCCGAGCACCGCGATACCCCCACATCGCCGACCTCGTGTAGATCATGCGACGACAGTCGGAGCGGGCGCTTCGGCGTTACGGGGTGTGGCAGCTCAGGCGGCCGTGTAGGTGACCGTGATCTGCTGGTAGCCGAGGGAGCGCAGCAGCCCCTCCAGCATCTTGCGAGTGTTTTCCTCGGCGCGGGCGGAGAGCCCGCTGTCCCGGGCGGCGGTGGTGATCCGGTCCTCCGCGAGCAGATAGATCTGCTGCTGCCGGTTGGGGTCGTTGCCGACCAGGTCACCAAGCCGGTTGAGCAGACCCCGCTCCTCCGCGAAGACGTAGCTCTTCTCCATGTCCAGGTTGGTCTCGCCGAGCTGCGGCGCGGGCAACTTGATCTCGACGGACTTGCCGTCGGCGGACTGGACGACGGCACCCTCACCAATCTTGGTGAAGTCGACGTACGCCTCGACACTGCCGGCCCCGACGAACAGGGTGCGCTCGTTGAGCAGGAAATCTGGAACGTTGCGCCGGTCGTTCTGGGTGTCGACCACGACCTGGAAGTTGCCCTCGGCGGCCACGTAGCGGCTGAGGTCCTGGATCGACTTCAGCAGCGGCGGCTGGCTGCGGTCGGTCTGCTCCTTGGCGAACGGGTTGCGGAAATCCGGCAGGAAGCCGGTCGCCTGAATGCCCAGCAGCACGACCACGGCCAGCGCGGCAGCGCCGAGCAGCAGGAGTAGGCCACGGGCGCCCGCACCACCGCCACCGGTCGCCGGGCCGACGGGGCCGTCAGATCCTCCGGAGCCACCCGGTGTATTCGTGGTCGGCTCGAGTGTCGCGGCCGACCGCTCCTTGAGATCGTCACCGGTCGGGTAACCGGGGAACTCCCTCGTGGGCTCGTTGACGCCAGCATCGCGGGCCATCACGCTCACCGTCCTCGTCAGACACGTCCTCTGTCAATGACGGTACGGCCCCCGTACGACAGCCGCGCGTTGAGCGGGCGATAAACGTAAATGCGCAGGTCAGGCGAACGCGGACAACCCAGTGAGCCGCTGCCCGACGACGAGTTGGTGGATTTCGGAGGTGCCCTCGTAGGTCAGCACGCTCTCCAGGTTGTTGGCGTGCCTCATCACCGGGTATTCACCGGAAACGCCGTTGGCACCGAGGATGGTGCGGCACTGCCGGGCGATGGCGAGGGCCTCCCGCACGTTGTTCAGCTTGCCCACGCTGACCTGATCGGGCCGCAGCCGGTGGGCGTCGGCCAACCGGCCCAGGTGCAGCGCGAGCAGTTGACCCTTCACCAACTCGACGGCCATGTCGGCGAGCTTCGCCTGGGTGAGCTGGAAGCCCGCCAGCGGGCGACCGAACTGGGTGCGGGTGGTGGCGTACGCCAGGGTGGTTTCCAGACAGTCACGGGCGGCGCCGACCGCGCCCCAGACGATGCCGTACCTGGCCTCGGTGAGGCAGCTCAGCGGCGCTTTGAGCCCGATCGCCTCGGGTAGTTGGGCGTCGGCCGGGAGCCGGACGTCGTCGAGCACGATCTCGCCGGTCACCGATGCGCGCAGCGACATCTTGCGGCGGATCTCCCGGGCCGTGACACCGGGCTCGTCCATCGGGACGAGGAAGCCTCGTACGCCTTCGTCGGTACGCGCCCAGATCACCGCGACGTCGGCGATCGGCGCGTTGGTGATCCACATCTTTCCGCCGGTGAGCACCCAGTCGTCGCCGTCGCGGCGGGCCCTGGTGGCCATCGAGGCAGGGTCGGAGCCGTGGTCCGGTTCGGTCAGGCCGAAGCAGCCGATCGCCTCACCGGTGGCCATCGACGGCAGCCAGCGTTGCTTCTGCTCCTCGCTGCCGTAGCGCCAGATGGCGAACATGGCGAGCGAGCCCTGCACCGAGACCAGGGAACGGACGCCGGAGTCGCTGGCTTCCAACTCCTGGCAGGCCAGCCCGTACGCGACGGCGGAGGCGCCGGCGCAGCCGTAGCCGGTCAGGTGCATGCCGAGCAGACCGAGCTTGCCGAACTCGCGGGCCAACTCTCGGGCGGGCACCCGGCCGTCCTCGTACCAGTCGGCGACGTGCGGCCGTACCCGGTCGTCAAGGAGTTGGCGGACGACGTCGCGGATCTGCCGCTCCTCCTCGCTGAGCGACGGGTCCAGGTCGAGGAGGTCGAGCGGAGCGGTCATGGACGCCACCCTAACGAAGGTTCAGCGCGCGAAAGAAGGGCTCGTCACTCGATCGGCTCGGAGAGCACCAGCACCCGCGCGTGGATCTGGTTGCGCTGCTGGAGAGCGGCACGCAATGCCCGGTGCAGCCCGTCCTCCAGGTAGAGCCCGCCGTTCCACTGCACGACGTGCGGGAAGAGGTCACCGTAGAAGGTGGAATCCTCGGCGAGAAGCTTGTCGAGCGCCAACTCACGCTTAGTGGTGATCATCTGATCCAGGCGCAGCGGGCGGGGCGGAATCTCCGCCCACTGCTTGAGGGTCAGGTTGTGCTCCGGGTAGGGACGCCCGTCCCGGACCGCTCTGAAGATCACGACGGCACGCTCCCCTCCCCGTGGCCGGGCCGACCGACAGCGCCGAGCCGGGCCGCGGCGGGCACCGCGCGTCGCGGCACCGATGACCGTGCCAGCCTAGCCGCCCAGCGCACGCTGCGTTCTGCTCCCTGATGTCAGTTTCGCTACCGCTCGTCCGATCCTCAACCGGACGAACGGGACGTCGTACTCAGCTCCACCGGCCGCGCCGCACCACCTCGTCCACTCCACGACGCCCACGGCGCAGCGAAGGTGACCGATGGTCAGGCGCCCGGTAACCGATTGTGACGGCTCCAATGGGCTGGTACTCCGCCGGCACGCCGAACGCGTCCCGGTAGGTGGCGAGCCGCTGTGGCGCAATGCCGAAGAAACACGCCCCCAGCCCCTCGTCCACAGCGGTGAGCAGCATCAGCAGCGCCGCGAAGCCGGTATCCACGTGCCAGTACGGCACCGGCCAGCGATCGGTCGACCGATCCGTCCAACCCTTGTCCGGCTCGGCGTAACGCTGCAGATAGGCCGACTCGTTCGCGTGTGGCACCACGATCAGAGGTGCCCGGCGCATCCCCGCCAGCCAGCGCTCCCGTCCACCGCCATCCGGTGTGGCGGCGGCCCAGAACCGCTCCCGGTCGGCCGGCTCCTCCAGCACCAGGAAGCCCCAACCCTGGGCGAACCCGGCCGACGGGGCACGGACCGCGTGGTCGAGCAGTCGCTCCACCACGTCGGGCGGGACCGGGCGGTCCGGGTCGTAGTTGCGCACCATCCGCCGACGCCGGACGACCTCGGCGAACTCCATCAGGCCCCGGGCCGGATGCCCCAGGCACCCCGCCAGGTCGTGCCGGGCTTGAGCGTGAGCACGTCCCTGCCCGAACGGAACGCGTCCGGGGGGCAGGTCATCGGCTCGATCGCCACCGAGCGGCGGTGCCGCTCACCGATGAGCGCATCGCCGGTGAACACCTGCCACCAGCCGAATTCGGCATCCGCCCAGATGCTCACCCCGACCGCGTCGTCCGGCCCGGACAGGCTCACCGACGAGCCACCGTCGGCGTCGCGGATCACGTCACCGAAGCAGAGGTCCAGCTCAGCGGGACCGATCCGGCGCGGGCTGGTCCAGTCGTACTCGGTGCCGGCCACCGGGGTCGCACCGACCGGCAGCAACCGGCCGTCCACCAACAGCCGGGTACGGGTCGGCAGCCGCATGACCAGGTCGTCGACCGCGACGCCCGGCAGTTGCAGGTACGGGTGCACGGAGAAGCCGAACGGCGCCGCCTCCCCGCCGATGTTGGTCACCTCGTGCTCGGCACGCAGCCCGTCCGCACTGACGCTCCACCGGCTGAGCAACCGCAACGGCCACGGGTAGCCGGGCTGCGGCGGAAGGTCGTAGCCGACCGTCACCGCGTCCTCCGACTGCTCCAACAGACGCCACGGAACCCAGTTGACCAGCCCGTGGATGGCCACGTGCCGCTCCGGCTCGGTCAGCGGGAGCTGGTGCGCCCGCTCCCCGAACGAGTAGCGGCCATCGCGGATCCGGTTCGGCCAGGGCGCCAGCACCTGCCCGGCGCAGCCGGGGCAGACCTCGTCGGTCTCGAACCCGTCGACCAGGTCGACACCATCGTGCCGGTACGTCCGAAGCCCACCGCCCACCTCCACGATGACGGCCTCGTGGCCGGCGGCGGAGATGGTCCACTGGGCGCCGGAGAAGGGGCGCTGATCGGGGCTTTCCATGTCGGCGACCCTAACCGGTCACGTCCGGTCGCCGCTCGACGCCGTCGCCGCCCGGTAGCGAAGCAGTGCCGGGAACGCGACCGCGAGCACCACCACGAGCACCGCCGAGGCGAGCCCACCGGCCACCCAGGCCACGCCGCCACCGAACCCGGCGGCCATGGTCCCGGCCCGCAGATCGCCCAGACGCGGGCCACCCGCCACCACGACCGTGTTGACGCCCTGGAGCCGGCCGCGCATCCGGTCCGGCGCGTAGACCAGCAACATCGACTGGCGCAGCACCGCGCTCACCAGGTCGGCGGCACCGGCCACGGCGAGCAGCAGGACCATCAGCCACAGCTGGTGGGCCAACCCCGCCGCGGCGATCGCGATGCCCCAGGCGACCACCGCGAGCACCAGGCCGAGCCCCTGCCTGCGGAGCCGGCCGATCCAGCCGGAGGTCAGCCCACCAATCATCGAGCCGATCGCGATGGCGCTGTAGAGCAGGCCGACCGCTCCACCGCCACCGAACCGCTCGTGCGCGATCTCCGGGAAGAGCGCCCGCGGCATGGCGAGGATCATCGCGATCAGATCCACCCCGAAGGACAGCAGGAGTACGGGGGTGGTGGCCAGGTAGCGGATCCCATCGACCACGCTGGCCAGACCGGCACGGCGGACCTGACCGTCGGCGGTCGGCTCGGGCGGCAGCGCGGGCAAGCGCAGCGCCGCCCAGAGCATCGCGGTGAACAGCACCGCGTCCACCCCGTACGCGATGGGCAGGACGACAGTGGTGTCCGGTGAGGCGGAGAGAATCAAGCCGGCGACGAGCGGGCCGGCGACCGAGGCTGCGGTGAAGGTCGTGTAGTTGAGCGTGCTGGCAGCCGGCACCAGGTCGTCCGGCACCAGTCGCGGCAGCATGGCGCTGCGGGCTGGCGCGGTGATCGCGAACGCCACCGACTGCAGCGCCATCAACGCCAACAGCAGCACCGGGCTGCCAACGTTCAGCAACGCCTGGGCGAGCAGCCCGAGGGTGGACGCCCAGAGCAGCACCGACCCGCCGAGCAGCACGGCACGGCGGTCGCGGGCATCGGCGACCGCACCACCCCAGAGCCCGAAGATCAGCAGCGGTACGAAGGCCGCCACGCCCAGCAGGCCCACCCAGAACGAGTCCCGGGTCAGGGCGTACATCTCCACCGGGACCGCTACGGCCGTAAATTGGAAACCGAACATCGCCACGGTGTTGCCGAGCCAGAGCCGCCGGTACGCGGGCACTCCCAGCGGACGTACGTCGATCGCCCAGCGGCGCGCTCCGCGCGGCCGAGCCTCCTGCACACCCGTCACGGCGCCAGCCGCTCGACGATCCAGCCACCCTCGTCGAGGCGGCGGAAGCGGAGCCGGTCGTGCAACCGGCCGGCCCGACCCTGCCAGAACTCCACCGATTCGGGTTGGACCCGCAACCCGCCCCAGTGCGGCGGGGTCGGGATCTCCGCCTCGTCGGCGAACCGCTGGGTCACCTCCTGGTAGCGCTCCTCCAGCACCGAGCGGTCCGGCACCACCTGCGACTGTGGGCTGGCCCAGGCACCCAGTTGGGAGCCGCGCGGGCGACTGGTGAAGTACGCCTCACTCGTCGCGCGGTCGACGTGCGCGACCCGGCCGGCGACCACCACCTGACGCTGCATGGCGAACCACGGAAAGACGAGGCTGGCGTACGGGTTGGCGGACGCCTCGACACCCTTGCGCGACAGGTGGTTGGTGAAGAAGACGAAACCCTCCGGGTCGTACCCCTTCAGCAGCACCGTCCGTCCGCTCGGCCGTCCGGCCGAGTCCGCGGTGCCCACCACCATCGCGTTGGGTTCGGGTAGCCCGAAAGCCGCCGCGTCGGCGAACCAGCGGTCGAACTGGGTGTGCCAGTCGCCGGCCAGGTCAGCCTGGGTCAGGCCCAGGTCCGCGGCGTACTCGTTACGCATCGCGGCCGGGGCGGGTGTGTTGCCCGTCACGTCCCCACTCCTTCTCGGCGACCTGGCCAACGCCCTCCCGCGCTGGCCAGAGCGCACCGCCCAGTCTCACCGAGTGACGCCGAGAATGCGCGTCCGGAGATGTCGCGTGCAGCACAGTCGCAGCGGGTCGCGTATCCCTTACTCAGCAGGCAGTATGTTCCGAACACATCCCTGAGGGTCGCCTAAGGCGCTCGGCCGACCGGGCCGGATGAGCCGAGCGGGCGCACCGACCAGATCCAGGAGAGCCAGATGGCCGATTTCAAACCCGGGCTGGAGGGCGTTGTCGCCTTCGAGACCGAGATCGCCGAACCTGACCGTGAGGGCGGCGCGCTGCGCTATCGCGGCGTCGACATCGAGGATCTGATCGGCCAGGTGTCGTTCGGCAACGTCTGGGCACTACTGGTCGACGGCCGGTTCGGGCCCGGCCTGCCGCCGGCGGAGCCGTTTCCGGTGCCGGTGCACTCCGGTGACATCCGCGTCGACGTGCAGTCCGCGGTCGCCATGCTGGCGCCTTACTGGGGGCTCGACCAGCTGCTGGACATCTCCGATGAGCAGGCCCGCGAGGACCTCGCCCGGGTCTCCGTGACCGCGCTCTCCTTCGTCGCCCAGTCCGCCCGGGGCCTCGGCCTGCCGGCGGTGCCGCAGAAGGAGATCGACAAGGCGCAGACCATCGTCGAGCGGTTCATGAAGCGTTGGCGCGGCGAGCCCGACCCGCGGCACGTCAAGGCCGTCGACGCGTACTTCATCTCGGCCGCCGAGCACGGCCTGAACGCGTCCACCTTCACCGCTCGCATCGTCGCCTCCACCGGAGCGGACGCGGCTGCCTGCATCTCCTCCGGCATCGGCGCCCTCTCCGGCCCGCTGCACGGCGGTGCCCCCTCCCGGGTGCTCAGCATGCTGGAGGCGGTGGAGCGCAGCGGCGACGCGGAGGGCTACGTCAAGGGCGTGCTCGATCGCGGCGAGCGGCTGATGGGCTTCGGCCACCGCGTCTACCGGGCCGAGGACCCGCGCGCCCGAGTGCTCCGGCGTACGGCCAAGGAGCTGGGCGCGCCGCGCTTCGAGATCGCCGAGGCGCTGGAGAAGGCCGCACTTGCCGAGTTGCAGGCCCGCCGCCCGGATCGGGTGCTGGCCACCAACGTCGAGTTCTGGTCGGCCGTCGTCCTGGACTTCGCCGAGGTGCCGGCGCACATGTTCACCTCGATGTTCACCTGCGCACGGATGGGCGGCTGGAGCGCGCACATCCTGGAGCAGAAGCGGCTGCAGCGGCTGGTCCGCCCGTCCGCCCGCTACATCGGCCCGGAGACCCGCAAGCCGTCCGACGTCGAAGGTTGGGCCGCCATCCCGCACGGCGTCTGATCGGTATGGAAGGGGCCCCTGCGCAACGTCTGGCGTTGCGCAGGGGCCCCTTTTGCTGTGCGCTGGCAGTCGGCGAGGTGTGGCGAAGGACTCAGCCCAGCCCTCGGGGGCCCGGCTGCCACCGATGGGTCCGAGTGCAAGGATGAGGGCCGGCAGTGTCGCCGGGCCCACCTCGCCCTTGCGGAAGGACATTCAAGACCGTGGCTGACGCACCGACCATCCGGATTCCCGATGAGATCAAGCCCGCCGACGGACGCTTCGGCTGCGGCCCGTCCAAGGTCCGCCCCGCGGCAGTGTCCGCACTTGCCGAGGTTGCCACCAGTTACCTGGGCACCTCGCACCGGCAGAAGACGGTCCGCGACCAGGTGGCCCGGTTGCGCTCTGGCATCGCGGAGTTCTTCTCGCTGCCCGAGGGCTACGAGGTCGTGATCGGCAACGGCGGCACCACCGCGTTCTGGGAGGTCGCCACCTTCGGCCTCATCCGCGACCGGGCCCAGTTCGCCAGCTTCGGCGAGTTCGGCGCCAAGTTCGCCAAGTCGGTCAAGGACGCGCCCTTCCTGGGCGAGCCGACCGTCCGCAAGGCCGACGCGGGCAGCGCGCCGACCCTGATCGCCGAGTCCGGCGTGGACGCGTACGCGACGCCCCAGAACGAGACCTCGACCGGTGTGGCTGTCCCGATCAGCCGGGTGGCCGGGGCGGACGAGGGCGCGCTGCTGCTCGTCGACGCGACCTCCGGCGCGGGGGGCCTGGATGTCAACGTCGGCGAGACCGACGTCTACTACTTCGCTCCGCAGAAGTGCTTCGGCTCCGACGGCGGCCTCTGGCTGGCTCTGATGTCACCGGCCGCGCTGGAGCGCGCCGCCGAGATCAAGGCTTCGGGGCGCTACATCCCCGCCTTCCTCGACCTGGTCACCGCGATCGACAACTCGCGGCTGGAGCAGACCTACAACACCCCGGCGCTGGCCACCATCTTCCTGGCCGCTGAGCAGACCGACTGGATGAACGCGCAGGGTGGCCTGACCTGGGCGGCCAAGCGCACCGCCGAGAGCGCCGCCACGGTGTACGGCTGGGCGGAGCGGTCCAGCGTGGCAAGCCCGTTCGTCAGTGACCCGGCGCTGCGCTCCAACGTGGTCGCCACGATCGACTTCGCCGACGGCGTGGACGCCACCGCGATCGCGAAGGCGCTGCGCGCCAACGGCATCGTGGACACCGAGCCGTACCGCAAGCTCGGTCGCAACCAGTTGCGGATGGCGCTCTTCCCGGCCGTCGAGCCGGCGGATGTCGAGGCGCTGACCGCGTCCATCGACTACGTGGTCGAGCGACTCTGAGGTTCGTCACGGTCGGTGTCCGTTGGGGCCTCCACGGACACCGACCGTGATCATCGTTGCAGCTCAGTCACGACATGCGGGGTGTCACTTCCCCCACCCCGAGGCAGATGCGCGTACGGTGGTCCGAGACGCCTGGGTGGCCGACTCGTGGCGTGCGGCCAGCGAAGCGGGACGGAGGCAACGCTATGCGCCCAGTACGCTTCGTCGCCCTCTCCGAGGACGGCCATGCCCTGGTTCTCGCTGACGAGGTTGGGCGACTGCTCGCCCTGCCGATCGACGACCGGATTTCGGGGGCGTTGCACGCCGAGCCCGGCGCACCGCCGCTCGTGGCGGCGCCGGCCGCAGCCGACCCGATCCCTTCACTGTCTCCTCGGGACATTCAGGCCCGCATCCGCTCCGGCGAGTCCGCTGAGGATGTCGCCCGGATCGCCGGGGTGCCGGTCGACCGGGTGCTGCGCTACGCCGGCCCGGTCCTTCAGGAGCGGGCAATGCTCGCCCAGCACGCCCGCCGCACCCGCCTCAAGGGCGCGGAGAAGCCCACCCCGCTCGCCGAGGTGGTCAACGGTCGGCTGAGCCAGCACGGCATCGACACCGAAAAGATCTCCTGGGACGCGTACCGGCGGGACGACGGCACCTGGCGGATCATCGCCACCTGGCCGTCCGGCAAGGCGACCGCGCAGGCCATCTGGGATCTCGACAAGGCCCGACAGTCGGTTGCCCCGCACGACGACATGGCGCAATACCTGTGCGCCGAGCGGCCCACGCCGATCCTCGGCCAGGAGCCGGCACCGGAGCGGGGCGGGCACGGCCTGCCCGGTCCGTCGCGCGGTGAGCCGAGTCGTGGTGGGCACGGGTTGCCGGCGGCGTCCGAGCATCCGCGCCCTGGCCGGGACCCGATCCGGGCCGGACGCGACGCGCTGCTCGCCTCACTGGACCGCCCACTCGGAGCCTCGTCGGGTCGTGGCCTTGAGCCACGTACCCCTGCTGCTCTTGGCGGGTCGGACGCGCCCCGGCAGCGGCCGGTCGGCGGGGGTGCCGCCGCGCTGCTCGGCGGCGGCCAGGGGTCGGCCTTCGACGACGACTCGGACGCACCCAAGGAGGTGCCGGCCGTGCCGTCGCTGGCGGTGCTGCGGCCCCGCCGGACGGGCGCCGCGGCCGCCGCGGGCGGCGAGACCACCGATGCCAACGGCAAGCCGCGCAAGCGCCTGCCGAGCTGGGACGACGTGCTCTTCGGCAGCGGTCCGGCCGCACGCGAGTCCTCCTGACGCTTCGTGTTGACGGGTGGCGGTTTGCCACCCGCCAACACGAAACACGTGAGCCTCATCGACGGTCTTCGGCGTCCTCGCGGTCGAGGCCGGCGACCTCGCGTACGGCCTCGGCGACGGCCGGGAAGTCCTTCTTGAGGATCGCACCGTGGTTGCTGGCGACCTTCGCCCCGATCCGGATGTGCGGGTTCCGGGCGATCACCGCGTCGAGGCTGGCGCGGATCTGTTCCTGCTCGTCACCGCGGCTCCCCAGGGACGTCCCCGAGGCGACCACGTACCGCACCGGCACCGTGATGGTGTCCAGCACGGGGCCCAGTTCGCGCTCGCGGGAGAGCTGGCCGAGCTCGATGTTGCTGTCGGCCATCTGGTCGGCGTTCATCCGAGGGGTCAGACCGGTCGGGCGCAGCAGCGGCATGAAGAGGTTCATCCGTCGGAACATCTTGCGGATCCGTTGCGCCATGGCTTCGTCGAGCCAGTCGTGCGGGAACGCGCCGTCGACCAGGACCGCGCCCAGGGCGCGCTCCGGGTTGCGGCTGGCCCAGTGCGCCCCGACAACCGCTCCGTAGGACCAGCCCACCACGAGCGCGCGGTGCACGCCCCGGGCCGCGAGGACGGCATCGACATCCCGGACGGCCGCCTCGAAGGAATAGTCCGTTGAGCGCTTCGACTTCCTGCCGCGAGCCCGCTCGTCGTAGGTGATGTGCCGCCACCCGGTGCCCAGTTCGGCGATGACCCGCCGCCAGTACCCCTGGGTGGCGAACTGGCCGTTGAGGTAGACCACGGGGACCCCGGGACCGCCGGTGTCGGTGACGGCCAGGGCCGTGTCGTCGACCGGCACCATGCCGGTCCAGGACGCACTCGTCGCGGAATCGTTGTTCATTGGCATGTCTGCACTCCTGGTCGCGTCGGGCGTTCGGTCGGGATCAGAGGCTGCGGGCGGTGATGTCGCCGTGGGAGGTGGTGGCGCGGATGTCGAGTGCGGTGGTGCCGTCGTTTTTGAGGGCGTTGCTGACCCGGCCGTGGCCGGTGCCGGCGTCCAGTGCGGCCGACACGCCTGCGGCGGCGCCGACCGAGATGTCGCCGGACTGAGTGGTCAGCACGACGGCACCGCGCACGGCTTCGGCGATCCGGATGTCGCCCCTCGCGGTGCTGATCTCCGCGGGACCGGTGAGCCGCCCGACCTCCACGTCGCCGTCGATCGCGGTGAGGCGCACGCTCGCCGCCTCGTCGATCTTGATCTGGCGGTACGCGCCGTCGAAGGTGACGTCGCCGAGACGCCCGACACCACGCAGCTCGGCGCTGGCGGCCTTGGCCTCGACGCGGGAGTCGGCAGGCAACCGGACGGTGACCTGCACGGATCCGGAGGGACCGACGAGCGGGTTGCCGGGTGTCGCGGCCGCGATCCGCAGGACCCCGTCGGAGTACGCGACGGTGGTCTGCTCGGCGGCCCTGGTGTCGCGGCTCTTGGAGGGGTCGGTCGGCAGCACCTCGACCGTCGTGTCGACGCGGTCCGCGGCGATGAACTGGATGCGACCGGAGGGGATGTTCAGGACGGCGGAGATGGGGGCGGGGGTGTCGAACGTCTTCATCATGCTCTCCCGTGCTCGTACAGCGTTTCTGATATCGGAAACGCTACGTTGCTTTCTACACCCCGGCAACAAGTGCGTTGCGTTACCAGAACGTTTTCCCAGCTAGAATCCTCACAACTGTTGCAACTGCCCGAGAAGTAACGCAACGCTCCCCGCGGGCCAGTGTTGCAATGGGCCAGAAGTGAACGCTATGGTGGAGGCGCCACGGGCCGCCCACGAAGGACCACCAGGGAGATCACGATGCCGGGAGGCAGACTCACCCAGCAGGAGCGCCAGCAGATCGCGCTGGGGCTGGTCGACGACCTCCCCTACGCGGAGATCGCCCGACGACTCGACCGTCCCACCTCGACGATCACCCGCGAGGTGATGCGCAACGGCGGCCCCCTGGCCTACCGCGCCGACCTGGCCCACCGCGCCACCGAACGCCGCGCCCACCGACGCAGGTCGGCCTCCTCCCGCACGACGGAGTCAGTCGCACAGCCCCAAGGCCGTGACGCCGAGGCCCTGGCCGAATACGAGGAGGCGTTCACCACCGTCCTCATGGCGTCGGGTCTGAGCAAGATGGCGGCCCGCGTGTTGACCTGCCTGTTCACCACCGACTCGAGCAGACTCACCGCGTCCGAGCTCGCTCAGCGCCTCCAGGTCAGCCCAGCGTCCATCTCCAAGGCGATCACCTTCCTGGAGGGTCAGAGCCTGGTTCGCCGCGAGCGCGACGAACGCCGCCGTGACCGCTACGTCGTCGACGACGAACTCTTCTACCAGGCCACGATCGCCAGCGCCCGAGCCAACGACCAACTCGTCGAGACCGCGCGGCAGGGCGTCGCCCTCCTCGGCCCGCACACCCCGGCCGCCGCCCGCCTGGAGAACATCGCCCGCTTCCTCGACTTCATCAGCGAGAGCATCGTCCGCGCCGCCGAACAGGCCCGCGAGGTCCTGCACAGCAGACCCGCGGCGGCCACTGCCCAGCCGAGCCCGCACCAGGACCAGCCGGGGACGCCCTGACGAGAGTGCCGGGTCAGAGCGGCCAGGCGGCGAGCCGGTCGTAGCGCGATGGTCGCGAGTCGAGGTGGCTGCTCATCAGCAGCAGCTCGATCGCCGGCCACTCCGGTCCCTGGTAGTCGTCCAGGTCGGCCTGGTCCGCCTCGATGTCGGCCAGGTCCATCCGATCACCGGGCCGGGCCACGGTCAGGTGCGGGCGGAACGGCCTGGCGTCGTCGCACGGCAGCCGGGTCTGCCGCAACCGGGACCGGACCAGCCCGGCGAGCACGTGCAGTGCCTCGACCTCGCCTCGCAGGCCCACCCAGAGCACAGTGGACCGACCCTGACCGAACCGACCACCGCCACCGAGACTGAACCGGGGCAGGGCGTTCCGGCCGTCGCGGAACCGCTCGGCGGCCAGCCTGAGCGCGCTCACCACCTCGACCAGCCGGGCCGCCTCGACGTCGCCGAGAAAGGCCAGGGTGACGTGCAGTTGGGCCGGATCGGCGAGCCGGACGTTGACGCCGGCGGCAGCCGCTGCGGAAACCCGTAGTCGCGCGACCTGCGCGCCGAGGTGGTCGACCGGCTCGGGGGGCGGGCAGACCGCGACGAAGAGCCGCAACCGTCGCTCAGTGGTGCCGTTGCCGGTGCCCGGCCCGGGCCGCAGGCAGGGCCAGCCCGGCGGCGTGCAGCACGCCCTCCACGCGGACCCGCTCGATCTCCTGGTCGACGCCCTCCAACTCGGCGAGGTGCTCGGTGATGCCGAGTGCACGGCAAGCCAGCCGAAGTCTGTCGTCGTACGCCTGGAGCAGCGCCTCATGCCAGACCATCGGCCGGCCGGTGCCGCCGAGCCGTTGGCCGCCGAGGCGGCGCAGGTCGGCGGCGAGCTGTTCCAGGGGCCGACGGTCGATGCGATCAAAGTCGCTGAGGTCGATGTCGCGGGTCAGCGCGTCGGCCTCGATGGCCCGGTCGAGCCGAGCGATGGTGCGTTTTTCCCGTCTGCGCTCACGCCATTCGGACCAGCCGCAAACCACCCGGTCGAGGATCTCGTCATAACAGAAGAGCAGGGCGATTGCCGCCGGCAGAGTGGCCACGGCAAGGAACGCCAGGGCCAGCATCAGCGCGCGTCCGACTCCCACGTATCGACGCTAAGCCCCGCCGTGCCACCCCGCCAGCGGTTTGGCCGCATCCGCGCAATCCGTCCAACGAGACTCGCCCCGGCCCTGCCGGCTGCGAAAAAGGGGCCCCTCCGGCGCAATGTCCGATCGGAAGGGGCCCCTGAACTCACCTCAGCAGTCGGTGGGGGTTACGTAGAAGCGGGGCATCGGGAGGATCCGGAAGCGCACCCGGGCGCCGGATCGGCGCAGCTGCCAGGTGAGGGCGATCAGCGCGGCCGCCAGCGAGATCAGCGCGCCCATCCAGATGCTGGCACCGGCACCGTAGTGCTCCGCGACCCAGCCGATCAGCGGCGCGCCGACCGGGTTGGTGCCCAGGAAGACCAGCACCCACAGGGACATCACCCGGCCCCGGAAGGCGGCGTCCACGCCCAACTGGACCCGCTGGTTGGCGGCCTGGGCGAAGAAGACCATGAAGAAGCCGGTAGGCACCAGCAGCACCACGACCAGCCAGTACGCCGAGGCGAGACCGACGAGGGTGCCGAAGCTGGCGCAGGCGATCGCCGCACCCAGCACCAGCCAGATCGACGGGCGGCTACGCCGACCGGTGCCGCTGAGCGCCCCGCCGAGCGCGCCGACGGCCAGTGCGGTGCTGAACAGGCCGAAGGAGGCAGCGCCGGTGTTGAAGACAGTCTTCGCGAGCGCGGCCAGGGTGAGCTGGAAGTTGAAGAGCGACATGCCGATCACCGACATGACCGCCATCGGCAACAGCAGGTCGGGGCGGCGCCACACGTACCGCAGCCCGTCGATGACCCGCGTGGACGCCCGCTCGTCGCGCGGCAGCAAGGCGTCGCGTTCCAGCTCGGACGTCCGCATCCGGACCACGTTTACCAGGGGCGCGATGGAGCTGACAGCGGTGAAGAGGAAGACCGGGCCGACGTCGAACGCGGCGATGGCCAGGCCGGCGATGGCCGGGCCGACGACCCGCGCGGAGTTGAACACGGCGGCGTTCAGCGACAGCGCGTTGGGCAGCAGGGGCGTACCGACGAGTTCGGAGACGAACGCCTGCCGGACCGGGGTCTCCACGGCGTTGGCCGTGCCGAGCAGCGCGGCGAAGGCGAAGACGTGCCAGAGCTGCACCATGTCGGTGAGGACCAGCAGGGACATGCCGAGCGCCAGCAAGCTCCAGAAGGCGTTGGCGGCGAAGAGCAGCACCCGCTTGTCGTACCGGTCGGCGAGCCGGCCGGAGAGCAGCGTGAGCAGCAGCACCGGGGTGAACTGGCAGGCGGTGACCACACCGAGCGCGGTGGCCGAATTGTTGGAGAGATCGAGGACGAGCCAGTCCTGGGCGATGTACATCATCCAGACACCGAGCAACTTGATCAGCTGTCCGGATGCGAAAAGGCGGTAGTTGCGGACCTGTAGGGACTGGAACATCGTGCTCAGCTTCGCCTGCACTCTTGGTGCGCCTCCTCCGGACGTACGCGTCATCGACAGGTGACGGCACGGACCCGGTGGCGCGGGTGCGGCTCAGTCGCGAGCGAGCTGCTGAAGGATCTCGGCGGCCCTCTGCAGGGTCTCCCGGTCGTCCTCGTCCAGCGCGGCCAGCCGGTGGGCCAGCCACTCGTCGCGGGCCCGCTCGAACTGGTCGAGCACGGCCTGCGCTCCCTCGGTCGCCGCGAGGATGACCTGCCGGCCGTCGGTCGGATGGGGTGTCCGCCGCACAAGGCCACGGTCCTCCAACTTCCCGACGATCTTGGTCATCGTCGGCGGCTGCACCCGTTCGACATCGGCCAGCTCCCGGGGCGTCATCGTGCCCGCCAGCCGCAGGCTGGTGAGCGCAGAGACCTGGGTGACCGTAAGGTCGCCAACCGGTCGGGCCTGGCGGACCCGCCGGTTGAGTCGGGTGATCGCATCACGCAGCTGGGGGGCCAGCTGCGCCGGTGGCACGCGTTTCGCCGTCACCGTCCGCTCCGTCACAGTAGTTAGCTTAACTAATGAGCTTGGCTAACGACATCAGTTATGACCAGGCTCACGAGAGGATTCATGATGTTACGGGCGGGGAATCCGGATCGATCCCCCGCCCCGACACCCGTCAGAGCACCAAAGACTCGATGGGCCCACGCAGGAAGTACAGCACGAACAGCGCGGCCACCCCGTACAGCAACGGGTGGACCTCCCGGGCCTTACCCCGAGCCAGCTTGACCACGACGAAGGTGATCAGGCCGGCACCGATCCCATTGGAGATCGAGTAGGTGAACGGCATCAGCACGATCATGAGGAACGCCGGGATGGCGATCTCGTAGTCGGACCAGTCGATCGTCCGCACCGCGGTCATCATCAGGAAACCAACCACCACCAGGGCCGTCGAGGCCGCCTCGAACGGCACGATCACCACCAACGGCGCAAGGAACATCGCCAACAGGAAGAGCACCCCGGTGACCAGGTTGGCCACGCCGGTTCGGGCACCCTCCGCGACACCGGCAGCACTCTCGATGTACGACGTACTGCTGGAGGTGCTGGCCGCGCCACCGGCCGCCGCGGCGATCGAGTCGACCAGCAGGATCTCCTTGGCCCGCGGCGGGGTGCCCCGCTCGTCGAGCAGGCCGCCCTCCTGGCCGACCGCCACCATCGTGCCCATGGTGTCGAAGAAGTCCGTGACCAACAGCGTGAAGACGAACATCAGCACTACCAGCCAGCCGGCCCGACCCCACGAGTCGAGCACGTTGAACTTGCCGAGCAGCGACAGGTCCGGCAGGTCTACCACCGTTTTCGGCAGCTCCGGCACGTTCAGCGACCAGCCCTTCGGGTTGGGCTGACCGTTGACGAACGACGGGCCGATATTGCCGATCGCCTCCACGATCACCGCCAGCACGGTCGAGGCGAGGATGCCGATCAGGATCGCGCCCCGCACCCGGCGAACCACCAGCACCAGGGTGAGCAGCAGACCCACCACGAAGACCAACATCGGCCAGCTCACCAGCTTGCCGCCGATGCCCAGGCCCACCGGGACCGTGGTGTTGGCGGCGTCCGGGATCCGCCGGACGAAGCCGGCGTCCACCAGGCCGATGATGGTCAGGAACAGACCGATACCGACCCCGATCGCGGTCTTCAACTGGGTCGGCACCGCGCGGAACACCGCAGTCCGCAAACCGGTCAGCACCAGCACCGCGATGATCACACCCTCGATCACGACCAGGCCCATCGCGTCGGCCCAGGTCATCTCGGGAGCAATCTCGTACGCGACCAGCGCGTTGACGCCCAGACCGGCGGCGAGCGCCAACGGGAACCGGCCGACCACACCCATCAGGATGGTCATCAGGCCAGCGACCAGCGCGGTCGCGGCAGCCAGCGCGGGAATCGGCAGGGTCTTGCCGTCACCGTCGACAGCACCACCCAGGATCAGCGGGTTGAGCACCACGATGTACGCCATCGTGAAGAAGGTCGCCAGGCCTCCGCGTACCTCGCGGCTCAACGTCGAGCCACGGGCAGAGATCTCGAAGAACCGGTCGAAGCCGTTACGCGGGTGAGCAGAGGTGGGAGGGGTGCCGTTATCGGGCGGCGCTACTGCCATCAGGTCCTCGCAGGTGATCTTCCAGTTGTCGCGGGCATCGTCCCAGATCGCTCACGGGCAGGGAAAGCAGATCGCGTACGCTTGCCGGATGCCTGACGAGCAGCCACCGCGGCCCGCACCACTGGACCCGCCGATGGTGCCGTTCGCCCTCGCCGGGTTGATCGCCTGGGCGGTGGTCGGGCTGGTCCTGCTGGTCTTCTTCCGGGGTTGGCTGACCGACCACGGTCACCAGAACTGGCTCTGGACCTGCCTTGCCGGTTTCCTGTGGGGCTTCCCGGGCCTCGCCGTGATGATGCGGCACGACGCCAACCGACGCCGCCGCCGCGCAAACTGACCTGACCACTGCACCGGGGGGCACCCCGGCGCGCACGATCAGGAGTGCCCGTAGGGCTCCGCTGGCTCGGCTGTCTCCACCGAGCCCGGGGCGCGGCTGACCGACATGGCCTCCACCGCACTGTCGTCGTACACAGTGGGTAGCTCTTCGACCGCGGTCTCGGCCGCTTCGATCAGCGTCTCGGAGTGGGCACCGCAACCGTGGTCGGCGCTCACCACCCGGCCGTCGTCCGGGGCGTAGAAGTTGCCGCACGCCCCGAAGGCCTGCCGCATCGCACCAGCAAGTGGCAGGTAGAAGCCGCAGGTGCCGCAACGGGCAGCGGCCGGCGCTGCGGTGGAGATGGGCGCGGCAGGGCCATGATCGCCGTCATACCAGCGCTGCGCCGCCTCGACACGGCCCTCCCGGGAGAGCACGCGCGCTCGCCCGAGGCCCAACTCCCATGCCGTCTCCTCGACCGCCGGGTCGTCGGAGAGCAGGTAACCGGGGACCAGCCGATCGTCGTCCGGTGAGGTCGGCAGCAGATCGCCCGGACCGAGATCGCCCGGCTTGAGCCGCTCCTGCCAGGGCAGCCAGCCGGGCGCGAGCAGCGCGTCCGGGCCGGGCAGCAACACCGTCTCGCAGATGGTGACCGTCTTGCTGCGCGACACCCGGGTGACGGTGACAGCCCACCGCCAGCCGCGGTAGCCGGCGAGGCGGCACTCAAAGTAGTGGGTGACCAGCCGTTCACCTTCGGCCACGACCTGCAGGTGGTCGCCGACGTCGTCAGCGTCCACCTCGGTTATGCCAGCGCGGGCCACCTCGACGGCGGCGGCGCAGACCTGGTCGAGACGGGCGGCGCGGGTGGAGGCGGGCCTGGTCACTTCACCATTGTTCCCCATGCGCCCCGCAGGGGTGACAGGGACTCCCGGGGAACCTTTCCCCGCAGTGGTGCGGCGTACCCGGATCAGATGGGCGAGGATGGTGCACATGCCGTCGTACTCCCGCTCCGGGCGATCCGTCCTCGGGCGGACCGTCGGCACCAGCATTCGCGCCGTTCGTCTGCTGCTGCGCGGTTCGGTGGGCAGCGGCCGCTGGGTGACCCGCCGGGCCGGGCGAGCCCGGACCAGGGGCGCCGGCGGCGAGGTCGGCATGGTTCGCCTGTTCGACCTGCACGCGGTCTCCTGTGCCGGTGACACTCTCATCGCCATCGGCCTGGCCGGGACGATCTTCTTCAACGTGCCGCTGGGCGAGGCCCGCAGCAAGGTTGCGCTCTACCTGCTGGTGACCATGGTGCCGTTCGCGATGCTCGCTCCCGTGGTGGGCCCGCTGCTGGACCACTTCCGGCACGGCCGGCGGTACGCCCTGGCCGCCACGATGCTCGGCCGCGCGTTCCTGGCCTGGTTGATCTCCGACTACATCCACGGCTTCGGGCTCTATCCGGCCGCGTTCGGGGTGCTCGCGCTGTCCCGGGCGTACGGCGTGGCCCGTTCCGCGGCGGTGCCCCGGTTGTTGCCGGAAGGCCTCGGCCTCTCCCAGGTGGGCGCCCGGGCCAGTGTCTACGGCACGGTCGCGGGCGCGCTGGTGGCGCCGATCGGGTTGGCCGCGTTCTGGTTCGGGCCGCAGTGGCCGCTGCGCGTCGCGTCGGTGATCTTCCTGATCGGCATGGTGATCTCCCTGCGGTTGCCGCCGAAGGCCGACTCGGAGCCACCGGAGCGGGTCCCCCGAGCGCTGCGCGCGCTGGGCCGCCGCGGCGGCGATCGTCCGCTGGGCCGGGGTCGTCCGGCTGGCCGGCTGGTGATCGCCACCCTGATCGGCGCCGCGACCCTACGTGCGGTGTACGGCTTCCTGCTGCTCTTCCTCGCCTTCGCGATCAAGAAGGGCGATCTGACCACCGTGGTGTTCGGCCGGGATCTGGGTGCCGAGTGGGCGTTGGGGCTGGTCGGTGCCGCGCTCGCGGTCGGCAGTTTCCTGGCCACCGCCATCGGCACCCGACTACGCATCCACCGGCCGACCGCCATCCAGTCCAGCAGCATGATCATCGTCGCTGGGGTGGCGGTGCTCGCCGTCATCCAGTTCTCGCTCCTGATGGTCGCGCTGCTCTGCCTGGTCGCCGCGTTGGTCAGCGGGATAGCGAAGCTGGCCGTGGACGCCTCGATCCAGGAGCGGATCCCAGAACGCCTGCGAGCCAGTTCCTTCGCCCATTCCGAGACGGTGTTGATGCTCGCCTTCGTTGTCGGCGGCGGCCTCGGGTTGGTCCCGTTCAACGGTCGGATGGGCATCGCCGTCGCCGCCGGGGTCGGCATTGTGGCCGCGATCCGGGGTGTGCTGGTCGCCGCCCGGCTGCGCGGCGAGAAGCTGGCCGGCCGGCCGCTCGGCGACGACGAACTGACCGACGACGACCTGAGCGACGAGCCGGCGGACGAGCCCGCAGACCCCGCGCCCACCTCGCCAGCGCCGGCCCAGACCAGCTCGGCGCAGCATGAAGACCCGGGCCTGACCCCGCCGGGTTACCACATCTATCGACCGTCCTCGGCCGTCGGTGGCCCGGGTAGCGGTGCCGACGACGAGACCCGCCGCGAATCCCCCGGCTCACTCTCGTGACCGGCCTGTTGGTGGTGACGGCTGTGCCAGCCGAGGCGGACGCGGTCCGTGCCGGGCTGACCGACGCCGCCGTGACCGTCGCCCCGGTCGGCGTGGGCCCGGCCGTCGCGGGCGCCGCCACCGCCCGGCTGTTGGTGCTGGCCGAGGCTGCGGGACGCCCGTACCGCGCGGTGGTCAGCGCCGGCGTCGCCGGCGGCTTCACCGGGCGGGCGGAGGTCGGCGACACGGTGCTCGGCACCGCCAGCATCGCCGCCGATCTGGGCGCCGAGTCACCGGACGGTTTCATCCCCGTCGACGAGTTGGGCATGCCGCTCGCACTGCTCGGCACCGGCAGTGTGCTGCAGGCCGACTCGGGGCTGCTGGCGGCGCTGCGGGCGGCCCTCCCGGCGGCCACGACCGGCCCGGTGCTCACGGTCAGCACGGTCACCGGCACCGCCGCCAGCACCGAGGAGCTGCGCCGACGGCATCCGGAGGCGGTCGCCGAGGCCATGGAGGGGTACGGGGTGGCGGTCGCCGCGGCGCAGGCCGGGGTGCCCTTCGCCGAGCTACGCACCATCTCCAACCCGATCGGCCCCCGTGACCGCAACGCGTGGCGGCTGCGCGAAGCTCTCACCGCGCTGACCGCAGCGGCCCCGGCACTGCGCTGACTATGGCCGTGGCGGACGGACTTCGAGCGTGAGCGCCGACGGTCGACCCGTCTGTAGCTCGAACCCGCAGGCGAGCAGAAACTCGACGTTGCCGCCGTCGGCTATCGCGCGGGTGGTCCGGATGTCGGCGGTTGCCATCTCCCGGGCCAACAGCTCGATCAGCTGACGGCCCACGCCCAGGGTCCGTAGGCCGGGAGCAACGACGATGCTCTCCAACACCAACTCACGCCGGTCGCCCCAATCCTCGCCGAGGAGGAGATCCAGGCTTCGCTCATGGGCCCTCAGCTCACCGACCGGCCCGGCCCCGGGCACCTCGGCGAGAAAACGCCACGAGGTGGCCGGCAGCCCTTCGAACGCGCGCCGAAACCGCACCTGGGCCCGTGTCTGGTCCCGCAACCGCCGCTCGTCACGTCGTGCTCGATCGAGGTCATAGGTCAGCTCCGGGACGCGTACCGGCCACAACCGCTGCGGAAGGGTGTAGGAGTGCACCCACCAGGCGGCCGGCCAGTCCTTGAGAGTCAGGACTCGACGGACGTCGAGGTGCGCTGGGTAGCGGCGACCGGCCTCGTCCCGCAACTCGTCCCGCAACTCGTCCCGCAGTTCGTTGTCAGGCGCCTGCGGTGACTCGTCGGCCGCCGCAGAGGAGCAGGCGCCGGGGAGTTTGAGAACGACCTCACCACCGGCCGCACGGACCAGCCGCTCCACCGTGCGGAACGCCGGCCCGGCACCCTGCCCCGCCTCGATCCGGGCCAACGTGCTCTTCGGGACCCCGGACCTCTCGGCCAACTCGCGCTGGCTCAGGTCGGCACGTCGACGAAGATCCCGCAGGGTTGCCGCCACGTCGATTGCACCCTTGTCGGCAGCCACCCGTCCATGGTTTTCCGCTCAGCTCGCGCCGTCAACAGCACTCGTCCACCTGTGGACAACCCTGTGGATAGTGTCTCCGCCGCTGTGTACATCCCTTCGTCAGCGCCTGTAGAGCTGCCCCGTCAGTGGGGCACGACACGGGTGCACCTAGCCGCACGGCAGTGCCCAGCACCCGGACAGATGCCCAGGCCACCTGGCGGACCCGCGGGCGCCCCTCGCCCCGACGGTCGGAGAGGCCCGAGGCGTTGCCTGTCCTGCGACCCGCCGATGCCTGTCCTGCGACCCGCCGTTGCCTGTCCTGCGACCCGTCGTTGCCTGTCCTGCGACCCGTCGATGCCTGTCCTGCGACCCGTCGATGCCTGTCCTGCGACCCGCCGATGAGTGGGCCGACGATTCGACGACCGTCACCGCCGACATCGTGCCCCACAGACGGGGCAGCTCTACAGGGAGCAGCAGAGACGACCCAGCCCCGACGATGGCTCGCGGGCAGGCGGCGGCGGGCAGGCGGCGGCGGACAGGCGGCGGCGGGCAGGCGGCGGCGGGCAGGCGGCGGGTGCCCGGCAGATCACAGCTGCGAGACCGCGGCGACTGATCGGGGCGGGGGCGGGGCTAACGTGGGGGCGTGGCGCTCTCTCTGGCGATCTCGCCCTGCCCCAACGACACGTTCGTCTTTCACGCCCTGGTGCACGGGCGGGTGCCCGGTGCGCCCCCGATCGAGGTGACGTACGCCGACGTGGACGTGACCAACACGGCGGCCGAGCGGGGCGCGTTCGACCTGGTGAAGGTGAGCTTCGCGGCGTTGCCGTGGCTGCTCGACGACTACCACCTGCTGCCCTGCGGTGGCGCGCTCGGCCGCGGCTGCGGCCCTCTCGTGCTCACCCGGGGCGACCGCGACGGCGGGCCGGACCGCACCGACCTGACCGGCGCCACGGTGGCGGTGCCGGGCGACCGGACCACCGCGTACCTGCTGTTCCGGCTCTGGTCGGCCGGCCGGCCGCCGGCCCGGATCGAGGTGGTCCCGTTCCACGAGATCATGCCGGGCGTCGCAGCCGGCCGTTACGACGCTGGGTTGGTCATCCACGAGGCCCGGTTCACCTATCACCGGCACGGCCTGAGCGCCCTGGTCGACCTCGGCGAGTGGTGGGAGGCCGACACCGGCCTGCCCATCCCCCTCGGCGCGATCCTGGCCCGACGTGGCGCGGTGGACCCGGAGGCCGCGGCCGGATGGGTCCGCGAGTCGGTCCGGCAAGCCTGGGCGGACCCGGCGGCGAGCCGAGAGTACGTGCTGGCGCACGCCCAGGAGATGGAACTCGACGTGGTGGACCGGCACATCGGCCTCTACGTCAACGAGTTCACCGCTGACCTGGGCGAGGCCGGGTTCGCCGCGGTGACGGCACTGCTTGACCGCGCCGCCACCGCAGGGCTGGTGCCTCAGACCTCCAGCTCGTTCGCGACGGCGTGGACCAGCTGAGCGATCTTCTGGGCGGTCTTCTTGTCCGGGTACCGACCCCGGCGCAGGTCCGGCTGGACCTTCGCCTCCAGCACCTTGATCATGTCTTCGATCAGGCCGTGCAGTTCCTCGGCTGGCCGACGGCGCAACTCCGCCATCGACGTGGGCGCGTCCAGGAGCTTGACTCCCATGGCCTGCGCGCCCCGGCGGCTGTCCACCAGACTGAAGTCGACCCGCTGGCCACCCTTGAGGTCGGTGACACCTGCCGGCAACGCCGCTTTGGGCAGGAACACGTCGCCGCCTTCGTCACTGGTGACGAAGCCGTATCCCTTGGCCGTGTCGTACCACTTCACTCGACCCGTAGGCACCTGAAAACCCCTGCTTCACTTGAGCCGCTACTGCTCCAAGGCTAGCTGGATCATGCCGTCGAGCGCCGCCGGGAATTCGGTGAGATCATCCAGCACCACGTCCGCCCCGGCCGCCCGCAGCTCAGCCGGGGAGCACGGGCCGGTCGCGACCCCGATGCCGGGCACACCGGCGGTCACCGCCGCCACCATGTCGGCCACGTGGTCACCGACGTAGTGGGTCGCGTCGAACTCCCGCAGGGCGGTCGCCTTCTGCTCGGCGAACAGGTCACCGGCCAACTCATCGACCGTGAGGCCGAGGTGGTCCAGGTGCAGCCGGGCCAGCCGCCCGATCTTGGAAGTGACGACGAGCACACGTCCGCCCCGAGCGCGGATCGCGTCGATGGCCTCCCGCGCGCCAGGCAGCGGAACCGTCGGCGTGATCGCGTACGCCGGGTACAGCTCGCGGTACACGCGTACCGCCGACTCGACCTGCTCCGCCGGAAACCAGTGCGCGACCTCGGTGCGCAGCGGCGGGCCGAGACGGGACACCGCCAGCTCGGCATCCACCGGCACACCGGTCCTCGCGGTCAACGCCCGGTAGGTCGCAGCGATGCCGGGGCGGGAGTCAACCAGGGTCATGTCGAGGTCGAATCCGACGGTCAGTGCGGGCATGTCAAGAAACCTACCCGGCGACTCCTGGTCGGCCGGACGTCCGAGGGGCGCGATGGCCCGGTGCCGGGCTAGCGTGGAAAGACGATGACCACCTCACTCGCCGACCACCTGCGGTCGCTGCCCGACGAGTCACTGGCCGCGCTCCTCCAGCTGCGGCCCGACCTCGTCGTGCCCGTGCCAGCCGACGTCTCCGCCCTGGCCATCCGGGCCCAGTCCCGGGTGTCGGTGGCGCGCGCCCTGGACGGGCTGGACCAGTTCACCCTCCAGATCCTCGACGCGGCCCGCCTCACCCGAAGCCCGGACGACGGCACCACGGCCACCGACGCCGTACTTGCGATGGCGACCGCCGGGCCGCGCCCGCCGGCACCGACGGCCATCCGAGCCGCCGTGGGTCGGCTGCGCGCGCTCTTCCTGCTGTACGGCCCGGAGCACGCGCTGCAGGTGGTGCCCGCCGTCGACGAAGTCGCCCCGTACCCCGCTGGGCTCGGCCGACCAGCCGCAGAGCTGGACCCGCGCACGGCCGCGCTCTGCGCGGACCCGGCGAAGCTACGACGGACGCTGCTCGCCGCCCCACCCTCAGCCCGCGCGATCCTGGACCGGTTGGCGGCTGGCCCACCGGTGGGCAGCGTGCCCCCGGGCGCGTTGCAGGCACCGCCGCTCGGTGCGGAGGACCCGGTGCTCTCCGACCCGACCAACGGTGGCGCCCCGACCGGCTCCCCGGTGCGCTGGCTCGTCGACAACCGGCTGCTGGTCCCCGTGACGACCGGCTCGTCGACGACCAGCGGCACGGTGGAGTTGCCCCGCGAGGTTGGCCTGCTGCTGCGCCGCGACAGCGGGCCGCTCGGGCCGTTGCGCACCAGCAGGCCACCGGTGGCTGCCGCGCCGCGCGAGCCGAAGGCGGTCGACTCGGCTGGAGCTGGACAGACGATGGAGGTGGTCCGTCACACCGAAGGGCTGCTGGAGCAACTCGCCGACGAACCCGCGCCGGTGCTGCGCTCTGGCGGCATCGGTGTGCGGGACCTGCGCCGGTTGGCGCGTACCGCCGGGCTGGACGAACCGACCGCGGCGCTGCTGCTCGAGGTGGCGTACGCGGCGGGGCTCGCCGGTGAGCTGGAGATGCCCGGCGTGACCACCAGCCGGTACGGGGCGGACCAGCAGGTGCTGCCGACCGGCGG
The DNA here is from genome assembly GCF_049841575.1 of Micromonospora sp. DT201. Classification (NCBI taxonomy): domain Bacteria; kingdom Bacillati; phylum Actinomycetota; class Actinomycetes; order Micromonosporales; family Micromonosporaceae; genus Micromonospora; species Micromonospora sp. DT201. The sequence continues at coordinate 49,547 of NZ_JBNCKP010000003.1, read as the reverse complement.
GTACGAGGTGTGGCGGGCCGCCTCGCTGGCCCAGCGGTGGGAGCAGCTCGCCCGAGCCTGGCTGACCATGACCCGGCAAGTGGGGCTGGTCGGCCGCCGAGACGACCGGGACCGGCCGATCACCGCGCTCTCCGCCGAGGCCGAACGGGCCAGCGTGCCGGCCACCCGGCGAGCGGTGCTCGGCGTGCTCGCCGACCTGGAGCCGGCGACCGCGCCCACACCGGAGGAAGTGCAGGACCTGCTGGACTGGCGGGCGCCGCGACGCAGCCGGGGCCGAGACGCAGCCCACCGGGAGGTGCTGGCGGAGGCCGCACAACTCGGCGTCACCGGGCTGGGGGCGCTCACCTCGTACGGTCGGCTGCTGCTCGGTGACCTGACGTCGACCGACGAGCGGGGCGGCGGCGACCCGCTGGGCGTGCACGCCGACGTCGAGAGCGGAGACCCGTCCAGCGCCGCCCGAGCGCTGGACGCACTGCTGCCTGCCCCGGTCGACCATTTCCTGGTGCAGGCCGACCTGACCGTGGTGGTGCCCGGCCCACCCGAGCCGGCGCTCGCCGCCGAGTTGGAGGCGATGACCGAACTCGAATCGGCCGGCGGAGCCAGCGTGCACCGGGTCACCACGGCGAGCGTCCGGCGAGCACTGGACTCCGGCTACACCGCCGACGATCTGCACGACGTGTTCCGGCGACGGTCGCGTACCCCGGTGCCGCAGGGGCTCACCTACCTGGTTGACGACGTGGCCCGTAAGCACGGCGGGCTGCGGGTCGGGTTGGCCGGGGCGTACCTGCGCAGCGACGACGAGACTCTGCTCAGCGAGGTGCTGGCCGACCGTCGGTTGGAGTCGTTGGCACTACGCCGACTCGCGCCGACGGTGCTGTGTACGCAATACCAGGTTGGTCGGTTGCTGGGCGCGCTCCGCGACGCCGGGTTCGCCCCGGTGCAGGAGGACGGCACGGGCAGCGCGGTGCTGGCCCGGCCACGGATCCGGCGGGCACCGGCCCGGGTGTCGGTGACCACCCGGACGCTCGATCCGCTGGCCGCCCCGAAGCTGCCCATGCCCCGGCTGCTCGGGGTGGTGGAGCACATTCGACGAGGTGACGCGGCGGCACGGGCGGCCCGACGGGCACCGGCGGTGGTCCGCGGCGGTGCGGCGGGGCTGGGCGGTGGCCCGGTGCCGGCGCACACGCACAGCGAGGCCCTCGCGGTGCTCCAGCAGGCGGTGCGCGACAAGGCGCTGGTCTGGGTCGGTTACGTCGACGCACACGGGGCAACCGCGTCGCGGCTGGTCAAGCCGGTCTCGATCGGTGCCGGCTACCTACGCGCCGAGGACGAACGGACCGAGATGCTGCACACGTTCGCGCTGCACCGGATCACCGCGGCGGTGCTGGCGGACTGAACGATCCTCCCGGAACTGACGGGCAATGCCGTGCGGGATGCTGTCGGTCAGCGGCGGCTGCGGCGTACGGTGCCGACCACCGAGATGACCAGCAACAGCCCGAACCCGGCGCCGGCGGACTCCCCGACCGAGTCGATGAAGCCCTGCCGCAGCACCAGCCAGCCGAAGAGGAACCACCCGACGAGGAGCGACGCGGCGACGGCGTAGGCGATCACGGTCGCGCGGGACACCTCGTCGGGTGGTATTTGCTCATGCTCTGCGATCACGTCACGGTCGACCGTCATGCCCAGCCTCCCCGCCCGGTCCGGCCCTGGACTCCCAGGGTGACACTCGCAAGACCGGTCGGACAGGGGTTATCCCCCGCGATTCGCTCCGTGTCGGTCAGGTGCCGGGGCGGCGGCCGATCAGTACCACCCGGGTGCCGACCTTCCCCAGCTCCCACATGCGGACGGCGTCGGCGTGCAGCAGGTTGACGCAGCCGTGCGAGCCGATCGACTTGTCGTGCAGGTAGGTGGTGGTCTCGTGGAAGCCCATCCCCTGGGTGAAGTGCTGCCAGTACGGCAGCCACACCTCGTACGGGTCGGACCATTCCTTGGGGTTGCGGAAGTTGACGGTGAACGTGCCGGCGGGGGTGCGGTAGCCGGACATTCCGGTGCGGGTCACCGTCGGGGGCATGATCACCTTGCCGCCGCGGACCGCCCAGACGGTCTGCCGGGTCAGGTCCACGCAGAACGTGGTGCCCGTGCCGGCCTTGCAACGGGCCGGGTCGGTGGTGGCGAGGCGCTTGGCCACGTCGTACGTGGTGGGTCCGGCGCGACCCTCGACGGGGCGAATGCCGTACCTCTTCTGGAACTTCTTGATTGCGGCGCAGTCGGCGGCGGACTGCCGACCGTCCACGGTCACGGCCCCGAACCCGCCCAACCGGGCCAGGTAGGTCTCCACCTCGCGCTGGTGCTGGCCCTGCGGGCACCCGGCGACCGTCTGCGTACCGGTGCTGGGGGTCGGTTTCGGCGTGGCGCTGCGGGTGGGCTTCGACGTCGGCGTCGGCTTGGTGGTGGCGGTTGTGGGCGCGGCCGGCGTTGGCCGGCCGCGCTGGTCCGGCCCGGGCGTGTCGCTCGCCCCCGTTACCTGTTCCGCACCGGCTGGGGCGGCTCCCCCGCCACCACTCCCGCCGGACTGCGGATCGAACGCGCACGCACCGGCGCCGACCAGCACAACCACCACCAGGGCAACCAACCGGGAAGTGATCCGAACACGCCTCATGGAGCCTCCCCTGGCAATCGTCCCCTTACTAGACGTTCGTGAGTGCCGTCACGGTTGCGGCCGGTGAGCATCTTTCTTCGGACATCCCACACCGTGCAACACTGGATGGTCGGCCAGCGGCGGGTATGCGACCTGCCCCGGCCGTACGGCCAACCGAGGAGAGGACGCTGGCGTGAGCGGTGGACCACTGATCGTGCAGTCGGACAAGACCCTGCTGCTGGAGATCGACCACCCCGACGCGCAGGCCTGCCGGATGGCGATCGCGCCGTTCGCCGAGTTGGAGCGCTCGCCGGAGCACGTGCACACCTATCGGCTGACCCCGCTGGGCCTGTGGAACGCCCGGGCGGCGGGGCACGACGCGGAGGGTGTGGTCGACTCGTTGCTCAAGTACTCCCGTTATCCGGTGCCGCACGCGCTGCTGGTGGACGTGGCCGAGACGATGGACCGGTACGGCCGGCTCCAGCTCGCCAACGACCCGGCGTACGGGCTGGTGCTACGCGCACTGGACCGGCTGGTGTTGATCGAGGTGGCCAAGAGCAAGAAGCTCGCCGGGATGCTCGGCGACAAGATCGACGACGACACCATCCGGGTGCATCCGTCCGAGCGCGGCCGACTCAAGCAGGCACTGCTCAAGCTGGGCTGGCCTGCGGAGGACCTGGCCGGTTACGTCGACGGTGAGGCGCACCCGATCGAGCTGGCCGAGGCCGGCAAGGACGGGCGCAAGCCGTGGACGCTGCGGTCGTACCAGCGGGAGGCTGTCGAGGCGTTCTGGGCCGGCGGGTCGGGTGTGGTGGTGCTGCCCTGCGGCGCCGGCAAGACTCTGGTCGGCGCGGCGGCGATGGCCGAGGCGAAGGCGACCACGCTGATCCTGGTCACGAACACCGTCGCTGGCCGGCAGTGGAAGCGGGAGCTGATCGCTCGCACGTCGCTGACGGAGGAGGAGATCGGGGAATACTCCGGAGAGCGCAAGGAGATCCGCCCGGTCACCATTGCGACGTACCAGGTGCTCACCTCGCGGCGCGGCGGCGCGTTCACGCACCTGGACCTGTTCGGGGCCCGCGACTGGGGCCTGGTCGTCTATGACGAGGTGCACCTGCTGCCCGCGCCGATCTTCCGGTTCACCGCGGACCTCCAGGCCCGCCGCCGGCTGGGCCTCACGGCGACGCTGGTACGCGAGGACGGCCGCGAGGGTGACGTGTTCAGCCTGATCGGCCCGAAGCGGTACGACGCGCCGTGGAAGGACATCGAGTCGCAGGGCTGGATCGCCCCGGCCGAGTGCACCGAGGTTCGGGTGACGCTTACCGACGCGGAGCGGATGTCGTACGCGACGGCGGAGGCCGAGGAGCGTTACCGGATGGCGGCGACCGCCCGCACGAAGCTGCCGGTGGTGAAGGCGCTTGTCGACCGTCACCCGGACGACCAGGTGCTGGTGATCGGCGCGTACATCGACCAGTTGCATCAGCTCGGCGAATACCTCGACGCGCCGATCATCCAGGGCTCGACCACCAACAAGGAGCGGGAGCGGCTCTTCGATGCGTTCCGCACCGGTGAGATCCGCACTCTGGTGATCTCCAAGGTGGGTAACTTCTCCATCGATCTGCCCGAGGCGGCGGTGGCGATCCAGGTGTCGGGGACGTTCGGGTCGCGGCAGGAGGAGGCGCAGCGGTTGGGTCGGGTGCTCCGGCCGAAGGCGGACGGCCGGCAGGCGCACTTCTACACGGTGGTGTCCCGGGACACGATCGACACGGAGTACGCGGCGCACCGGCAGCGCTTCCTCGCCGAGCAGGGGTACGCGTACACGATCGTCGACGCCGACGACGTGCTCGGCCCGTCCCTGCCGTCCTTCGACTGACCCCGCGGTCCTTGGTCCCCGCAGTCTTTGATCCCCGCGGTCCTTGATCGACTCCATATCGGCGATGTTGCGGCATCCAGGGCACCTCGATACCGCAATGTCGCCGACATGGAGTCGACCTCTGGTCAGGATCGGTGAACCCGGCCGCCAGCCGCGACGACTCGGTCGGCCGTGACGGCAATGCTCAACGGGAGAAGCGGTCCACCAGCACTGCCAGTCGGCGATCATGGTCGGCGCGGCGGAGTCGGCCGCTGCGCATCAGCGTGACCAGCCCGTGCAGGCCGCTCCAGAAGGTCTCGGTGAGCGCCTCCAGATCGTGCTCCCCGGCGAACGGGCACACGGTCTCGGCCAACTCGGCGAAGCCCCGGGCCAGGTCGGTCGGGACATCCTGGCTGGCGAACGGCAGGTCCACGGCGAGGGTGAACATCGCGTCGTAGAGCGCGGGCTGCTGCTGGGCGAACGTGGTGTAGGCAGCCGCGACGTCGGCAACCGCCTCCCGGGGGCCGCTGGCCGACGCGCGGGCCGAGGCGACCGCGGCAGCCAGTTCGGCGAAGCCCTCGACGGCGACCGCCGCCATGATGGCGTCCTTGCCCTTGAAGTGGCTGTAGAGGACGGGCTGGCTGTACTCGATCTCGGCGGCGAGCCGCCGGGTGGTCACAGCGTCCCAGCCTTCGGCCAAGGCCAGGTCACGTGCTGCGGCGACGATCGCTCGTTCGCGTTCCGCCCGCTCGCGCTCCCGGCGCGCCTGAGTCGACATGACAGCAATACTAGCATCGCTAGCGATCCTGCCGCCGTTCTGCTAGCGTCGCTCTTGCATCTAGCAGCGCTAGAAATTGGAGCGGACCATGTTGTCATCCCTCGCCTACGGGCTCGCCGTCGTGCTCAGCCTCTTCGTCGTCTCCATTGGTGCGCGGTTCCTGCTGGCGCCGCAGGCCGCCGCCGCCGGGTACGGCGTGCCGGCCCGGCCGGACGGAGACCCGGCGTACCTCACGGTCAAGGGCCTGCGCGATCTCAGCTACGGGCTGCTCGGCCTCGCCCTGATCGCTTTCACCACCGCCGACGCCGTGGCGTGGTTCATGCTGATCGTCGCGCTCAACCCGCTGGGTGACACCGTCGTCGTGCTGCGGAACGGCGGAACGAAGGCCGTCGCCTTCGGCATCCACTTCGCCACGGCGGTCGTCGTCCTCCTCGATGCCGCCCTGCTCTTCGCCCTGTGACGACCGGAACCGCCTGCCGCGCCCGACCGAGCCCTTGATCCACTCCATCTCGGGGATGTGGCGGTGTCCGAGCACATGGATGCCGCCACATCGGCGATACGGAGTCGATCAAGCGCGAGGCGGATGAACGGACGCCACCGGCCCGGGACCGAATCGGTCCCGGGCCGGCGTTACGCAAACCTGATTACTTGATCAGCTTCCAGGGGCCGAACTTGTCACCCGGCTCCTGGCCACGAGTCCACCACTTCGCCTCGTAGACATGACCCTTGAAGGACACCCGGTCACCGGCGTTGTACACCTTCGTGAGCGTCCAGGCCGCCGGGCTGTTGTCCGGCGGGGTCGGGGCGATCTCCTCCCAGGAGCCGTTGCGGTCGCCCGGCTTCTGGTTGCGGGTGTACCACTGCGCCCGCCACTTCTTGCCGTCGTACATGGCGAACTCACCGGCGTTGAAGACACGCGACGCGGTCCAGATCGAGGTGCCGTCCTCGGTCATGGCGATTTCCTGCCACGCACCGTTGGGGTCCGCACCCGGCTTCTGGTTCTTCGTGTACCAGGAAGCCCGGAAGACCTTGCCCTGGTAGGTGGCCCGGTCCCCGTCGTTGTAGACCGTCGACGAGTTCCATTCCGCCGGCAGGTTCACCGTCAGGGTGGCGGTGGCCTCCACCGGGGTCAGGTGCTCATCGCCCGGGTACGACGCGGTCAGCGCGTGCTGGCCGCCCGCGAGGCCCACCGGAAGGGTGAACGTCGCGGCACCGTTGGTCACCGTGGACGAACCGCGGATGGTCGTACCCTCGCGCAACTCCACCGCACCGGTGACCGGCGTGCTGCCGGCCGCGACCTGCACGGTCACCGTCGCCGCAGTGCCCCAGTTGGTCGGGGCTGCGGTGACAGTCATCGTCGGGACCTGCTTGGCGGTTGCGAAGACGGCCGGCTGGGCCACCGCCTCGCCACCGTCGGCGCTCTTCGCGGAGACGATCCAGCCGTACGAGGTGCCCGGCAGGAGCTTGTCCCAGGTCGTCGTGGCGACACCGTTCGAGGTGACCTCGTCGGTGCCGACCGTGCCCGACGGCACGTACGCGGCGAGCGAGTCGGTCGTGAACGACGTCTTGCGGGTGGTGAGGTCCACCGGCAGCGTCAGGTTGTCCTCCGAGCCGTTGTACCGCGGCTTGGGCTGGCTGCCGTCCTGGCGGATGTCGTACTCGGTCGCCCCGAAGTTCTTCAGCAACGGCGAGTACGTGTCGATGTGCATCTCGGCCCGGTCCACGTCGAACTGCAGCAGGCGCAGGAAGCTCGCGCCGAACTGCAACCGGTCGGTGGCCTTGTGGTCTGCCTTGCCGTCACCGTTGACGTCGATGGTGCCGTCGGCGGCGACCTGATTCGGCCAGAGTTCCCCGGCGGTGACCGTGTAGAACTGGTAGTCCGCGAGCAGCTCGACGACGTCGTGGCTGACGGTGACGCCGATCTTCGACTTCAGGTTGGTGCCGACGCCGTGCTCGTGACCGGCGAGGACCAGGAAGACGTTCGCGTTTGTCTCGACGACCTGCTTGAAGAGCGGCGAGCCGTCCGGCGCGGAGAAGTCCGCCCCGCGACCGTCGGGGTTGGCCGACGGCTTCAGGTAGTCGTGGGAGAGCAGGATCCCGTTGCGGTCCTTGTACCGCTTGAAGATCGAGTCAGCCCACTTGGCTTCCGCCGGTGTCACACCGTACGACAGGCCGACCGCGACGAAGTCCAGACCACCAGCGGAGAAGAGCAGGTAGTTGTTCTGGTTGTCCTTACCCGGCGTGACCGATCCGTCAGCCTTGGTCACCTCGTCCCACGCGTGGTATTCGGTGCCCTTCGGCCAGGACTTCGCCGTCCCGTAGTACCGGTCGGCGCTGAAGGTCCGGCTGAACCGGGACGTCGGGCCCGTCTCGGCACCCAGTTGGTCGTCGTGGTTACCCGCGATGACCTGGTTGACGACGCCGTTGTCGTCGAGGATCTTCTGGAAACCGGATGCGGTCGCCAGTTCCTTCTCCACCTGCTCGTGCAGACCGGGCCGCTTCAACGAACCGTCCGGGTTGGTGGCCAGTGGGTCGTAGTAGTCGTTCTCGATCACGTCACCGGTGTGCGCGGCGTACGCGATCTTGCGGCTGGCCGCGTTGTCGGCGATCCACTGCATCTGGTCGCGGTACGCGGCCGACCAGATCGCCTGCTCCTCGACCGTCTCGACGTCCGTGGGCTCGGCCTTGCCGTCGAAGTCGTCGTACGTGCCGCCGGCCGCACCCTCGGTGATGTACTGGGTGTCCGTGAAGTGCGCCAACGAGAAGTCGTACGAGGCAGGATCCTCGAAGCGGTCCTTGTCGTTCTGCGCCGACGCGTCGTGCGGGGACAGGTCGTCCGCGAACGGGTCTTCGCCGGTGACCAGCACGTGGACTGTCCCGCCGTCACGGTAGCCGGCCTCCACCTGCGCGGTCAGGACCGTGTCCTGCCCGGTCTGCCCCCGCGAACTGGTCAGCACGACCCACTTCTTGGTGGCCGGGTTCCACGCCCGCAGCGCCACAATCCGCGCCGGGTCGATGGTGCCCGACCAGCGCAGCGTCGGCTCCTGCTTGGTCGCCCCCAGCGGCAGGTCGTACCGCTGGAAGACCACCGCGCGGCTGGACGCGGTGTCGATCGTCGCGCCGTCGAGCGGACGCAGCGAGGTGACGTCGACGCTCTTGTCGTGCTGGACGTCGAGCGTGGTCGGCACGTCGGCCGCCGCACCCTGGTAGCCCTCGGTCGGCAGGACCACGTCCGCCTTGGTGAAGGTGGCGGTCAGCCCGACACCCTCGGCACCGGGGATCCGGGCGGAGAGTTCCGCCGAGAGCGGGTCGGTGCCCTTGACTGTCGAATTGAGCTCGGTCGGGACGTCCGGGATGCTCGCGCTGCTGAAACGCACCTCGCGGGTGGCGGTGTTGCCGAGCGAGTCGGTCGCCGTCAACGTGATCGTGTGTTCCCCGGCCGGCAGGCCGTGGCCGATCTGGTCACCCTGCTTGACGGCCGCGCCGTCGAGCGTGATCGCGGGCGTACCGGCCAGGCCGGTGGCGTCCTTGATCTTGATGTTGAGCGCGACGGTCGAGGTCAGCCGCTGCCCGGCCGCCGGGACACTGCTCTCGATCTCCGGTGCGGTGTTGTCGGTGGTGAAGCGCCGCGTCGAGGTCTTGTCCCCGACGACCGCCTTGATGGTGTGGGCGCCGTCCGCGATCGTCGTCGTGTCGACGTCCGCGCGCTTGCCCAGCGCCGGCAACGCCGAGCCGTCCTCGGCGGTGACATCGAACAGGACCATCTTGGTCAGCACCGAGTTGTAGCTGCTGCCACAGGTGCCGTCACCGATGTACGTGGTGACCTGGGAACCGGCCGGGTAGCTCCCCGAGCCGATGGTGACAGTCGTCTGCGCGATCGACCGGGTCAGCTGGGTCGCCTTCGCGCCGGTCGGCAGCAACTGGAAGTCCCGCAGGGTGAAGTCGTCGAAGTTGTCGCAGCCACCCGGCTTGGCGCTGCCGTGGTCGTTGCCGGCGACGAACTCGATGGCGTTGACGCCCGGCACCAGCCACTCGTTCGGGAAGGCGAGGTCGGCGACCTCCTTCTCCCACATGCCGATCTCCAGCGGGATGCCGTTGATCAGCACCTTGTTGTCGTAGCCGTTGTCGCTGCCGTTGCCACCGACGAACACCTTCAGGTGCGCGTCACCCCCGCTGCCGAGCGTGTCGACCGTACGGGTCGTCGGCGCGCCATCGATGGTGAAGTGGAACTCGGCGTCCTTGTTGGCCGCGCAGGTCGCGTCGCCCAACGCCAGCGAGGCGTCGGTCGTCTCGGCCTTCGTCACGGTCGTGCCGCTGGTGGTGACGAGGTACGTGGTGCCGGCCGTCACCGTGCCAGCGGTGCTCAGCGTGAGGCTCGTCGCCGCCCGGGTGAGCTTGAAGTCGTCGTGGTTGGCGCAGGTCGCGCCGCTCACCGTGCCGTTGTAGTCGCCGGTCCGGACCTCGACGACGTTGTCACCGAGGTGCAGGAAACGGGTCGGGAACGCCAGCTTGGCGTCCTCCGCTCCGGTGGCGCCGTAGTCGCCACCGAGGTCGACCCGGTGCCCGTTGACCAGCGCGTAGTTGTGGTAGCGCGCCTCGACCGAGTTGCCGGCCTCGATGGTGAGGCCGAGGGTGGCGGTGCCAGCCGCCAACGTCTCCGCGTTCTCGGCGGGCTTGTCGTCGATGGCGAGCGACTCGACGTGCTCCTTGCCGCCGTCGGGCAGCGCGGCGATCACCGGCTGGGTGCCGCGTACGCGGGCACCGTCTCCGGGGGTCACCGCCGCCGCACCGGCGGGGGCGTTGTTGACGTCGACGGTGACGGAGGTCTTCGCGCCCGACTGGGTCGTCGCGCTGACGGTGTGCGTACCGTTGGCGAGCTTGGTGGTGTCGAGGTCGGTACGCAGACCGGACGTGCCGCCCGGCTCACCGGAGATGACGAAGGTCAGGTCCTGGTTGAGCAGCTTCGCCGAACTGCCGCAGGTGCCGTCACCGAAGCTGTAGCTGAACAGGTTCTGCTCGCCGTCGGCGACCACGCCGAGCAGGCTGAGGCTGATGCTGCTCAGTGCGTAGTCGTCGTAGTTGGGGCAGCGGCCACCCTCGCCGTTGGGCAACTCCTCGTAGCCAACGGCGGTCTTGGTGGTCGAGTCGACCCAGTTGGCTCCGGTGTGGACGGTAACGGTGTTCGCCCCCGGCTGTAGCCAGTCACCCGGGAAGTCGAGGGTGCCGACCTGCCCGCCGGGAATGTCCGGGAGGTAGACGCGGTCCGCCTCGGCGGTGTGGGCGTTGACGGTGACGTAGTTGCGGTAGCGGGCCTCGGTGCCGTTGCCACCCATCTCGAAGGCGAAGTGGGCGGTGCCGGCGGTCTTGTCGGCACCGATCTTGTCGCCGTCGACGGCGAGGGTCGTCACGGAGTCGTTCTCCGTGACCGGCTCGATGACGACGTCGACCTTGCCTTCGAGGTTCTGCCCGCCGGTCAGGTTGATCAGCGGTGCGTTACCGCTGGTCGGGACCGTCTGCGCTCCTGCCAGTGTGGGGCCGAAGGCCGTCGCCGGCCCGGCGATGAGGACGAGCGCCACGGCGGACAGGAGTCCGCGTGTTCGCGCCCTACGCGCACGTGTTTCGTGCGTCATGGTGGGGTTTCTCCTTAGTCGACAGGTCAAGGTGAACCCACCGACGCGAGAGAACTCGCCACGACACCACGGGGCCGACGAGCGCTTGGGAATGCCAGCACCGCCGTCCACAGGTGTTGTGGCACGCCGGCGGGCGCAGCCGTTCGATGACCCTGCCGACTCTTGACAAACTCGCCAGCCAAGCCTGATGAGAGGCGGGCGCTGTACGGGTGAACAATTAGCTGATCAACTGCAATTCCAGCGGCCACGAGCTGCCCGAGCGCTCAGACGGCACCAACGACGTCCTCGGCCCGAAGCTGCCGACAGTCGACTGATGCGCAACCGGCGCAAGTGCCTGCCTCACGCGCTGCCGACCTGAGAAGCGGGTTGACCTGATCAACAAGATCAGCAAAGCGGCTGCCGACGAGGGTGTGACCTTCGAAAAGGTCCGCGAGGGTGGCAGCCACACGATTTACAGATACGGCCCGCAGAACGTCGTCATACCTCGACACAAGGAGATCAACGAAATCACTGCCCGGGGTATCCTGCGCAGCCTGGGCTTGAGGTGAGAGGGGGCATCGTCGATGAAATACACCGCCAGATGCGTACGCTCCGGCGCTTGGTGGGCGATCAGCGTGCCGGAGATCAAGGGCGTCTTCTCCCAAGCTCGCCGCCTCGACCAGGTCGAAGGGATGGCACGTGAAGCCATCGCCCTCATGCTCGACGTCGACCCGCACAGCTTCGACGTCGACGTGCAGCCCGACCTGCCGCAAGAGGTGACCCGCGCCCGCAAGGCCCGCAGCGCCCTGCGCAAGGCCGAAGAGTCCGCCGAAGAGGCGACTGTCACCGCCGCACGAGCACTACTGGCAAAGGGCTACACCGTCCGCGACGCGGGCGCGCTTCTTGGCCTCTCCCCGCAGCGAGTGTCACAGCTGGCACCGAAGAAGGCTGCGGCCGGCAGTGCAGACAAGATCAGCAAAGGCGGGAAAGCCGCGCTGAAGCAGGACCACGAGATCGCCGCCGCTTGATGCGGCGATCTCCGGCACCGGAACGACTCCCAAGCTAGCGCGCCCCAGCATCCGGATCGGGCGTCGTCGTGCTGCCCCTCGCGGCGCGGCGGCGCGTTCGCCCACCTGGACCTGTTCGGTGCCCGCGACTGGGGCCTGGTCGTCTACGACGAGGTGCACCTGCTGCCCGCGCCGATCTTCCGGTTCACCGCGGACCTCCAGGCCCGCCGCAGGCTGGGACACAGCTGAGAGCGCCCCGAAAACCGACGAGTGGGATCAGCGCTGGTTGGACTCGGCGACGAAGACGCCGCGCCCCGGACGCCCGACCAGCACACCCTGCTCCCGCAGCCGCGCCACCGCCCGGCTGATCGTCGACTGCGAGACGTCGTACGCATCCGCCAGCGCCCGCCCAGAAGGAAGCTGCGACCCAGGCGGGTACGTCCCGTCCTTGATCTTCCTCATGAGAGCGTCGAGCAGCTCGTCCATCGTGGGTGGAATAGGCACGCGGGGCCCCTTGCAGTCGGTTGGCCCACCCAGTATTGATCACCCGTTTCGACGCAGGCAACACATGTAGCACGAGTGACATAAGTGGGTAGCTGACTCGAAGACATGCTTGACATAGGTAACTCGGTGGCAATAGCGTCACTCTCGGTGATGCGGTGCTGCTGCGGTCGGTTGGCGCCTCTCGTACCGGTCTCGCATCGCCGCCGAGACACCACCCTCCGCGCTCCCCCGGCGCGGTCCTGCCGCCGTACGGCCGATCGAGGCTGTGGTGGCAGGGCGGGCGGTCTCCGCCGACCGCAACCGGCGGAGACCGCCCCCTCCACTTCGACGCGACCCGACGAAGGGCGGTCCCCCGTGCGCGACCTGATCCGCCGACTGGTGAGCCGACGCGAGGATCGACCACCGACGGCAGTAGCAAGCCAGAACAAGCCCCAGAGCGCCCAGTCGGCGAACCACCGCTACCGATGACCAAGCGTTGGGTTATCCACCTGCCGGTCACCGCACCCGATCTGCTCCGGGCCCGGATCCTCGCCCGGACCGCCGCCCGGGTGCTGGCCCGGCTCAGCGCCCGCGTCGAGCCGGGCGGGGTGACCGTGTCGGCCGAGGACCAGCAGGGCGTACGCCACTGGGTCTTCTGCGACCGGCGACTGCCCGGCGGGGCCCGGTGTGCCCTGCCCGCCGACCACACCGCGCCCTGCTCGCCCCGGCTGAACCGGCCGTGAGGAGGAACGGAAGAGGGCTGGCCGGGCACAGCCCGCCAGCCCTCGACACGGCTTGCGTCAGCCGGCGCCGCCAGCGCGGAAGGCCACCCAGGCGTCGCTCATCCGGTCCGCCTGACCCGGGGTGAACATGTCCATGCAGGAGTCCTGCGTGTAGTCCATGAAGTTGTGGATCGGGTCCAGCCCGGGCGCGGTGCAGGTGTCCGCACCCACCGGGCAGTCGAACTGCGGGGCCGCCTCGCGGGGGGTGTCCGCGACGAAGTCGCCGGACGCGGAGCAGCCGTGCGCGAAGGTGTGCTCCAGCATCAGCCAGTGCCCGACCTCGTGCGTCAGCGTGTCGCCGAGGGCGTACTTGCCGGCCGTGCCGCCCGGCATCGACTCGTCGAGCATCACCACGCCGTCGATGTAGTCACGGCCGTTGTTGTAGCCCTTCGGGAAGTACGCCCAGCCGAGCAGCCCGCCGCCAATGTTGGCGGCGTACACGTTCAGGGTGCGAGAGTCGCCGGTGTACAGCGCCTTCTTCATGTCCCGCTCGTTCTTGCCCGGCTCGACCGTGTACCAGGCGCTGTTCACCGTCCACGTGGTGTCGACGAGCGAGAACCGGAACGGGGTGTTCGAGGCGTTGGCTGCCGTACGGCCCGCGTACGAGTCGTTGAGCACCGTCATCTGTGCCGCGATCAGGGTGTTCCACCTGGTCGTCTCGGCGGGGGTGAGGGGGTGGTCGGAGACCATGTGGAAGACGGTCGGCACGGTGACGCTGCCGTTGGGCAGACGGGGCGCATCCTTGATCACGCCGTAGGCGTTCGCCTCGTTCTTGGAGTACAGCTCCGGTTCCTGAGCGGTGGCGCCCTCGGCGGCCCGGGCGGCGCTGTGCGCCGCGGTGCCCGGGTCGCACGCCGCGGCACCCGGGGAGGCGGTCACGGGGGCGGCCGTGGCGAGCGCCCCGGAGGCCAGGAACGTGGCGGCGGTGGCGGTGAGGACCGCCAGTCGGAAGGTCGATCTCCTGTGCATCGGTGCACCTTTCAGTGAGGGAGCGGTGCGCGGTCGATGACGTCGTCGTTCGGGTATGAGAACATGCCGACGGCATCGACAAAAGACCCTCTGAGCAGGGCAGATGCCGATGTAACGGAACAGGGTCGACAGGCGCTGTTTCAGCCCGTCCGGCCCGGTCAGAGGGCGCGAGTGACCCGCTCGGCGGCGACGATGGCGTCTCGCTGCGCCGGGTCGAGGTTGGCGCTGATGACCACGGACGCGCCAGCCGACAGCGGCGCGAGCAGCCACTTCAGCGGCTGCTCGTGCTCGGCGGCGTCGACCAGCAGTCGATCCCCGGCGCGCAGGCCCAGCATCGCAGCGACCTCCTGGGCGAGCGCACCCCACTGGCCGTAGGTCGTGCCGTCCGCGCTGGCCGGATCCGACGGGCGGATCGCGGAGTGGTCGGGCGTCGCCTCGGCGTAACGGAGCACCTCGGCGGACCAGTCGAGCCAGCCCAACGGCACGTCGGCGAGTCGCCCGGGGCCGGTGCCGACGAGGTAGCGGTGCGTAGCGTCCGGCACGTCCTCCAGCCAGTCGTCCTGCCGCTCCGGTGTCACGAAGACCGCGTCGAACGGCCGATCGCCGCCCGGCTCCAGCACGGGCAGGCCCGCGGTGGCGCGAGGCCGGAACGACACCGCCAGGCCCGAGGCCCACGCGCCCAACAACACCACGGCGGTACGCCAATGCGGCGGCAGCAACACCGCTACGCGGCTGCCCGGGCCGAGCCCGCAGCCGTCGCGCAGCAGGCTCGCGCTGCGCGCCGCCCAGGAGCCGACCTGCTGTGCGGTGAGGTCGACGCGCTCGCCGGTCGCCTCGTCGCGGTAACTGAGCAGGGGCTGCTCGGCGTCGGCGGGTTGGGCCACCAGCTCGGCCGTGACGGTTGGCTGCATCTCCACGCTCCCTGAGTGCGACGTCGGCACCACCCTACTCAACGACTTTGGTCGCTCCCCTCGTCGTCCGATGGCCGTAGCGGCTGGCCGGCTGGCCCACGCACGGTACGAGGTGACCCCCGAAGCGCCGCCGAGGAGAGAGCCCATGCCGTCCGAGCCCCACCCCGCGACCGCCGACCGAACCGCGACCGCCGATCGCCTTCCGCTGCGCCGCCGACTTCTGCCGGTGATCGCGTTACTGCTGCTCGCGCCGTGGGCGGCAGAGTGCTCATGGGGTGGCTTCGCCATCAACGACTTCCTCCCGGTGCTGCTCATCCTGGGCCCGATGTACGGCGGCGCGGCGATCCTGATCCGGGAGACCGCCCGCCACCTCGGCGCGGGTTGGCCGACGATCGTGCTGCTCGCCGCCGCATTCGGCGTACTCCAGGCCGGTCTGGTCGACCAGTCGCTGTTCAACCCCGACTTCCTGGACGACACGCAGTACGCCGACACCCGTGCCGCCGCCGAGGCGACTCTGGTGCCGGGGCTCGAGTTCAGCCTCCGCCAGGCCTTCGACTACGTGGGCAACCACATCGTGCTGACGATCTGCGCCCCGATCGTGCTGATCGAGTCGTTCCTCGGGGCGGACCGTCGGCTCCGGCCGTGGCTGGGCCGACCCGGTCTCCTCGTGGTCAGTCTGATCTACCTGCTCGGCAGCCTGCTGATCTTCTCCGACAGCAGCGGCCGGAAGGACTTCATGGCCAGCCCGCTCCAGCTGACCTTCGCCGCAGTGCTGGTCCTCGCCCTCATCGCGACCGCGCTGCTGCCCCGCTGGCGCCGCCCCCACCCGCGCCGGGCCCGCCGGGTGCCGCACCCGCTCTGGGTGGGTCTGGTGGTGGTCCTCGTCCGATTCGGCACCGACCTGACGTCTGGCTGGTCAGGGGTGGCCATCGCGCTGGCGCTCGCGGCTGCCGCAGGAGGACTGATCGCGTACCTGTCGTCCCGTAGCGGTTGGGGACAGCGGCACGTACTCGCTGCCGGCGCGGCGAGCCTGGCCATCGCTGCCGCGTTCGCGTACGTCGTGCCGCCGTATTCTCCGGCCTCCCCGGCGGCGGCCCTGGCCGGCGACATCGCAGTCACCCTCATCACGGTCGCCCTGGTCGGCGGTGCCTGGTGGCGGCTGGGCCGCGCTTCGCCGAGTGTTCATGTCGGCGCAAGCTGACGCTCCCCCACAGGTGTCAGCCTCCGTGCGGGTACGACCTAACGGAGGAAGTCCTTGACACTCAGAAGAGCATTCACCGCGCTCACCGCAGCCGGTGTCGCTGCCGCCAGCCTGACCGGGGCCGCCCCCGCGTCTGCCGGCGGGCACCACCACCCAGCCAAGTCGCTCGCCTTCGACCGGGTCGCCACGTACCCGGTGTTCCAGAACCGTCCGGCCGGTGAGGACCCGGCGACCCCGACGGTCGCCGAGATCTCGGCGGTCAGCGAGGACGGCCGCACCCTGATCCACACCGATGCGCTGGCCCGGCGCATCGGTTTCCTGGACATCTCCCGTGCCGACCGGCCGCGTGGCCTCGGCACACTCTCACTGGCACAGCTCGGAAACGCCGAGGACGAGCCCACCTCGGTCGCCGTGGTCGGCAAGTACGTGCTGGTGGTGGTGAACACCAGCAGCAGCTACACCGAGCCGTCCGGTCGACTCGACGTGATCGAGCTGGCCAGCCGCAGGCGGGTCGCCAGCTTCGACCTCAGTGGTCAGCCCGACTCGATCGCGATCAGCAAGGACAAGCGGTACGCCGCGATCGCCATCGAGAACGAGCGCGACGAGGAGGCCACCCCGCCCGGCGGCGAGGAGGGCGACCTGCCCCAGGCACCCGCCGGCTTCGTGCAGATCGTCGACCTGACCGGCAAGTCCCCGGCCGGTTGGCGGTTGCGGCCTGTCGCGCTGACCGGCGCCAACGGCAGCGCGCTACCCGCTCTGGTCCAGGCCGGTCTCGCCGCGCCGACCGACCCGGAGCCGGAGTACGTCTCGATCAACAGCCACAACCAGTTGGCCGTGACTCTCCAGGAGAACAACGGCGTCGCCCTGATCGACCTGCCCACCGGCCGGATCACCAAGGTGTTCAGCGCCGGCACGGCCACGGTCAGCGGGATCGACACCGTGAAGGACGGTGTCATCGACCTGACCGGCAGCATCACTGACGTGCCGCGCGAGCCGGACGCGGTGGCCTGGGTCGACGACCGCTACCTGACCACGGCCAACGAGGGCGACTGGCACGGCGGCACCCGCGGCTGGTCGGTCTTCGACAGCCGTACCGGGCGCGTCGCCTGGGACGCCGGTAACACCTTCGAGCGTCTCGCCGTCACGTACGGCCTGCACAACGAGGACCGCGCCGGCAAGAAGGGCACCGAGCCGGAGGGCGTGGCCGTCGCCGAGTACGACGGCGTGCGGTACGCGTTCGTCGGCTCGGAGCGCAGCAACTTCGTCGCCGTCTACGACCTCAGCCGCCCCTCGGCGCCAGTGTTCAAGCAGATCCTGCCGACCACCAACGGGCCGGAAGGGCTGCTGCCCATCCCGTCACGCGGGTTGCTCGCGGTCTCCAGCGAGGAGGACGACGCCTCAGTCAACGTCCGGGCCTCGGTGTCGCTCTTCCAACTCGGCAAGGGCACGCCCGCGTACCCGAGCATCGTCTCTGGCACCGACCGGGCCGGTACGCCGATCGGTTGGGGTGCCCTCGGCGCGCTGAGCGCGGTGCCGGGCAAGCGGGACCAGCTCTACAGCGTCACCGACGCGGCGTACAGCCAGACCCGCATCCTGACCATCGACGCGAAGCGGACCCCCGCCGTGATCACCGGTGCGCTGCCGGTGAAGGACGCGACCGGCGTGCCGGTCGGGTACGACGCGGAGGGCATCTTCGCCCGCCCGCAGGGTGGCTTCTGGCTCGCGGTCGAGGGTGCCAAGGGTGCCGATAACAAGCTGGTCCGGCTCGACGCCGCCGGGGTGACCCGGCAGACCGTCGCGCTGCCCGCCGAGGTTGCCGCCGGCCTTGCCAAGCAGGGTCTGGAGGGGGTCACCGCGACCACCGACCGGCAGGGTCGGGAGATCGTCTGGGTGGCCGTGCAGCGGGAGCTGAGCACCGACCCGGCCGGAATCGTCCGACTCGGTCGGTACGACGTCACGGCGGGCACCTGGAGCTGGTTCGGTTACCAGTTGGGCGCCACCACCGTGCCCGGTGACTGGATGGGCCTCTCCGAGATCACCGTGGTCGGCGACCGGCTCGCGGTCATCGAGCGGGACAAGCTGAACGGCCCGGCTGCCACGGTCAAGCGGATCTACACGGTGCCGCTGCCGGGTGCCGCTGCGACCGGCCCGCTGACGGTGCTGCCGAAGACCCTCGCAGTCGACGTGCTGCCCGCGCTGCGCGCCACCAACGGCTGGACCCAGGAAAAGTTGGAGGGTCTGACCGTGGCCGGCAACGGCGAGGTGTACGCGATGACCGACAACGACGCGGTCCAGGACGCGACCGGCGAGACGGTGCTTCTGCGCCTCGGCTCCAGCGCGAAGGTCTTCGGGCACCGCTGACCCGACAACCGTCGACTGCCCGGCGCCCACCATCCGCAGGCGGGCGCCGGGCCGGTCACGCAAGGTGACCAGGCACCAGGAGGCACCACACTCCCACACTCCCTTTGCTCTGCTTCAACAGAGGAAACACGCACGCTCCGTGAGAGCGCTCTGGCCGCCGAGCCTCGAACAATGCGCAAAAACAGCAGGTGAAACCTGGTGTTTCCTCCATTGAAGCAGAGCAAAGGGGTCGAGCAGTCCCACGAGGTCGCCGAGGACAATCACGCTCCGCGACATACGTCGACGAACCGTCCAGACACCATCCGTAACCACGATTACGCAGATGCCGGGCCTCGCGGATCTACTCCTTGACCATCACGACGTCGGTCGGACGCTTGACCGTCACGTCGAGGCCGTAGTCGAACAGTTCGAGAGTCGAGCTGACCGTCCCGGTGTCGAGCCGGCCCTTCAGCGTCGACTGCCAGGTGAACGTGAACGCCACCTTGGCGATCCGGCCGTCGTCGTTCAGCGTGACGTCGCCGGCCGTGCTGCTCGACCCATCCTTTTCGGTCGTGGTGTACGTGAAGTGCAGCGTGCCGTCCGGGGTCTCGGTGACGCTCGCGTTCTGCCGCTTCAGCGCGGCGAACAGGGCCGCCGGGTCGGGCTCGGCGGCACCCAGGACCCCGTCCCCACCCACGTAGAAGGAGAGCCGGTCGTACGTCCCCGGGTACTGCCCGTAGCGGCCGTACGTCTCACCCAGGCCCTTGTCCGCCGGCAGATTGCCCAGCGGTCGTTCCCCACCCTCGTACCGGGTGCCGTTGATCAGCAGCTCGGTCATCACCGAGTCGTCCTGCGGCGCGCGGACGTAGCCGGTCGCGGTCCTCGGGTCGAACGCGCCCTCGTAGGTCAGCCCGCCCGGGCCGGAGTTGGTGAGCCGCATCCGGTAACTGATGTTCTCGCTGGCGGTGGCGGCCGAGACCAGCCGCATCGCCGGCGGGACCGACGCCGGCCGCGCGGCTTCGGTGGTGACGCCGGGACTGCTCGACGGGGAGTTCGTCGGCAGGGCCAGGGCGGTGCCGACGCCCAGCGCCAGCAGCGCGCACGTCGTACCGACCAGAGCGGTGCTCCGGCGTCGGCGGCCCCGTCGGCCACGCTCGATCAGCGCGCCCACCGGGGGTGCGGAGTCCGTTTCGCCGTCGACGATGTCGTGCAGCCCTTGGACGAGACGGTCATCGATGTTGTTCATGACTATCACCTGCTTACCGAGTCGAAGGATTCCTCAAGGAGGCGGCGGAGCGTGCCCAGTGCTCGGGCGTTCTGGCTCTTGACGGTGCCGAGCGAGCAGCCGAGCACCTGGGCGACCTCGCGCTCGCTCAGGTCCTCGTAGTGGCGGAGCACCACCACCGCCCGCTGCCTCGCCGGCAGCGACATCAGCGCCCGGCGCAGGACAACGGCATCCGGGCCAACCCCGTCAGCCGGGGTCGCCCGGTCGGGGACATCCGCGAAGAGACTTTCGCGGCGACGCCGCCGCCAAGCCGAGGTGTGGTTGTTGACCAGGGCCCGGCGTAGGTAGGCGTGCGGGTCGCCGAGTCGGGACAGCCGCCGCCACCGCTCGTAGACCTTGACCAGGCTGTCCTGGAGTAGTTCCTCGGCCCGCCACCGGTCGCCGCTGAGCAGCATGGCCAGCCGAATATGTCGCTGCCACGCCACCTCGACGAAGGCGACGTAGGACCGGTCCGCCGCGGAAAGTGGTTTCTGTTGGTCGGTCACGCGCCTTACACGCCGCGAGGTCACTAAAGGTTGTCAGTCCGAAGGCAGTTCCGGGCCGCCGTCGAGCAGTGGGGCGAGCAGGTCGTCGTACTCCTCGACGCGGGCCAGGACCTCGGCGGCGGTGAACTGGCGGACGGCCGGCTTCCGACCGCGGACGCCGGCCTCGACCTCGTCCCAGGTCAGCGGCGTCGACACAGACGGCACCGACTGGGCACGCAGCGAGTACGGCGCCACTGTGGTCTTCGCCGCGTTGTTCTGACTCCAGTCGATGAAGACCTTGCCCGGGCGCAGGTTCTTCGCCATCTTCGACACGATCAGCTTCGGGTGAGCCTGCTCCAACTCCTGCGCGATCCGCCGGGCGTACGCGGAGACGTCATCGGATGACTGGGTGCCGGCGATCGGGCAGCAGAGCTGCATGCCCTTCTTGCCCGACGTCTTCGGGTACGAGTCGATCCCGTCGAGAGCGAGGCGGTCGCGCATCAGCACCGCCACCGGGCAACACTCGGCGAGCCCGGCCGGCGGCCCCGGGTCCAGGTCGACCACCAGCATGTCCGGGCGCTCGCCGACCTTCCACTGCGGTGTGTGCAGCTCCAGCGCGGCCAGGTTGGCCAGCCACACCAGGGTGGGCAGGTCGTCGGCGACCACATAGTCGATGGTCTCCCGGCCCTTGGTCGACCCGGGGGCGGGCAGGTTTTCCACGCGCACCCAATCCGGGGTCGCGGCCGGCGCGTTCTTCTCGAAGAACGACTTGTCGTCCACCCCGTTGGGGAAGCGAATCCGGGTGACCGGCCGATCGCGCAGGTGTGGCAGCAGCACCGGCGAGATCCGGGTGTAGTAGTCGATCACCTCACCCTTGGTGAAGCCGGCCGCCGGATAGAGCACCTTGTCCAGGTTGGACAGCTCCAGCGGGCGACCCTCGACGTCCACCCGTAGCCGCTCAGCCGGCATCGTCGACCTCCTCGGGAGGCTTGTCCGGGCGCAACCGCAGCACCCGGGGGAAGCGCAGCCGGCCGTCGGGGGTGCGTTGGCCGTACTTCACCTCCACCACCACCCGGGGGCTTACCCAGATGGCGCTCCGGGCATCCTCGCGCGGCACACCCGGCGCGAACGGTGACACGCCGGAACGCAGCGGCTCCAGCTCGGCGAGGAGTTGCCGCTCGATGGCGGCGCTGATCCCACCGCCCACCCGACCCCGGTAGATCAGTCGGCCGTCCGGGCCGGGCACCCCGACCAGCAACCCACCGATTCGGCGTGCGCCCGGCCGCCAGCCGCCGATGACGAAGTCGCCGGTCACCTCCAGCTTGACCTTCACCCAGTCGGAAGAGCGCACCCCCGGGCGGTAGACGGCGCCGACGCGCTTGGCCATCACGCCCTCCAGCCCGTGCTCGCCGGCCGCGTCGTAGGTGGCCGGGCCGTCGGCGAACATCGGAGGCACCGCCCACCGGGCGCCGCCGAGCGCGAGCCCTTCCAGAGCCTCGCGGCGGCGCCCGTACGACCAGCTGGTCAGGTCGTCGCCGTTCAACCGGAGCAAGTCAAAGATCATGTACGTGACTGGCATGACCGCGGCCAACCGGGCCGCCTTGTTCCGGTCCCGCACGTGCATCCGCTCGGCCAACGCCGTGAACGACGGCTGCCCGCCCTCCCCCAACAACACCACCTCGCCGTCCAGCAGCGCGTCGTCGACCTGCTCGGACAGGGCGGCCAACTCCGGGTACGCGGCGGTGATCTCCACGCCGGAGCGGGCGTACAGGTGCTGGCTACCGCCGGAGATGTCGGCGAGCGCACGGACCCCGTCCCACTTGAACTCGTACGCCCAGCCGTCACCCGCCGGGAGCGGCCCGGTCATCGCGAGCATCGGCTTGATCGGCGCGCCGGGCACGACCCGACTGTAGTAGCAGGCCGAACACCTCGCGTCAGGTTCTTTTGAATGCGAGCATGGTCGATACCAGCGAAGGGAGCGCAGGATGCGTGCCATCTGGAAGGGAGCCGTGTCGTTCGGGCTCGTCTCGATCGGGGTGAAGCTCTACTCCGCGACCGAGGAGAAGGACATTCGGTTCCACCAGGTGCACCGTGAGGATGGCGGCCGCATCCGCTACAAGCGCACCTGCTCGGTCTGCGGCGAAGAGGTCACCTACGACGACATCGCCAAGGGCTACGACATCGGCGGCGGGGAGATGGTGATCCTCACCGACGAGGATTTCGCCGACCTGCCGCTGACCAGCTCGCGCGCGATCGACGTGCTGGAGTTCGTTCCGGCCGAGCAGGTCGACCCGATCCTCTACAACAAGGCGTATTTTCTTGAGCCGGAGGGCACGGCGACCAAGCCGTACGTGCTGCTACGCGACGCGCTGATCGACTCCGAGCGGGTGGCCATCGTCAAGGTGGCGCTGCGCCAGCGGGAGCAGCTCGCCACGCTCCGGGTCCGCGAGGGTGTGCTGCTGCTCAACACCATGCTCTGGCCGGACGAGATCCGTACCCCGGATTTTGGTTTCCTCGACGAGGATCTCAAGGTGCGCCCGCCGGAGCTTGCGATGGCCAGCTCGCTGATCGACTCGATGACCGGTGAGTTCGAGCCGGACGTCTTCACCGACGACTACCGGGCGGCGTTGCAGGAGGTCATCGACGCCAAGGTGGAAGGTCGGGAGGTCGTCCAACCCGAGGAGGCCGAGGAGGCGCCGGCTGCCGCAGTGGACCTGATGGCCGCGTTGAAGGCCTCGGTGGAGCGTGCCAAGACTGCCCGTGGCGAGCAACCCGCCCGCGGTGGTGGCGGTGGCGGTGAGCCGACGCCCATCTCGTCGGCCCGGTCGGCGCAGAAGGCTGCCGAGAAGAAAGCCGCCAAGGCACCGGCGAAGAAGACCGCGGCGAAGAAGACGGCCGACAAGAAGACAGCCGAGCCGGCGAAGAAGACAGCCGCCAAGAAGACCCCCGCGAAGAAGGCCGAGCCGGCGAAGAAGACGGCCGCGCGCAAGACCGCACCCCGCAAGAGCGCCTGACCGTACGGCAGCCGCGCCGGTGTCCGCCGGGCCGGGTAGGCTCCGCCGGCCGCTGGTCACCGGAGGAGCCCTCATGCCGTACACCCCTGATCTGGACCGGTTGCTGACGCCCGGTGCCCGCTTCACCGACGAGCACGGCGCGTACCTGATCGAGGTTCACCCGGTGGGCGATGTCGTGCTGCCGACCGGCCGGGTGGTCGGGTGTGACCCGTTGGTCTGCCCGGAGGCCGAGCCGTACACGGTGACCGTGCCGCCGGGGCGGCATCCCGCCCGCGCCTGGGTGGCCGTGGTGCTCCGCGAGGACGCCGAGGTGGACCGGCGGGTGGCCGCGCTGGAGCTGGTGGTCTCCGACGAGCCGACCACCCGCTGGGAGCTGGCTGTCGCTGGCGACCAGGACGTCGCCACTCTCGGCGCGGACGACTACTTCGGGTACGGGGTGGACGCAGGCGCCGGCACCCTCGCCGACCCGACGGCGCTCGCCGCCCTGGAAGGCTGGGACGAAGGCCAGGTCGAGGAGGTCTTCATTCCGGCCGAGCTGCCGGCGTCGCCGGTCCCGGGGCTGATCACCGCTGTATTGGACGAGGCCAGCGGTGCCAACGTGGTCACCGTGGCCACCGGCTGGGGCGACGGCTGCTACGGCACCTGGATCGGGCGTACCGCCGATGGGCGGGTCACCTCGTTCGTGACGGACTTCATGGTGATCCCGGAATAACCGCCTGCGCCGGCCTCGGTACTGCCGTCCTGGGCGATTTGGCGGGTCCGCAGCAGGCACAGGGGGCGGCGGTGCGGGTACCGTGTGCGTCGGCTTTCCCCCCGGCACCAGGTGCCGGCCACACCTTCGCAGCAGGGAGTCGACGACGTGAGCGAGCGGACGCAGCAGAACCGGTCGGCAGGCCAGGACCAGAGCCCGGCGACCAAGTCGGGCCGCCGGCTGGCCGCCCAGCTGGCGGAGAAGAAGGCGGCCGACCGGAGGCGGAAGCGCAACGCGGCGATCAGCAGCCTCGCGGCCGTCGCCGTGGCCGCGGTGCTGATCGGCGTCTTCGTGGCGATCGGCGGGGGCGACGACAAGCCCAAGACCCAGGCCGACGCGACCCCGTCCGCCTCCGCCCCGGCTGCCCCCGACGAGGCTGGCGCGCCGCCCGCCCCGCAGCTGCCGGCAGGCGCTGACCCGGCGCTGGGCAGCAAGCCGACGGTCGAGGCGGGCAAGGGTGAGCTGAAGAAGCTCACGGTCACCCCGCTGATCAAGGGGACCGGCCCGGCGGTGCAGAAGGGTCAGACCATCACCACCAACTACCTGGGCGTGTTCTACAAGGACGGCAAGGAGTTCGACTCCTCCTGGAGCTCAGGCCAGCCGGCCTCCTTCCCGATCGGCGTCGGCCAGGTCATTCCCGGTTGGGACCAGGGTCTGGTCGGCGTGACCGTGGGCAGCCGGGTGCTGCTCGACATCCCGTCGGAGCTGGCGTACGGCAAGGACGCCGCCGCCAAGGGTGCTCCCGAGGGTCCGCTGCGCTTCGTGGTGGACGTCCTCGCCGCCCAGTGATTTGTCCGGATCGCCCCGGTTCTCGCCGGGCCGCGATGGAGTTGTTCACATGGGGCTTCCGGCCCGTCACCCACCGGCAGTAGGTTCGGCGTCACCCCGGGCGGTTCGCCTCCCGGGGTGAGCATCCGGGACCGACGCGGAGGTGCATGTGACGGCGCTGGACCAGCCTGGGCGGACCGCCCGTTTGATGTGGGCGCACTACGAGGCGGTGCACGCCGTCACCTACTTCCACCCCCGGGCCCGCGCCGCATACGAGGCGGTGGGGCTGCGCGGCTACTGGCGGGGTTACTTCGCCGGCCGAGCCGCGCCGCTGGGTGCCACCGAGGCCGCCCCGGTGATCGCCGCCTTCTTCAACTTCGCACCGCCGATGGTGGCCCGCGCGC
The DNA here is from genome assembly GCF_049841575.1 of Micromonospora sp. DT201. Taxonomy (NCBI): domain Bacteria; kingdom Bacillati; phylum Actinomycetota; class Actinomycetes; order Micromonosporales; family Micromonosporaceae; genus Micromonospora; species Micromonospora sp. DT201. The sequence goes on along the minus strand of NZ_JBNCKP010000003.1, from coordinate 24,291 downwards.
TGCCGGCGGTGTGGCGGTTGGCCACCCCACCGGAGGTGCTGCGCGCCCGCCTGACCGGCGCGGTGCAGGCGCTCGCCGAGCTGACCTACGAGCTGCCGGAGACGCACCTGGCGGAGGCCGCCGACCTGTTGGCGCAGGCTGCCTCGGCGGCCCAGACGGCCGGCCGGGTGCTCAGCGCGGTCAACGCCGCGCTTCCAGCCGGCGAATATCCCCTCGCTCGACTCTGGCAGGCAGCTACCACGTTGCGCGAGCACCGAGGCGACGGGCACGTGGCGGCACTGGTGGCCGCCGGGCTGGACCCGGTGGAGACGCTGGCCTGGCGGGCGGCGTTGGACGGCACGCCAGCGGAGTACCTGCTCGGCCGGGGCTGGTCCGAGGAGCAGTGGCACACCGCCCGCGAGCGGCTGACGCACCGGGGCTGGTTGACCGGGGACGGCACGACCACCGAGCAGGGCCGGGCCGAGTTCCAGGCCGTCGAGGACGCCACCGACGGGGCTGCCGCGCACCCGTGGGAGGCACTCGGCCAGGACGGCACCGACCGGCTACGCGAGCTGCTGGAGCCGATTGCCCGGTCCTGCCATGCGGCGCTCCCGCCGGAGAGCCCGATCGGGCTGCCCGCCCTGCCCGACTGACCGGACACCCACCGGTCGGGCAGGATGGGCCCGTGGCAGATGCGGTGGTCTTCGACCTGGACGGCGTGATCGTGGATTCCGAGCCGGTGTGGGAGGAGGTCCGCCGGGCGTACGTGGCGGCGCACGGCGGGACGTGGCAGCCGGACACGCAACGCCGCCTGATGGGGATGAGCACCGGCGAGTGGGCCCATTACCTCAGCGGTGAGCTGGGCGTTGACCGCACCGCGGCACAGGTCGCCGACGAGGTGGTCGAGGAGATGACCCGGCGTTACCGGGCCCACGTACCGTTGATCGGGGGCGCCGATGAGGTCGTGCGCCGGCTTGCCGCGCGGTGGCCGCTGGGGTTGGCCAGCTCGTCGCCGACCCGGCTGATCGAGGCGGCGCTGGCCGCCACCGGCCTGACCGACGCGTTCGATGCGACCCTCTCCACCGAGCAGACCGAGCGGGGCAAGCCCGCGCCGGACGTGTATCTGAACGTCGCGCAGCGCCTCGGCGTCGAGCCGGCCCGCTGCGTGGCCGTGGAGGACTCCTCCAACGGGGTGCGCTCGGCCGCGGCGGCGGGAATGCGGGTGGTGGCGGTGCCGCACGGTTCGTATCCTCTCGACCCGGATGCCGCACGGTTGGCCGTGGTGACGCTGGGCGCGATCGGTGAGCTGACCCCCGAGCTGGTGGGCGGGCTGGGTTGACGCGGGCCGAGCCGGGTAGAGACCACGGATGAAGGCCATCGTGTACGAGCGCAACGGCGACCCTTCGGTGCTCGATCTGGTCGACCGGCCGGTGCCGGAGCCGGGTGCCGGCGAGGTGCTGGTGCGGATGGCGGTCTCCGGGGTGAACCCGACCGACTGGAAGTCCCGCCGCAACTCCCCTCCGAAGGGCTGGCAGATTCCCGGGCAGGACGGCGCGGGGGTGGTCGAGGCAGTCGGCGAGGGGGTCGACCCGGACCTGATCGGCGAGCGCGTCTGGATCTGGGAGGCGGCCTGGCAGCGGCCGTGGGGCACCAGTGCGGAATACACGCTGGTGCCGGTCCGGCAGGCGGTACGCCTCGGTAGCGCGTCGTTCGAGGTGGGGGCCGCCCTGGGCATCCCGTTCCTCACCGCGCACCGCTGTCTGACCGCTGGCGAGTTCATGCCGGACACGCTGCGCGCCGGCGCGCTGGCCGACCACACCGTGCTGGTGCAGGGCGGTGCGGGTGCGGTGGGCAACGCCGCGATCCAGCTCGCCAGTTGGGCTGACGCCACGGTGATCGCGACGGTGAGCAGCGCGGAGAAGGCGCAGCTCGCGGCATCGGCGGGCGCTTCGTATGTCATCAACTACCGGGACCAGGACGTGGTCGAGGAGGTCCGCAAGATCGCCCCCGACGGGGTGCACACGATCGTCGAGGTCTCCCCCGCCCGCAACGCCTCGATCGACGTACAGGTGCTGCGGCACGGCGGCGCGGTCTGCATGTACGCCGACGACGGCGGGGGCGAGGTGAGCATCCCGATCCGGGCGATGATGGCGCCGAACGCCCGGTGGCAGTTCGTGCTGGTCTACACGCAGCCGAAGGCAGCCAAGGCGCAGGGCGTGAAGGACGTGGCGGCGGCGGCCAATCAGGGCGCCATCCGCGTCGGCGCGGACGCCGGCCTGCCGCTGCACTACTACCCGCTGGCCGAGACGGCCGCCGCACACCAGGCGGTGGAGGACTCGACGGTGGGCAAGGTGCTCATCACCACCAGCAACGCCTGATCGGGTCGCTGACCGCCCGATTTCCCCGTCAGCAGGACAGAGGCGAATAACTTTCGCAACAATGACGGTGCGGGGTAAACCCGTGTGGAGCGGGCGGCCCCGGCGCGGTGCGAACGCCGGGGCCGCCCCTGGGGAGGGTTTGGGATTACTCCCGCCCAACAGGCGACAACGCCGGGAAAAACGTTACGGGGCGGTCAGCTCCCGGACAGTCAGCTCGCCCTCGGCGTACCGCGAACGGACGACCTTCTTGTCGAACTTGCCCACGCTGGTCTTCGGCACGGTGTCGATGAACGCCCAGCGCTCCGGCAACTGCCAGCGAGCGACCGCGCCGGCCAGGAAGTCCCGCAGCTCCTCTGCGGTCACCGAGGCGCCCTCCCGTACGACCACGGTGGCAAGCGGCCGCTCGTCCCACCGCTCGTCCGGCACACCCACCACGCACGCCTCCAGCACCGCCGGGTGGGCCATCAGCGCGTTCTCCAACTCCACCGACGAGATCCACTCACCCCCGGACTTGATCACGTCCTTGGCGCGGTCGGTCAGCGTGATGTAGCCATCCGTCGAGAGGGTGCCCACGTCGCCGGTGCGCAGCCAGCCGTCGCGGAACTTCTCCTTGTCCGGGGCGTCGTCACCGACGTACCGGGCGGTCACCCACGGCCCACGGACCTCCAACTCGCCCACGGACTTGCCGTCGGCGGGCAACGGCTCCCCCGACGGGCCAACGATCCGCGCCTGCACACCCGCCGGCACCCGGCCCTGCGTGTAGCGGTACCGCCACGCCTGCTCCCCGGTCGCACCGGCGGGCGGACGCGAGACCGACCCCAGCGGAGACATCTCGGTCATCCCCCAGGCGTGGATGACGTCGATGCCGTGCCGCTCGTCGAACGCGTGCATCAGCGCCGGCGGGCAGGCCGACCCGCCCACGATCACCTCGGTCAGCGAGGAGGTGTCCACCTCGTGGGTGTCCAGGTAGGCCAACAGGTCGGTCCAGATGGTCGGCACCGCCCCGGCCAGCGTGGGCCGCTCGGCGGCGATCATCTCGGCGATCGGCGCCGCCTGGAGGAATCGGTCCGGCATGATCAGCGACGCGCCGGAGAGGAAGGCCGCGTACGGCAGACCCCACGACATGGCGTGGAACATCGGCACGATTGCCAACTCCCGGTCGGTCGGCCCGAGACCGAAACCCTCCGGCATGCAGATCTGCAACGAGTGCAGGTAGATGGACCGGTGCGAGTAGGCCACACCCTTCGGGTTGCCGGTCGTGCCCGAGGTGTAGCAGAGCGCTGCGGCGTCGCGCTCGTCCACCTCGGGCCAGTCGTACGCCTCGGGCCGGTCGGCGAGCAGCGCGTCCCAGTGGTGCACGGTGACCCGGTCGCCGGCTGCCGCCACCAGCGGGGCCGGGTCGCCGCCACCGACCACCACCACGTGCCGCAGCGTGGTCAGCTCACCGATCACCCGGGCCAGCAGCGGGATGAGTGTGCTGTCGACAAGCACCACCCGGTCCTCGGCGTGGTTGGCGATGTAGACGACCTGATCGGGAAAGAGGCGGATGTTGAGCGTGTGCAGCACCGCGCCCATGCTCGGCACCGCGAAGTAGGCCACGAGGTGCTCGTTGTTGTTCCACATGAAGGTGGCGACCCGCTCGTCGCCGGTCACCCCACACTCGTCGCGCAGCGCGTGTGCCAGCCGGGCGGCGGCGCGGCCAACCTCGGCGTACGTCATCCGGCGGGGCTCGGCGCCGGTCCAGGTGACCACCTCGGCCGTGCCGTGCACCCCTGCGCCGTGTTCGAGGATCCGGGAGACCTGCAGAGGGGCGTCCATCATCGTGCTACGCATGGGTAACAAGCTATGTCGGCGGTCACACGTTGGGAACCCCCGTAAATTGTCGCAGGTGAGCATCTCCTGGGCCGACTCGTACGTGGGGCAGTTGCGCGCGCTCGCCGGGGACCGGACGCTGATGTTCGTCGGCGCCCGCGCCGTGGTCAGCGACAACGCTGGACGCATCCTGCTGATCCAACGCTCGGACAACGGCCAGTGGGCCATGCCGGCCGGGGCGATGGAGCTGGGCGAGTCGATCGCCGACTGCGCGGTACGCGAGGTCCGCGAGGAGACCGGGCTGCGCGCGCTGCGGGTCTGCGCGTTCGCCCTCTACACCGGCCCGGACCGGACGAGCACCAACATGTACGGGCACACGTACCAGGTCTTCACGACGGCGTTCAAGGTGGAGGAGTGGGACGGGCAGCTCACCCGGGTCACCGACGAGACCACCGATGCCGGCTTCTTCCCCCGCGACCGGTTTCCCACCCCACTCTCCGCCTCGGTCGCCGAGACGCTTGCCGACCTGGACGTCTTCGAGCAGACCAACCGGCTGATCCTCAAGTAGGGGCGGCCCCGGGGCGACCGGCCCCGCACGACGCTCGGGCCGGGCGCTTGATCGACACCAGATCGCCGATGTGGGGGCATCCCCGCGCTCGGACACCCCCACATCGCCGATGTCGAGTCGATCAAGCGGGCGCGGCCCGCCCAAGGGCGGTCAGCAGGCCTCGACCGCCGCAGATCCCTAGGTGCGGGCCGCTGCGGGGCCGAACTGCTGGGTGAAGCGGCCGGTGAACAGGTCCGCACCCTTGTACTCGGCGACCGTCGCGGCAGGCACGACCGCCGGACCGTCGGGCGTGGGCATCTGGCCAACCCCGTGACGTGACCCGAGTGGGACCAGAATCATCGGGTACGGCACGGGCTGGTAGGTGGCCGCGAACTGCTCGCCGCGCAGTTGCGCGGTGATGTTTCGCACCACGACCTCGGCGTGCTGCAACGCGTACGCGGCCATCTTGTCCTCGGCGACATCGGTGAGGTCGCCGATCGCGTACACGTGGTCGTGGATCTGGTCGGGCCCGCCGCGGACGTTGAGGGTTTCGGTGACCGGGACCTGCCCCTGCCGGGTGAGTGTGGTGAGCCGGCCGTCGACGAGGTAGTCGCTGTTGATGCGCAGACCATAGGCGCGGAACCAGATGTCGGCGGTGATCTCGTCGCCGTCGGTGGTGGTGACGGTGAAGGCATCCCGAGGCGGGCATGCTCCGGCTCGCGTACGAGACCCTCGAACTCCCCGCGGACGACGACCAGCGCCTGCTCGTCCACCTGCCGGCCGACGCGGCGACCTCCGCCGCGCTCGACCGCCTCAACAGCCAACCGCTACGCCTCGTGGTCGGATGACACCGACCGCCCCGGACAGGTCCGAGGCGGTCGCCGACCTCGCGGTCAGATCATCGTCTGGGACTGGGCCTCCATCTCGGCGGCGGCCTCCTCCTTGGATTGACCCGACAGCGGCTTGCCGCCCGCCGCCGGAGCCTTACCGCCCAGCGGGTCGGCACCGCCGGTGGCACCCTGCGGGCCCGCACCGCGCAGGGTGTTGTTGGGCAGGGCCAGAGTGACAAGCACCGCCACGATGGCGACCAGGCCGGCGGTCAGGAAGACCAGGTGCAGTGACTCGACGAACGATTCCTGGATGGCGGCCCGGACCGCACCGGGCAGCGCCATGATCGTCGCCGGGTCGTTGATCGAGATGTTCGTGCCGCCGCTGGCCGCGACAGCCGCCTGTTGCTCCGGCGGAAGCTGGGCGATCGCGCCGGGCAGCCGATCGGCCAGCTGCGAGTTGAGCCGAGTGGAGAGCAGGGTGCCGAGGATCGCCACCCCGAACGAACCACCCAGCGACCGGAAGAAGGTCGCCGAGGAGGTGCCCGCGCCCAGGTCCCGGACGGAGACCGCGTTCTGCACGGCGAGGACCAGCGACTGCATGCACAGACCCAGGCCGATGCCGATGATCGCCATGAAGCCGAACGCCAGCCAGAGCGAGGTGCCCACGTGCAGCCGGGTGAAGAGCAGCATGCCCACCACCAGGGTCACCGCCCCGGCCACCGGGAACCACTTGTAGCGGCCGATCCGGCTCATCGCCCGACCGGTGAGGATCGAGGTGATGATGATGCCGGCCATCATCGGCAGCATCAGCAGACCGCTTCGGGTCGGCGAGGCGCCCTTGACGATCTGCAGGTACAGCGGGATGAAGATGATCGACCCGAACATCACCAGACCGAGCACGAAGCCGGCCGAGTTGGCGAGCGCGAACGTGGCGCTGCGGAACAACCGCAGCGGCAGGATGGGCTCGGCGACCCGGGCCTCCTGGAGCACGAACAGCACGGCGAGCACCGCACCCGCGACGATGAGGCCGATGATCACCCCGGAGCCCCAGGGGTACTCGTTGCCGCCCCAGCTCAGCGCGAGCAGCAGGCAGCTCACCCCGGCGACCAGCAGGCCGGCACCGAGCCAGTCGATCGAGTGGTCCCGGCGTTCGAACGGGATCAGCCGCATCACGTGATAGCAGACCACGATGGCCAGGATCGCCAGCGGCACGTTGATGTAGAAGATCCACCGCCAGTCGGTCTCCGCGAAGTAACCACCGACCAGCGGCCCGGCCACCGACGAGATCCCGAAGACCGCGCCGAACAGGCCCTGGTAGCGACCACGCTCCCGGGGTGACACCACGTCCGAGATGATGGTGAACGCCAGCGTCAGCAGACCACCGGCGCCGATGCCCTGGATTCCCCGGGTGACGATCAGCTGGGTCATGTTCTGCGACAGCCCAGCCAGCAACGACCCGACCAGGAACGTGCCGATCGAGAAGAGGAAGACAGGTCGGCGCCCGTACAGGTCGGCCATCTTGCCGTACAGCGGCGTCGACGCGGTCGAGGCGAGCAGGTACGCGGTAACCACCCACGAGTAGTGGTTGATCCCGCCCAGTTCGCCAACGATGGTCGGCAGAGCCGTACCGACGATGGTCTGGTCGAGTGCGGCCAACAGCATGCCGGTCATCAGGCCGAGCATGAGCAGCCGGATCTGCTGACGATTCAGCACCGGCGCGGTGGAGGCTTCGGTGGTCATGTGCCCTTCTATCCCGCGAGCCGCAGAACATGCGCCGGACCGAACAAAATAACCCTGTTGATCATGGAGTCAGCGGCGAGTTCTGCCGCCAACTCCTTGATCAACAGGGTGTGGCGGGTCAGGCCTTGAAGGTTTCGGTGATTCTCTGGCAGAACGCGGGGAGGTCGTCCGGGTTGCGGCTGCTGGTCAGATTTCCGTCGGTGACGCACTCCTCGTCGACCCAGGTTGCGCCGGCGTTGGTCAGGTCGGTCCGCAGGCTGGGCCAGGAGGTGATCCGCCGACCACGCACCACGTCCGCCTCGATCAGCGTCCACGGGCCGTGACAGATCACCCCAACGGGCTTCCCCGCCTCGAAGAACGCCCGCACGAACCGCACCGCTTCCGGGTCGCTGCGCAGAAAGTCCGGATTCGCGACGCCGCCAGGCAGCACCAACGCGTCGTAACCGCCCACGTCCGCCTTCTCGACCGTCACCTCCACGTCGTACGTCTTCGACTGATCCAGATGGTTGAAGGACTGGATGGAACCAGGCTTGAGCGAAACCAGCTCGGCCGTCGCGCCAGCCTTCTCGACCGCCTCGCGCGGCTGGACGTACTCGACCTCCTCGACGCCGTCGGCGGCCAGGAAGGCGATCCGCTTGCCCTGCAATGTCGTTGCCATGTCGGTACATCTCCTCTCCGGGGGTACCTCATTTCCCTTCCCGACCCCCGAACGCCCAAAACAAACCGACCGCGTAACGAAGCCCACCTTGCCGACAACGCCCAGGTCAGGCCGCGGGCAACGGTGGCCGCCAGGTTTGGCCCGGGAGTCGCTGGGGACCCGAGGAGGCATGGCAGGAGCAGCAGCGGAACAGCGCCGGCTCGCCACCGTCGTGGAGAGCTGGCTCGGACGCCCAGTCCTGATCGTCGGTGACGCCATGTTGGACGACTGGCGGTTCGCCGACTCAGACCGGCTCTGCAGGGAGGCACCCGCCCCGGTCCTCACCCTGCGCCGGCGGATCTCCGCCGCCGGTGGGGCCGCGAACACCGCGGTAAACGTCGCCGCCCTCGGCGGCCGGGCGGTGCTTGTGGCACCGGTCGGCGCTGACGTGGCCGGCGACGAACTGCACGACTGTCTGGACCGCGCAGGCGTTTGGGACCGTACGGTCAACCAGCCCGGACGGCCCACCCCGGTGAAGCGGCGCATGCTGGCCGGCAATCAGATCCTGCTGCGCGAGGACTCCGGCGACCCGGACGACGCACTCGACCCGGAGGGCGTGACGCGGCTGCTCACCGCCCTGAACTGCGCCACCGAGGAGCTCCGTGCCGCCGCCGGCGGGGAAGCGCCCACCCTGGTGGTCTGCGACTACGGTCTGGGCGCGCTGCCCGCGCCGGTCCGCGCGTGGCTGGTCGAGCAACGCGAGCGGTACGCCACGGTCGCGCTGGACGCCCACGACCTGGCTGACTGGCGGGGCCTCGCGCCGACCGTGGTCACGCCCAGCTTCGCCGAGGCGACCCGACTACTGGCCCGTGCCGGCGGCGCGACCCGACCGGCTGCCGGGACCGAACTGCACCTGGAACACCCCCACGACGACCCGGCCGACGGCCCATCCGAATTGACAGTGGGCGCGGCCCCGGGCGGGGTACGCGCCGACGCCGCCATCGACCGGCCGGCCCTGGAGCCGTCAGGAGCCGATCGGCCGGGGCCGATCGGTGAGCCAACCCCAAGTGAGGGCCGGGTGGCCCTCACCGGCGACGGGCTCAGCGTCACCGGCACCGGCGTCACCGTGAACACCCGGGCAGGGGAGGGGGTCGACCGGGCCGTCCTGGCCGAGTCGCGCCTGGCCGAGCTGCGCGCGCACACCGGCGCCGATGTGGTCGCGGTAACCCTGGACACCGAGGGCGCGGTGGTCGGCGGCGCCGACGGGGAGCCACGACGCAGCCACAGCACCCCGGTCCCGGCGAGCCACGCCGTGGGCGCGGGCGACGCGTACCTGGCGGCGATGACCTTGGCCCTGGCCGCTGACGCGCCGCTGCCCACCGCCGCCCAACTCGCCCAGTTGGCGGCCACCATCACCGTCTCCGACACCGGCACCTGCGTGTGCCGGCGAGAGGACCTGCTCACCGCACTCGACCAGCCGACCCGGACCATGAGCCACCCCGCGTTGGTCGGCAGTGACGAGTTGGACGCGATCGTCGCCGAGTACCGCGAGGCGGGACGGTCGGTGGTGTTCACAAACGGTTGCTTCGACGTGTTGCACCGGGGGCACGTGCGCTATCTGGAGCAGGCCCGCGCGTTGGGTGACCTGCTCATCGTGGCGGTCAACTCGGACGACAGCGTACGCCGACTGAAGGGCCCGGACCGGCCGGTCAACCCGGTCGAAGACCGGGGCGCCCTGCTCGCCGCGCTCGCCTGCGTGGACCACGTGGTGGTCTTCGAGGAGGACTCGCCCGCCGCCCTGATCGAGGCGGTCCGGCCGGACATCTACGTCAAGGGCGGGGACTACCCGCCGGAGCTGGTGCCGGAGGCGCCGCTGGTGCGCCGGTTGGGCGGCCAGGTGCACACCCTGGGCTACGTGCCGGACCGATCCACCTCGGCGATCATCGAGCGGATCCGGTCACACAGCCAGGACCCGTCTCCACAAACAGCGGACCGGGCACCCGACCCGTCGCTCAGCTCCCGCACCCAGACGTCGTGAACCGCCCTCTCGACCTCGGCACCCCGGAGAAGTTCCGGACCGACCGGCTGGTCGACGTGCTGATTCCGACCCGGAACCGGCCCGCCGAGCTGGCGGTCACCCTGGGCGGGCTCGCCGCTCAGGACGGGGTGCCCGGCTTCGGGGTCGTCGTCAGCGACCAGTCCGACGGCGAGCCGGCGTACGCGCATCCCGCCGCCGCCACCCTGGTCCGGGTGCTGCGCGGTCGGGGTCACCCGGTGCTGCTGACCCGCCGGCTGCCCCGACGAGGGTTGGCCGAGCACCGGGCGTACCTGCTCGCCGCCTCGACCGCCCGGTACGTCCTCAGCCTCGACGACGATGTCTGGCTGGAACCCGGGGCGCTGCACCGGCTGGTCACGGCGATCGGTGAGCTGGGCTGCGGCTTCGTCGGCAACGGCGTGCACGGGCTCTCCTACACCGACGACGTGCGGCCGGAATCGCACGGGCACTACGAGGAGTGGACAGGTCCGCCCACACCCGAGCGGATCCGACCCGACACCCCGGAGTGGAATCGCGCCCGGATCCACTCGGCGGCAAACCTGCTGCACATCACCGAGCACCTGGCGCTGCCGCCGGGCGCGTGGCGGGCGTACAGGGTTTCCTGGATCGGTGGGTGCGTGCTCTACGACCGGGCCAAGCTCGTCGACGCTGGTGGCTTCGACTTCTGGCGTCGGTTGCAGGAGAAGCACCAGGGCGAGGACGTGGCCGCGCAGCTCGCGGTGCTGGCCCGCTTTGGCGGGGCGGGCATCCTGCCCAGCGGCGCGTACCACCTGGAGTCCCCCACGACGGTCACCGACCGGGACGTGGAGGCCTGGGAGGTCGTCCTCGCCGACGAGGACAGCCCGCAGCCGGCCTGAACTACGGGGTGAGCAGCTCCCGGGCGGCTTCCAGCACCTCGACAACCGGCACGTCGGTGACGAACGAGTCCCGGTGCGGGCACTCGCCGTCGCCGGGCCGGTGCGGGTAGATGCCCGGCGTGCAGTCCACCCCACAGACTGGGCAGTGCACGGTCCAGGAGCAGATCGGCCGGTGCCGACCCCGCAACGGGTTGGCCGTGTTGATCAGGTTGCCGACCCAGAAGATGCCCACCGTCGACGCGCCGACCGCAGCGGCGAGATGCAGTGGGCCGGTGTCGTTGGAGACGACCAGCGCACAGTCGGCGTAGCAACCAACCAGCCCGCCGAGGCTGAGCGTGCCCACCTGCGGTCGGACCGGCACCCCCGCCGCAGCGACCACCCGGTCAACCACCTCCTGCTCGGAGGGCGTGCCGGTGACCAGCACCTCGAAGCCGTCACCGTGCAGCTCACGGGCCAGCTCGGCGAAGCGCTCGGCGGGCCAGCGGCGGCGGGTGTCGGAGGCACCCGGATGCAGCGCCACCCGGGGGCGGCCCGCCGGGCCGAGCACCTGGGCCGCCTCGGCCCGGTCGGCGTCGGTCACCGTAAGCGTCGGCACGATGGTGGTCGCCGGCGCTCCCACCAGGGCCACCACCTCCAGGTAGCGGATCACCTCGTGCTGGTAGTAGACGTAGCGGACCCAGCGGTCCAGCGGCGGCGCGTCTTCGGCGCGCAGGCCGATGGTCACCCGGGCGCCAAGGCGACTGATCAGCGGGTTGGAGTTGGCACCACCACCGTGGATCTGCACCGCCAGGTCGAAGCCCTCACCGGAGGCTGCGGCCAGGAAGTCGTCCATCGACGACTCCGGCTCGCCCGCTTCCGGCGTTCGAATGCCGGGCGCCGGCGGCACCACCAGCACCCGGTCCACCGGGCCGGGCCGGTCGCGCCAGAGCTTCGCGTGCCACGGCGCGCCGAGCAGCACGATCTCCGCCGAGGGGTACGCGGCACGCAACGCGTCAAGCGCAGGCAGGACGAACAAGAAGTCGCCGAGCGCGTTGGCGCGCAGCACAGCGATCCGCTGCACGTCGGGAAGGCGCTCGGCGATCGGGCCGAGCACGGACGCAGTGACCACGCCGCCCGCTACTGTCGGTCGATCTCGCCGACGGTGTCCGGGCGGTGCAACTCCCGGTCCGCGGCAGGATCGGCCGGCATCGGCGTACCAGTGGAGAGGTCGCCGGAGCGCGGCCCGGTGCGGCCGACGGTGATGGTGCGCGGCGTGGGCCGGGTCGCCCGGGGCAACCGGACCCGGAGCAGGCCGTGGTCCATGACCGCGTCGATGGCCTCCGGGTCGACCCGAGACGGCAGGTTGATGCGGTATTCGAAGCCGCGGGTCTCGAAACCACCGGGGATGCCCTGGTCGGCGTTGACCTCAGCCTCGGAGCGGGCCCGCACGCACAACTCGCGATCGTCCAGCTCGACGGCCACCTCCTCCGGTGCCACCCCGGGCAGCCGGACGACGACCTCCCAGCCATCGGTGGTCTCGGTCAACTCGACGTCGGACGCCCCGGCCCGACCACCGACCAGGCGGCTCAGCTCGGCGCGCAGCGACTGCAGCTCCCCCATCGGGTCCCAGCCCTGCTGCCGGCCGCCCCGCCAACCCCGGCCGAAGCCGCCGGCCTGCTGCTCGCTCATCACACCTCTCCGATCCGCCGGGTGGCCGTGGGCGGCCGTAGTGAGCTGGGCGCGTCCAGGCCGGCGTCCTCGTCCACTCCCACGCCCAGCCGGTCGACCAGCTCACCGCCGAGCCAGGAGCTGATGCCGAGGATCGCCAGGGCGACCACCTCGATGGCGACAAGTGCGCCGCCGGCGGCCCGGGAGTCCGCGTTGAGCCGGACGGCCCACACGGCGGCGAAGAGCAGGATCACCGCGACGTTGGCACCCGCGTGCAGCAGACCTACCCGCTTGGCGCGGGTGCCGGTCGGGATCGCGAGCAGGTCGAAGGAGCCGGCCGCCGCCGCGAGGAGGCCGCCGATCAGGCCGACCGTGATGTTCCAGTACGCGACCTCGCCGAGGAAATCGGGACCACCGACGGTGTCGACCACGTCGAACAGCACCGCCGTTGCCAGCAGGGCCACCGGGAACATGACAAGCATCGGATGGACTGGATGACCCAGCACCTTGAGTCGGCTCTCCATGTCCCGGCCTCCACTGGTCGGCGTCCTGCACAACGGTCTCGTTTCGGCGGGCGCGTCGAGAGGGCCGTACCCCCGACGAACCAGGCACAAACCTCGCGCTGGTCACCGCGGATTAGGCTCACGAATGGTGGTGCCCGCCACCGGGTCAACGGTTGAGGGAGGATCAACGTGACGGTGGAGATCACCACACACGAGGAGCTGCGCAACCTGCTCGGGGTGCCACACGCGCGGGCCGCCAACAAGGACCGCCCCCGCCTGCACGAACGGGACCGGGATTGGCTTGCCGCCTCGCCGTTCTGCCTGATGGCCACTGCCGGCGCGGACGGCAGCTGCGACGTCTCACCCAAGGGCGACCCGGCCGGGTTCGCCCTGGTGCTGGACGACACGACCATCGCGCTGCCCGAACGGCCGGGCAACAAGCGGGCCGACGGCTACCGCAACATCCTCGACAACCCGCACGTCGGGTTGCTCTTCCTGATTCCCGGGCGGACCGACACCCTTCGGATCAACGGGCGTGCCCGCCTGGTGAGCGACGCATCATGGTTCGACGACATGGTGGTCAAGGGGCACCGGCCGGTGCTCGCCGTGGTGGTGGAGATCGAGCAGATCTTCTACCACTGTGCGAAGGCGTTCCTCCGGGCCGCGCTGTGGAAGCCGGAGACCTGGCAGCCGGAGCTGCTGCCGTCCCGAGCACGCCTGATCAAGGAGGTCGAGGCGCCGGTGGAGAGCCTGGAAGACCTGGAACGGCACTACGGCCCGGAGTACGTCAAGAGCATCTACGCCTGATCCCGCTCCTCGACGTCTCGGCCTGCCCAGTCCGACCAGCCGACGGGATTGCTGCACGACTCCCGGGAGATGCCGGAGCCGGTCTCCGGCCAGGTGCCGAACAGCTCGTTGTGCAGGTGGGCGAAAAAGTAGCAGAGGGCCTCGCACTCGGCGTCGATCAGGGCGCGGGCAGGATCGGCGCGAACCGACTCGTAGTACTCCCGACCAAGGGCGACGATGAAGCCCCGGCAGTAGAGGAAGCCGTCGTCAGAGCCGTCGGTCACCTCATGGATGTCTTCCCGGTCGATGTCGTGCAGCTTGCGCTCCACCACCCGATCGAGGTCGGTCAACTCCTGGGCGGACAGCTCGACGCTGAGACGTCTGAGGCGATCCAGCAGCGGATCCAGCCAGGCCTCGATCGCGTACAACTCGGCATTGTCGTCCCCACTGCCGTCGGGGTCACCCTCGATGAGTGCCCGCCGCAGCGCCAACGGCTGTGGGCCGACCTCGGCCCACGCCGACTCGATGAGCGCCCAGAACCGGGCCTCCTCGGCCGGGGTGGGCAACGTTCCAGCGGCATCGATCGGCACGGTCACCGCCAGACCGTAGCCAGCACGACCGACGTTTTCCGCGCTGCCGGTTCGAGCACCGATCAGTCTTCGGCCGGCCGGCCGGCGGGCTCCTGATCGACGAACCGTTCAAGCAGGTCACGCAGAACCTTCTGCTCGGCGGCGCTCATCCAGCCGAACAGGTCTTCAGAGACCTGATGGGCGATCTCGGTAGCCGCGACGAGTCGTTGCCGACCAGCGTCGGTGAGTGTGACGACCCGCGCTCTGCGGTCCTCCGGGACTGGTTCGCGCGTGGTCAAACCGAGCCGTTCAAGATCGTCAACAGCACGCAACATCACCGATTTGTCACTGCGTAGCTCGACGATCAGTCGCGCCTGCGTCGCGGGCCCTACGCGCGCGAGCGTACTCATCACCCCGAACAGCCGACCGTCGAGATCCAGAGCTCGAAGCGCGTGGGCGAACGTGCTGGTGGCGCGCTTGTGCGCCATGGCCAACAGGCGCCCGATATCGGTGCCGACACTGTCCGAATCCCGCACGGGCATGAGTCTACTCATATTAGACACTCTCTCCAGAGAATTTCTCCATAGAGAGTATTTGCTACGGTGTGGTCGCGATGGAGCGACCGGCATGGCCGGACCGCACGCGAACAGAGAGGGTGCCGATGGAGATGCTGACGCGGTGGGTGCTGTCACACCGCTCACAGGTAGTGGTTGTCTGGCTGATCCTGATGGTCACCGGTGGCGTCACCGTTGCCGGCACGATCGAGCGGCTCAGCAGCGAGTCGCGCCTGCCGGGGCAACCCGCGCAACTCGCCAACGACGTGATCAGCGAACGCTTCGGCGGCACCGGCGGAAGGAGTGCCCCGCTGCTGCTGACGGTCACCGTGCCGGAGGGTGTCCGCGTCGACTCGGCACCGTACGCCGGCCAATGGAACGAGGTGGTCGCCCGGGCCACGCCCAGCGAAGGCCGCAGCGCCTCCTACTCCGACGCGCCCGCCCTACTCTCCAGGGACGGGCGGACGACAGTTGCGCTGATCTATCCGCGGGCGGTGGCCGGCCCCGCCCCCTATACGGCCGCCCTGCCGGGCATCCAACAAGCGATCGCGAACACCACGATCGCCGGTGAACCGGTCAAGTTGACCGGGCTGCCCGTGCTGTCCGGCCGTGAAAGCGGCGCGGCCCGCAGCCCCATCGTGGAAACGCTGATCGGGGCCGTCGGCGCACTGATCGTCCTCGTGGCCGTGTTCGCCAGCGGTCTGGCCGTCGTACCGCTACTCATGGCTGCGGTGACGATTCCGACCACGTTCCTGTTGGTGCGTCTGCTGACCGGCGTGACCGACGTGTCGTTCATCGTTCAATACCTGGTCGCGCTCATCGGGTTGGGTATCGCCATCGACTACACGCTGCTGGTCGTCACCCGCTGGCGGGAAGAGCGCGCCGGGCTGGACGACACCGATCCGCAACAGCGGACGAACGCCATCGTGCGGGCTGCGGCGAGTGCGGGACGGGCCGTCGCACTCAGCGGCATCACGGTCGCTATCTCCCTGGCCGCACTGATCGTCCTGCCGGTCCCGTTTCTGCGCAGCATCGGATACGCGGGGCTGCTGATTCCGCTGGTGAGCGTGGCGGTCGCCCTGACCCTATTGCCCGTTCTGCTGTATTCCTGGGGACGCTGGCTCGACCAGCCACGCCGCAGACACCACCCCGACAGCGGGTTGTGGACCCGTATCGCTCGCGGCACGACTCGACGTCCCCTCCTCAGCGCGCTGGTCAGCGGCGCCCTGCTGATGGCATTGGCCGGCCCGGCACTGGCAATACGACTCGGCCAGCCAGACATCGGCACGCTCGGCCACGGCGGGCCGCCGGCCGCCGCGTACGCCGAACTGGTACGTGCCGGGTTCGGCGCGGGCATCGCCCGCCCGGTCGAGGTGCTTGTCCAGGGCGACACGACCGCTGTCGCCAACCGGCTACGAGCCCTGCCCGGCGTAGCCGCCGTCGTCACCCCCGACTCCTGGTCGGGCAACGGATACCGGCTCATCGACGCCTGGACCCTTCACGACCCGGCCGACGATCGCGGACGACGAACCGTCGCCGCGATCGTCACCACCGTGCAGGCACAGGACGGCGCGGAGGCGGGGGGCGGGCCGCCGCTGGACGCCGACTTCGTCGACGCGGTTTATGGCTCCCTGCCCGTCGTCCTGCTCGTGGTCGCCCTGCTCACCTTTGTCGTGCTCGCCCGCAGCCTCCGCTCGATACTGCTGCCCCTCAAGGCACTGGCCCTCACCATCCTGTCCACCAGCGCTGCGTACGGCGTGGTCGTGCTCATCTGGCAGAAGGGATACGGCAGCCAAACACTGTTCAACACCCCGGCCACCGGCGCGATCACCATCTGGGTCCCGATGGCCGTCTTCGCGTTCCTCTTCGGCCTGTCCATGGACTACGAGGTATTTATCCTGCACCGCATCCGCGAAGTCCACACGGGCCTGCTCCAGCAACACCAACCGAAAGCAACCGTGTCCGCCGTTGTGACCGGCATCAGCCGTACCGGCCGGCTCGTCACCTCGGCCGCACTCATCCTCTTCCTCGCATTCACGGCGCTGGCCACCATTCCGGTAACCGACGTCAAGATCCTCGCGACCGCCCTCGCCGCCGGCATCGCCATCGACGCCACCCTGGTACGAGGAGTGCTCACCCCAGCCCTTGTCGCCCTCCTCGGCCGGGCCAGCTGGTGGTTTCCGACCTCAGCGGCCCGCTTCCTCCTGAGACCACCCACGCCCGACGCCCAACCGCGAATTCAGCAGACAGGAGTGACCAGTGCCTAGGCGCCTCGCTCAAGCGCTTGCCCTTTTGTCCACCGGGCTGCTCGCCGGAGCCTTCACCTACGCCCTGTTCTCCATCGTGCCTACCTTCAAGGCGGTTCCGCTCGACGTCCACCTGCAGTTCCGCACGGCCCTGATGCACATGAACGGCATCGTCATGCAGGCCCTAATGGCGATCAGCCTGCTCACCTGCTCCTGGCTCGCAATAACCCTGCGCACCCCCACCCGCTGGTACGCCGTCGGAGCGGGCTTGTTGGCGCTCACCTCGCTGCTCGTCACCCGCCTCGGCAACGTGCCCATCAACGGGAGGATCAAGACGTGGTCGGCGAGCTCGCTGCCACCCGACCACGCCGAGCTTCTCCACCGCTGGGAGCTCTACCACAACATCCGCACCGCCGCCGCAGTCGCCGCGTTCGTACTGCTGATCGTCCTCGTCGACAAGACACGCACGATCGCGACGCAGATGAACACCTGAATTCGATGACCCACGGCGCAGAGTCGCACCCCGGAGACTTCGCCGATCCGTCCACCGGGCGCCAGACACCGCGTCCGGTGGGGCGGGATCAGTAGCCGACGCTCATCAGGTCAGGGGTGTCGTCGTCGCCACCACCACCGGGCCGACTGTCGATGCCGCGGTCCTGATAGCCACGCCAGTACGCCTGCTGCGGCGCCCGGGCCACCGAAACGACCACGACCTTGATGCCACCGGCCAACTGCCGGCTGTTGACGATCAGAGCGGCGACCGAGACGGCTGCGGCGATTGCGCCGACGGCGAAGGCACGGCCGGACACCGCGCCATTCCAATCGATCGCGGCGACCAGCACGGTGGCCAGCCAGCACAATCCTGCGACGGCGATGATGACATTCGCGGTCTTTGACTGAGTGCGAGTTTCCACGATGGCTCCGATCTGGGCTGGGGCGGCGGTACGAGGAGATCTGCGGTCGGGTCACCTCCAACCGGGCGCGCACCGGGCGGCTGGCATCGGTCACGCCACCCGTCGGGTGGCGGGTGAGCCAGATCAGGCCGGGTGGGAGCCCAGGACCGGTCATGCCACCTGCGGGACGTCGGAGCGGGGCAGCAGTTGATGGAGACGTTGGCCAAAGGACGGGACGAACACGGCAGCCAGGACGCTCGACGTGTGGGCGGCGCGGTCGCCGTGCCGCCTGCCCTCGGCATCAGACCGTTCGACGGCGGCCGACCTGCCGCCCCGATTCCACCGCCAGGGTGACCCCAACCACCGGACGAAACGCCCCAGACAGAACAAACCGGCGGCCTGGCGCTCCCGCAGAGTGGGCGTCCGAGCGTGATCCACTCCGCTTCGCCGAGGTTGCGGTATCCGTGAAGCGGGATACCGCAACCTCGGCGATATTGAGTCGATCACGCCCGACGCCGTCGGGTGCATCACCCGAGATGGAGGCACCGCGGGCGCACCAGGCCGCTGCGACGATGCCATACAGGGGAGCGCGGTGCGGGCGATGCCCTGCTTGCGCCACACGCAGCCTCCCCCCGGTAGGCGTCGTCCCGATCCACGAACGGTTTCGGGCTGCCGCGCTGACCTGCCGGGGGTGAGCCGGCGGAGAGATCGGCAGACGAACATGATCTCGCACCCATCGAGCTGAAGCGAGCCCACTTCACGGACACACGCCTTTCTCCAAGGGCTGGTTGCACTGACCCGAAGGGCCGGTTGCACCCACCCGCCGACGACGAAGCCGGCCCCACCCAGGATGGGCAGAGCCGGCAGGAGAGGGTCGCTGCCCCAGTGGCGCGCGTCGGATCACCGCAGTGAGCGGACGGTCCTCACGGGTTGAGGTTCATCGTTGCGCAGGGCACCCACTGACCGACCGAGAAGCCCGGCCGACGGCCCACCAACCCGCACGGCAGCGGCGCCGGCCCGACGCCCAGCCGAGGAGCGATGGTGTTGAAGGCCAGCCGGCCCATCACGTCGTAACCGCCCGGCGTGGGATGCACGCCGCACTGGTCCAGATACCCCTCGGGGATGGACTGGTAGTCGATCCAGGTTGGTACGCGGTCGCCGTACTCGTCGATGACCAACATGCTGCGATAGATCGCGTCATTGACCTTGGCTTCACTCGCCGGGAGCCAGGCGGGACTCGGGCCCGGTGGGGTCGTACAGCCGGTGGTGCCATGCCCGGAGCTGTACTGCACCCAGGACGGGTACATGATGACGTCCGGTCCAGATCCAGCGCAGTGTCGAAGAGCGCCCGGTAGGTGCCCTCGAAGGCGGCGATCTGGGCCGCGGTGGCGTTCGACAGGTTGTTGTTGGTCCCGCAGTTCAGCAGGATGAGGTCAGGTCGATGCGTGGTGACCAGGCCCGCCATCCGCGACGACCAGTAGTTGCAGGTCACGCCGCCGACGGCCGCGACGACGAACTGATGGGGTACGCAGCTCTGGTCGAGCAGGCGCCCCAGCTCAGCGCGGTAGCCGGCGCTGGACGATCCGGCCATCGTCGCGCCCGCGGTGATCGAATCGCCCACGGTCAGAATCTTCAGCGTGGGACGCCCCGGCACGGGACAGGCGGCGGCTGCGGCCTGGGCGGCGACGGGTGCGCCCGTGGGGACAGACTGACCGACCGCCACGAGAGCGACGGCGAGGGCACCCAACAGCATGGGACGGAGTTTCATCGAGCCTCCTCTGCCACCGAACCGGCGGCTTGCTCGTCGTTGGTCGCGGTGATGCTGGGCACTCCCGCTGGGGATGGGTGGATGGGCAGCCCGAGGCGGCCGTGTGGAGCGGGGCCGCCCTCGGCCGGTAGGCGGGCGAGCCGATCGAAGAGCGGACGAGAACCAGATCTGGCACTGTCGTTGCCATTCATGGCACTGACGGTATCGCGTCAACCACTCAGTGCCAAGTGTGGCAACGAGCGTACTTTTGGTTCGTGGCGCTTGAGCCCGCCAGACCGCGCGTAGTCCGCGTATAAGCTTGCAAGGATGGCTTCGCGCTGCCACGGCGCGACGAGAGTCGGATGCCAGATGTGGCACTGGATGCGGGTCCGGCAACGGAGTCCCATAGACGGCACTTACGATCAGCCAGTGCCCGCAAGTGCCAGCCAGGACCCCCGCGTCATCGCGTTCGCGCGGTTCATCAAACGCGCCCTCGACGAGGCCGTACGGGAACGCGCCATGTCCATTGAGGATGTCGAACAGCGCACCGGCATTGGTCGTTCGACGATCTACCGTTGGCGACGTGCCGAGATAGCCAACCCGCAGCGCACCCAGGTCCAGCAGTTCTGCGACGGTCTTGGCATCCCGCGAACGGTGGCCTCGCAGATTCTGGGCTGGGACGGAGCGCCGCCCTCACCCGCACCTGACCCGAGCACCGACCCGGACCTGCGGGCAGTCGCGCGCATCCTGATGGACCCCAGCGTCTCCGCGGAGGAGAAGACAGTCATCCGGGCGACGCTGCAACACCTGGCGCGTCGGAGGTAGCCACG
This sequence comes from Micromonospora sp. DT201, assembly GCF_049841575.1. NCBI lineage: Bacteria > Bacillati > Actinomycetota > Actinomycetes > Micromonosporales > Micromonosporaceae > Micromonospora > Micromonospora sp. DT201. The sequence goes on along the minus strand of NZ_JBNCKP010000003.1, from coordinate 3,680 downwards.
GGTCCGGCGACGGTGCCGCCCTACGCTCGACCGGTGAACGACACAGTCGTACTGCACACGGTCGCGACGCCGACCGCCCCCGCTCTCGTGCTTCGCCCCTGGCACATGGACGACGTTCCCGCACTGGTCGAGGTGTGCCAGGACCCCGCGATGCGGCTCTGGGCGAGCCCCGCGGTGGAGAACGACGCGGACGCGACGCGATGGGTGCGGGCCCAGCAGCGGGGCTGGGCGACGGGAAACCGGCTTGGCTTCGCGGTCCTCGAAACGAGCCCCGATGCACCCCACAGACAGTTGGTGGGCAACGTGGTCCTGAAGGACATAGCCCCCGGCAAACCGTCGGCCGAGGTGGGCTATTGGACGGCGGCGCACGCTCGCGGAAAGGGTGTGGCGCCGCGCGCTCTGGAAGCTCTCACCGGCTGGGCCTTCGACACTCTGGGGCCGGCTGGGCTGAAGCGTCTTGAACTCCTGCATCAGGTGGACAACTCGGCCTCGTGCCGAGTGGCGGAGAAAAGCCGATACGACTTCGACAGAGTCCTGCCCGCAGCGCCGCCCGCATTCCCGCTCGACGGCCATCTGCATGCACGGCGCAGAGATGCCTGAAGAACGCCGAGAGGTCTGGCCTCACTGCGAGGTGTTCGGTGGGGGTGCGGTTTTCCACACCCCGGCGCTTGAGGTTTGCCTGCTGAGGTCGACGGTCGACCTCATGGTCCGGGCCGCAGTGAGTTCATAGCGTTAACGGCATGATCCCTTTGTGGCATGTACCGATGCACGCTGGCCTGTTGGCCCAGGAGTCTGATCCGCCGTCGGACGGCCTAGTCGGGTTGGTGACCGACCTGGTGGAGCGGCTCGGCGCCCCCGGCGCCGGCTTGGCGGTCGCGCTGGAGAATCTGTTCCCGCCGATCCCGAGCGAGGTCATCCTGCCGCTGGCCGGGTTCACCGCCAGTCAGGGCAAGATGAGCCTGTTCGCCGCGATCATCTGGACCACAATCGGTTCGGTGGTGGGCGCGGTGGCGCTGTACTACGTCGGCGTCGCGCTCGGGCGTGACCGGGTCCGCGCGATCGCGGCGCGGCTGCCGCTGATAAAGCTGAGCGACATCGACAAGACGGAGACATGGTTCGTCCGGCACGGGGTGAAGACCGTCTTCTTCGGGCGGATGATCCCGATTTTCCGCAGCCTCATCTCCATTCCGGCCGGTGTGGAGCGAATGCCAATCGCTACGTTTCTGCTCTACACCACGTTGGGCAGTTTGATCTGGAACACCGTGTTCGTGATGGCCGGCTACCTACTCGGGGAGAACTGGCACTCCGTCGAGTCGTACGTCGGGACGTTCCAGAACGTCGTCATCGCGGTCTGCGCGCTCGGCGTGGGGTGTTTCGTCGTCTCCCGCCTGATCAAGATGCGCCGGAGGCGATCGGCGCGGGACAACGGGCTGGCACCGAACAAGTCCGAACCGTACGGGTCGCGCACACCTGTCGATCCGTACGGGCAACCCGGGACCGATAACCCGGCCCGAGCCGTACGCGGCAACGTGTACGGAACCCCGCGCCGGTCGGACGATGGCTGGTGACGCCGGGTTTTGAGGACCACGCACCGGCGGGGCGCCGCCAACGGCGTGCGGCGAACGACGCAGACGTGCGGGTTGGACCGCTGCTGGAGGCCATTACACAGGTCATCATGACTGTCGGGGACCGGTAGCCAGGTGGGGTGGGCGGCCGGGCACGCGGTGCTCCTGACCGGCCGCCAACGACCCGAGACGAGATGGATCCGAGACGACATGAGCCATGGAGGGACGGTCTGGTGGCAGAACCCGCGGTGCACGGTCGGCGGTCGTGGATCGACGCCGTGGCCCGGTGGGGCCGGCCGGTGGCGGGCGTGGAGGTCGGCGTCCTCACCGCTGCGGCCGAGGTGCTGTTCCTGCTCCTCGCCGGGCTCGTCGTGGTCGCGGTCTCGCCAGCGCCGGCGGCCCGCCGCCGCATCGGCACCATCATCGTCCGGTACGCCCAACGCATCACCGAGTGGGAGCGGCACCGCCTGGCCGTCATCGCCTCGGAACCATCCCCGCCCCCGGTCCGGGCGAACGGGCCGCGCGTGCTCGGCTACCTCGCCGCCCGCCTCCTACCGGCGGCGCTCGGCTTGCTCACCGCCGGCCTCCTCGTGGTCGGTGCCGTACTCGCCGCCATCGTGGTGCGCTCCTTCGTCGCAGGCACCATGACCGCAGTCGGTTTCCTGCTGCAGGGACTCATCGGGGCCGCCCTGCTGCTGGTGAACCTGCAAGCGATAGTCAGCGTGGCCACGCTGGATCGGTGGCTGGCCCGCAGCCTGCTCGAACCCAACTCCCGCGAGGCGCTGCAGCGGCGGATCAGCGAACTGGCCGTCAGCCGGGCCGGCGTCATCGCCGCGGTCGACGCCGAGCGTCAGCGCATCGAACGCGACCTCCACGACGGGCTGCAGCAACACCTCGTCGCACTCGGCATGCTGCTCGGCCGGGCACGTCGCACCCGCGACCCCGACAAGGCGCGCGAACTTCTCGCGCAGGCACACGAGGACGCCCAACGCGCCGTCGACGACCTGCGGGACGTGGCCTGGCGGGTGTACCCCTCCGCCCTCGACCACACCACCCTGGACGAGGTGCTGAGCATGGTGGCGCAACGATCTGCGATCCCCGTCAAAATCACCTACCACGTACCGGTCCGGCCCGCCCGACCGATCGAGACCGTGCTGTACTTCGTCGCCTGCGAAGCGCTCACCAACGCAGCCAAACACGCCCGAGCTAGCATGATCACCATCGAGATCAAGGTGCGGGACGCAAGAATCAAGATGCGCGTACGGGACGACGGCCTCGGCGGCGCCGACCCGCACGGCAGCGGCCTGCAGGGACTTGCCCGCCGGGTCACCGCGCTCGACGGCCAGTTTGACGTGGACAGCCCGGCCGGTGGCCCGACGACGATCCGGGCGGAGCTGCCGTGCGCATAGTCCTCGCCGAAGACTCCACCCTGCTCCGTGAAGGGCTGACCCGCCTCCTCGCCGACGAGGGACACCGGGTGGTCGCCGCCGTCGCGGACGCCGACCAACTCGTCACCGCCGTCGAGCAGCACAGCCCCGACGTCGTCGTCACCGACGTCCGCATGCCGCCCACCAACACCGACGATGGGCTGCGGGCCGCGCTGGAGATCCGCCGCCGCTGGCCCGACATCGCCGTGCTCGTCCTCTCCCAGTACGTCGAAAAGCGCTACGCCGCGAAGCTCCTCGCCGACCGGTCCGAAGGCGTCGGCTACGTCCTGAAGGACCGCGTCGCCCAGGTCGAAGACTTCCTCGACGCGCTCGACCGCGTCGCCGCCGGTGCCACGGCGCTCGACCCCGAGGTCGTCCGGCAGCTCATGTCCGCCACGAGCCACAGCGACCCGCTCAATCGCCTGACCCCTCGGGAACGCGACGTGCTGCACTACATGGCTCAGGGGCACACCAACGCCGCCATCGCCGAACGTCTGCACGTGTCGCAGAGCGCGGTCGAGAAACACGTCAACGTCATCTTCGACAAGCTCGACCTGTCCCACGCGACCGGCTACAGCCGCCGAGTCCTGGCGATCCTGCACTACCTCGGCTCCTAGTACGGCAGCCGCCGTTCGTGATCATGGTTGGAGTTCGAGGGTGAGGCGGCGAGCGTAGTGGGCTCGTTTGG